>JBDSDL010000127.1:0-16362 GCA_039920585.1 Nitrospiraceae bacterium | reverse complement strand
ACATCCGGATACTCATACTGAAACTCATCGGCGACGATCAAACGATAACAGGTCACGGCCTGGCACGATGACTTCACGGCCAGAATGTTCGACGCTGAGGGAGCATCTGTATCCGCCTTGACCGTCCAGTCCGCAGCCGGCCCTTCGCCAAACCCCAGCATGGAGAATCCTGCAGGAGCCTCACCAGACTTTTGCTGGTCGAAGGTCCATCGATTAAACAGTCCCCCTTGGGCCTGACCTTTTAAGTTGGCCTCTTTTTCCGTCCGGCTCTCTGCCTGAATGGCTTGTGACCGCTCGATACAGACGAGCCATTCACCAACAATCACCACCAATACAAGCGCAACAGCGACTCTGCCGATATACCTGGGCCTCACGCGTATACCACATTCACTCGCATGGATCCTCTCAATCTCTTCTTACTTCGGTGACCGTTTCTTGATATCGAGAATGTCCTGCTGGAACCGGTCGCGAGCGGCCATAATCCTCTCTCGACGTCGCCACCGACCCCAGGTCCACCATCGAAGACGATCCCGAAACGTGACGCCGGGTGTTGGAGCGCTTCCACCGGGCGCCTGCTGAAAATCATAGCCCTGGTGCGACGCACGATTCTCAAAGAATCGGCGGTAGAGGTGATCGTACAGTCCTTTGCCTGAGTCGCCCACGCCCATAGCACTCTCCCTACAGTAACAGTTCCAATTGATGGCATTCTGTCATCGGAGGCGAACAAGTCTGACGCTGACAGACATATGCCGTTGGCTGCCCGTTCACACTCGTCTTCCCTGCAGCGAGCGCTAAGTCGGATTCCCCCGCACGACGAGACGCTTCGACTACCAGCACCGCACGATTCGGCAGATAGCGTCGATGGACTGTTGAGAGCAACGATTCGGTTATCGTATCGCCACGAGTTCCGATCACAACAATCTCTTGTGGCGTCGTCAGGTACCAATCCAGCGCACAGAGCATGGCCGATGAACCATAGGCATTGTGCCCCAGCACGCTCCGAAACACCCGGAACAGCTGCTCGGCCCGATCATGATACCTCTGCTCTCTCGTGAAAGAGAACAGCCTCAGCAAGACCATGGCCACAATGGCATTACCGGACGGAATTGCACTATCGGTCCCGGACTTCATGCGATGCAGGAGGGCTTCGTGGTCACGGCTGGTATAAAAACAACCACCTGCCTCCTCATCCCAATACCGTTCCAGCAGATGGTCCGTCACCTCACGGGCTTGATCCAGGTACCACCGATGCGACGTGGCCTCAAACGCATCCAGCAATGCGGCGGCGAGACAGGCTGCATCGTCCAGATAGCCGTTCAAGTGGCCCTTTCCCTCCCTGACCGTACGATAGACTCGCCCGTTCTCGACCGCATAGTCCACTAGGAATGTGAGCGCCCGTTCCGCAACCGCCAGATATGCGGGAACCCCGAACGCGTGATAGGCGTCGAGATAGGCGGACACCATCATCCCATTCCAGCTCGTGAGAATGTTGTCATCCCGCTGTGGCTTCATCCGCTGCTCGCGCGCGGCAAGCAACTTCACCCTGGCAGACCGCAACAAGGACTCCACTTCCTCTTGGGTGTCGGGCGCGAGCTGAATCCCACCGAGCCGATTCAACACGTTTTTGCCTTCAAAATTGCCGCTCTCCGTCACCCCATAGCGCCGGCAGAACTCCTCAGCCATTTCAGCCCCCAGCACTGAGGTAATCTCTCCTGGCTCCCAGACGAAGTAGCTTCCCTCATGCTCATCGCTGTCGGCATCCTGCGCAGCAAAGAACGCACCGTCCGGATGCGTGAGTTCACGACGAACGAACTCCAATGTTTCTTCCACAACTTCACGAAACCGATTCTCTTTGGTGAGTCGCCATCCATCGAGATAGATCCGCACCAGCTGCGCGTTGTCGTAGAGCATCTTCTCGAAGTGGGGAATCAACCACTGGCCGTCCACCGAATAACGGTGGAACCCGCCACCGAGATGATCATAGATCCCTCCAGCCGCCATGACTCTCAGTTGTAATAGCGCCTGCTCTTGATGGGAGATGTCTTTCGTCCGCGCCGTCTGACGCAGCAACAGACTGAGCGGGGGAACCGTCGGAAATTTCGGTCCCTCACCGAATCCGCCGTGGACCGGATCGAAAAACTGACCTAAGTTCTTGGCCGCTTCATCGAGCAAACGATCCGTCAAAGGATCGTCCGACGGCTGAGGTGTTCCGACTCGCAGCAATCCGGTTTTTACCTTCTCCACATTCTTGCGGACATCGTCTCGATGATTTCGATAGGCCTCGACGACACCGCGCAAGACCTCAGGAAATCCCGGCAGGTTGTAGCGGGGCGCCGGCGGGAAATACGTCCCTCCGTAAAACGGTTCTTGGTCAGGTGTCAGAAACATCGTCAGAGGCCACCCACCACCTCGTCCCAGAAACACCTGCGCGGACTTTTGGTAGATGTCATCCAAATCCGGGCGCTCTTCTCGATCGACCTTCACATTGATGAAGTCCTGGTTCATGAGCCCGGCAATCTCGACATTTTCGAAACATTCATGGGCCATGACATGGCACCAGTGACAGGCTGAATAGCCGATCGACAAGAGAATCGGCTTGTCTTCTGCTTTCGCCCGCGCCAAGGCTTCCTCGCCCCAGGAATACCACTCCACTGGATTCTCCGCATGCTGCCGAAGATAGGGACTGGCTTCTGTGATGAGCCGGTTCGGAGAACGATCTGTTTGTGTGGTTGGATCTGTCATCGAATCTTCATCCTGAGAATTTGACATAGTACCCTGCCTGCAACCGCTCTGCAACGAGCCTGCCAGTCTATGCTATAGTTCTGCGCTCCTTCGAAAGGCTCACGTCATGAACCGCTCGACACGCAACTTCTCGCCCTCCCTTGTTGTGGTCGCTCTCCTGGGAATTATTCTCGTTCTGCCCCCCCTGGGAACCGAGGGTTTCGCGCAATCGGAGGGAGACCATCGCGCATGGCTTCAAGCGCTCGACAGCCTATCGAGCGAGCGCATGCTCGCCGATGTGCGCACGTTAAGCAGCCCGGCATTCAATGGCAGGCAAACCGGATCGGAAGACGACCTGCGATCTGCGCAATGGTTCGCACGGGAATTGACCTCGGTAGGGGTAACGCTACCGCTTATTTACAACAGCCCCCTCACTGTTCCATTTCCCAGCTCAGGGAAGGGACTACCAGTAGGCATCATGGCCTCAATGGTCTCCACTTCACTCATCGCACCAGACCCGGTTATTCGCACCGGCACAGCAGGCACGTTTGTCACGGCACAGTTAAGCAAGGACTATCTTCCGGTCTTTGATTCCCCGTCTGCCGACCTCCAAGGTCAGATCGTCTTCGTTGGCTATGGCATTGTCGATCCCGCCCAAGGAATCGACGACTATGCCGGCGTTGACGTAAACAACCGCATCGTGCTCTTCCTGCGTGGCAAGCCAGATCACTACCCACGCCCCGTCAGCCATGCCGACAAGGTCCGTTTCGCGCGAGATCGAGGAGCCTTGGTCTATCTGACTGCGACAGGACCAATTCTCAGTCCATATGAAACTCGACGCGGCGTCACGGGAAGGCCCAGCGCTTTTTATGGACAGCTGCCCACTGACCAAGCGCTCCCTGGCGCATGGATCAGCACCGACTTGGCAGAGACTCTTCTCGTCGGAGGCAGTGAGGGGTCCGACGCCAACCGCCTTCGCACTCTCCAAGAGCAACTCAATAAAGCCCCATCAACACGATCGCGTCTAGCTGACCAGTATGCATCTCTCTCCTGGAAAACCACGATACAGGACGGCTTGCTGACAAACGTGGTGGGGCTGATTCCTGGCACAGGACCGGATACCATCGTCATCGGCGCTCATCGCGATCATTTTGGCCGTCCAGCGGGCCTCTGGTTTCCTGGCGCTGATGACAACGCATCTGGAACAGCCGTGATGCTGGAGGTGGCACGGGCTCTAGGAAAAATTGGACTACGCCCCCAGCGAACGATCCTCTTTGTGTCCTTTAGTGGAGAGGAAAAGGATCTGCTCGGGTCGCGCCTCTATACATCGAGACCCGTCGTCCCTCTCGGTTCAACGAAGGCCATGATCAACATCGACCATGCCGGAGTGGGAAGCGGACGGTTAACCGTTGGTATCACAGGGTTTGAAAAAGCCACGGCACAGGAGGCAGGACGGGCAGCGGGCTTGGCGGACAAACTTGACCTGTACGGATTTTTCCCCGGCGGCGATCACGTGCCTTTCAAAGAGGCTGGGGTGCCGACCATCACCATCGTCAGCGGCGGTATCCACCCACACTTTCATCAGCCCACCGATACCACCGATACGATCAATCCTGAAATTCTGCAAACCGTCGCGCGGTACGTCCTGGCGTTGACATGGCAATTGGCGAATGCTCCTTGATCCGTGAGATGTGAATCGTGAAACGTAAAACGTAAAACGTTTCGGAGGAAGAGCACTCGGCAATCCTACGTTTCACCTTTTACGGCTCTTGCGGAACGATGCTGACGGACTTTTTCGGAATCCTGTCAGGGGATCTCGTCGAGAATAGTGGATTGGATCAATGGCAGAGGCGCAGTTTGGCGGGGAGGACCGGGAAGGACGAGCGGTGAACCGACCTGGTTGGCGCCCTGGATGAGTCCGATCGAGAGTTGTGGCCCGAGCGTGTTTACAGCCCCGCTCCATGCCTGGCCGGTCGTGGGATTCCGAAAGCTGAACGATTGGAAATTGTTCCCAGGGTTGTACAGGAATCCCTGCGTACCTTGATTATCGAGATACAGGCTCCCTAAGCCTGGCGACCTGAACAACGGCGCGACCCCTCCATCGAATGAGCGAACGCTGGAGATCGATTGACCCCACACCTGCGAGCTCAGCAACGGGAGAGCGAATAGGAGCAGCGCCAGCACAGACAGCGCCACGGGAAGCACCGAACCCGGCAACATAGTTTGCTTGACCCGATGGCCTTGAAATCTCATTGCAGTTAGTCCATGACAGGTTCGTACGACATCATTATAGTATGGGCAAGATTCCTTGTCGATCAAAGGGGGCGTTATGGAACAGAGTATCAGAATAAATAGATGGTGGCGCACATGTGGCTATGCCATTGGGGTCAGCTTGGTTCTATTACCTGGGCTCAGTTGGGGTCTGGAGCTCGGCACGACTCCATCAACGGAACGACGGGAGACCATCTCCCTTGCCGACGCAGCCATTCGCGCGCTGCAACACAACCTGGACATCAATATCAGCCGCCAGACGAAGGAGAGCCGCCAAGCCGACATCACCGTCGAACAAGCCAAGTTCGATCCGACCCTGAGTGTGAACGGTCAGTTCAACCGAGTCGTGAACCCACTCAACCGACCGGTATTCGGCGGAACCCCAGGCACATTGGGCGACATTACGACCTTCGATCAACGGAATCACTCCGTCACGCTCGATGCGACGACGAACCTGCCCACTGGCGGCAACGTCGATCTGAACTACAGCCCCGCTCGGACGAGCGTGAACCAGAATGTGGCCGGCGGATTCCTCTTCAACCCTTCCTATCAGGGCGGCCTCGCACTGACCTTCACGCAACCGCTTCTCCGCAACGCTGGCTTTGACGTGACCAAGACCTTCATCCGCGTTGCGCAAAATAATGCGGTCGTGGAAGAACATGTGTTTCGCGATCGAGTCCTCACCGTCCTGGCCACGGTGGAACAAACCTATTGGGAAGTCGTCTTCGCCAATGAGAACCTGAAAGTGGCCGAAGCCGCCCTGAAAGCGGCGCAGGAACTCTTGGCCACCAACCGCGCAAAAGCGAAGGCCGGCGTCATGTCGATCGTCGATGTCTTGCAAGCCGAAGCAGCCGTCGCCTCGCGGGTCGAACAGGTATTGGTCGCGGATAAAGCGATTCGAGATCAGGAAGATCAGTTGCGCCGATTGCTCAATCCTGCGGAAGAAGACCTGCGTCAAGATTTGCGCCTAACCCTCCTCGACCAGCCGATGGTGACTCTCGAAGCCATTAGCCTGCAGGAGGCTATCGATACCGCTATCGAACAGCGGCCGGAAATTACCCAAGCGATGAAGAATATGGAAACGAGCGATCTCAACACCAAGTTTGCCAAAAATCAGATTCTCCCGACCCTCTCGTTCCAAGGGACCATGGGAATGGCAGGACTGGGAAAAGACTACGGTGACTCAATAAACCGGAACTTCAATGGCGACTACTATAATTATGGGGCGGGCCTCGTCTTAAGCTACCCTCTCGGCAACCGGTCTGCCTGGAGCACCTATAATAAACGACAGCTGGAGGCGAAGAATGCCGAGGCATCGCTCGTGAGTGTGCGCCAGCAGATTATCGTGGGTGTGCGCGAAGCAGTCCGGCGTGTCCAGACGGATTTTAAGCGGATCGAAACGACTCGATCGGCCAGAATCATGGCAGAGAAGCAATTGCAGGCGGAGCAAGAGCGATTGAAAGTGGGGCTCAGCACCACACGCTTTGTGCTCGACTTCCAACGCGATCTCGCGACGGCCCAAGGAAACGAGTTGCGCGCCACAGTAGACTACAACAAGTCGCTTTCCAACCTCGCACGGCACAAGGCCACCACCCTCGACCGCTATAATCTCCAGCTGAACTAACAACTTCTTCAATGGCACCTGAGCCAGATCCGCCCGCACCACCAGCTCAGGCCAAAGAATGGGGAGCAGCCCTCGCGCTGCTCCCCATCGCCGCGACACTCGCCTTCTACGCCCTTCCCGCCTCACTCCAGGAACAGACGCTGGTTCTGTTCGCGCCACAGATCATCGCCTACCTCGCCTTAAGCTTTTGGGCCGCGCACAACCGCGACGTCATCGCTCGCCTTGGGCTGGAGAAAGGGAACCTCCGGAATGGCCTGCGCTGGGGACTTCCCACAGGCCTTCTGCTCGGCTGCATGAATACGTTCGTGATTCTCTCGGCCTATCCGCACCTGGGTTATGACATTAGCTTCCTCAAGACCACGCCGCATGGTCGGCTTCCCCTCATGGCTATGGTCCCCTGGTTCATTTGTGGCATCGCCTTCCTCATAGAACTGAATTTTCGCGGCTGTCTCCTCGGACGTCTCTCCGCGCTAGAATCGAGGCTATGGAGATCCGGATTCGCCCAACGATTTTCGCCTCTCGCCCTCACCACCAGCGCGCTGATATTTGCATTCGATCCGTTCATGGTGAATACTTTTCAATACCTCCACTGGATCGCCGTATGGGACGGGCTGATCTGGGGAGCCATCTACCTGCGCACGCGCAATCTCTACATCACGATCATCGCGCATGCGGTCGAAGTCATGGTGATGTACAGCGCAGTGAGATTCGCGTTGTCGTAAAGAAAACCGGTCTCTCTCAACAAGGAGCAACGTGATGAGTGAACTCGACAAGTATGTGCTCTATTTCCTTCTTGGCGGGACAATTGTCAGTCTCTCCACCTACCTCGGGTCGCAAGGCAAATCGTTCCTCGCCGCCTTCGCCAGCACCTTTCCCGCCATTACCGGCGCCACATTCATCCTCATCTATCTGAATGGAGGCAACGACGCGATCGTCAGCTACGCGAAAAACTTGCTGTGGTTCGTCCCGCCCTGGATAGTCTACGTCGTTTTCATGATCGCGGGCATCCCCCGCTTCGGCTTCTGGCCGGCGATGGTTGGCTCGCTCGTGCTGTATTTAGGATGCGTGGGAGGGGTGAAGATGGTGTTGAAGTAGGGCTGTCAGGCCGCTCCGCTGAAATGGAGCCGATTCATTTCGCCGAGGGCCGACACCATGTGATCGAGGGCTGCGGTGACAGCGCGGCTCGCTGCGTGGGATGGGCCATCGGCCCCGGCCCAAATGTTGGGAGGATTGTCGATCTCTCGCACGTTCTGACAGAACCGGACGATCGTCTGTTTCCAGTGGACGGGACCTGATCCTTCATCGAGGAATTCCGCTCGATCCTGCGAAAAAGGTCGGTCGAACTGCGCCGCCCGCTGCTGCCACATGTGCTCCATCGCCTGCTGCCGTTCGGGACTGAACTCCAGCCCGCTGGCCCGTTCGTTGAGCGCCGCACACAGTCCTCCGACAATGTGGTCGGCCTCCGATTTTGGGAACACGCCGACACAAGCTCGCATGAGCAGATATTTGTGGAAGAGAAACACCTCGGCGCTGATACGTGCTTCGTCCGCGGATGGGTCGTAGGCTCGGGCCAGCTCCCGGAGCTCGTCACCCGACACGCCTTCAAGGCAGGAGCCCAACAGACGGGCCAACTGGCGACCGAGTCCGAGGTACTCTGTCTGAGGCAGGCGCTGCATGATCCTACTCCGGCTCCACGACAACCGCTGTGCCGCTGGCGCTGACCATCAACATGCTGGCGCTGGCGCCGATCGTTTCATAGTCGATATCGATGCCGACAATGGCATTGGCGCCCAGATTCCGAGCCTGCTCACGCATTTCGCCCAGCGCAATGTCTTTGTCCTTGCGCAACTCGGCTTCATATGCCGCCGATCGGCCGCCTACGATATCGCGAATCGATGCGAAGAAATCACGAAAGATGTTCGCGCCAAGAATGGCATCCCCGGAGACCAACCCCAGATACTTGATCGCTTTCATTCCGTCGATACTCGGTGTTGTCGATAGAATCATACTCCTCTCCCGTTGGACGCCTCATCTTCTCACCATTGAATGATATCGCCAAGTCTTTCGCCGAATCCCTCGATCCCAATCGGCAGACCCTCGTTTCACGGTTCACGCCTCACGTTTTACGGTTCCTGGGAGAGCATCGGACACCGCAGTAGATATTCATGAAGGGTCCGCGCTACGATTATGTCTTTTCTCGCGTGGAACGCATATCGTGAAACCCACCCCTCTACCTCAGAACCAATTTGCAGACCTCATCGTCGAAGGTGCGCGGCAGAACAACCTGAAAAATATCTCGCTCCGCATCCCGCACAATCAGGTCACGGCCATCACCGGCGTATCAGGATCGGGAAAATCCTCTCTCGCGTTCGATACGCTCTTCGCCGAAGGCCAATGGCGCTATGTGGAGTCGCTCTCCACCTATGCCCGGATGTTTCTCGACAAGGTCAATCGACCCGATGTCGACCGGCTGATCAACGTCCGCCCCGCTATTGCAATCGAGCAGAAGAACCCCATCCGCACCGCCCGCTCGACGGTCGGCACCACGACTGAGATTGCCGACCTCTTACGACTCCTGTTCGCCAAAGTTGGCCATCCGGTCTGCCCCGATTGCACCATCGATGCGCGCAGCTTTCATCCAGGCAGCGTCGCCGACGATCTTCTGAATTATTGTGGCGAGGCACGCGCGATGATTCTTTTTCCTGTCACAGCCCCGGCGTCGAAACAGGATCAGGCCTTTCTCCAATCGCTGTTGCTGCGCGGGTTCACCAGAGTGCAGTGCGGCGCAGAAATCCTCGATCTCCACGTGATTCACACCCTTCCCACAACCAGGCCGGACCATCTTCATGTGATCCTCGATCGGCTGGTGATCCGGGAAGATAACCGATCCCGCCTCGTCGAGGCGATCGAAACTGCATTTCGCGAGGGCGAGGGCCTGTGCCGCGTGGAGGTCATCGACCAGGGCTCCCGCATCTACAGCACGGATTTTCGCTGCCAGCAATGTGGGCGAACATTCGAACCGATTCGCCCTGTCCTCTTTTCCTTCAACCATCCGCTCGGCGCCTGTCCCGAGTGCAAAGGGTTCGGCAATATTCTCCGTTACGATCCCGACCTCGTTATTCCCGATCACAGCAAGTCGCTGGCCCAAGGTGCAATCGAACCTTGGAGCAAACCCAGTGGCGATTGGTGGCAGAAGCAAATGCTGCTCTCCATGAAACGGCGTGGGATCGACCTCACCCTCCCCTACAAGGATCTGCCACAGCCTACCCAGCAGATACTCTGGCAGGGAGAAGGGAAGATGGAGGGCGTGCAGCAATTCTTCGAATACTTGGAAGGAAAGCGCTACAAGTTGCATGTGCGCGTGATGCTCAGCCGCTACCGAACGCCGATCCCCTGCCCGATCTGTAAGGGGTCACGCCTCCGACTGCACGCGCGCTATGTGAAAATCGCGGGCATAGATATTCATGAGTTGTCCGAGCTGACGATCGAAGCAACTGCCGCCTGGGTCGCAGCCCTCACCCTCTCTCCTTATGAAGAGCAAGTCACTCGCGACATTCTCCGGCAATTGACGGCCAAGCTTGGCTTTCTCCTCCGCGTGGGTCTCAGTTATCTGACGCTTTCCCGCCAAACTCGCACCCTCTCAGGAGGAGAAGCCCAGCGCGCAGCCTTGGCCAACCAACTCGGCGCACGCTTGGTCGGCACGCTCTATGTCCTCGACGAACCGACCATCGGCCTCCACCCTCGTGACACCGCAACGCTCGCCGGCATTCTGCGAGAGCTGGCAGCCCAGGGCAACACGGTGGTCGTCGTCGAACATGACCGCCAGATGATGATGGCGGCCGATTATCTCGTCGAACTGGGTCCCCTGTCGGGCGAGAAGGGCGGCGAGGTAATCTGTGCTGCGCCACAACAGGAATTCATTGCAGACCGGCGGTCGATCACCGCGCGCTACCTGCGCGGCGAAGACGAAATCACAACGCCCGGGTCGCGGCGCAGAGGAAACGGAAAATTTCTTGTCCTAGCCGGCGCCTGCGAACACAACCTCAAAGATCTGTTCGTCCGTCTTCCACTCGGCATGTTGATCTGTATCACCGGCGTTTCGGGGTCCGGCAAGAGCACATTGGTCGAAGACACCCTCTACCGGGCCGTCGCCCGCGCCTTTCGTATTGCTTCACTGCCGATGGGCAAATTTCGCGCAATTAAGGGGATCGAACATCTCACCGGCATCAAGCTCATCGATCAGGAACCGATCGGCCGAACACCACGCTCAAATCCGATCACCTATCTCAAAGCCTTCGATGAGGTTCGCGCGCTCTTCGCCTCCGAGCGCGATGCGCTCCGGCGCGGACTCACGCCGGGCCATTTCTCCTTCAATACCACCGGGGGCCGGTGCGACCGATGCGAAGGGAGCGGCGTCGAAAAACTCGAGATGTATTTCTTTGAAGATATCTATGCCACCTGCGAGGCCTTCGACGGGAAGCGATTCAAACCGGACGTCCTCTCCATTCGCTATCGCGGGAAAACGATCCATGATGTGTTGCAGATGACCGCTGAAGAGGCGCTGGGATTTTTTAGCGGCTCGCCCAAGCTCAGTGAAAAGCTCCATCTCCTCTCGACCATCGGGCTCGGCTATCTCAGGCTCGGCCAATCCGCGACGACCCTCTCAGGCGGCGAGGCCCAGCGGTTGAAAATCGCCGCAGAACTGAAAGACTCGTCCGCGAAGAATGGGCTCTATATCATGGATGAGCCGACCACTGGACTGCACGTCGAAGACATCAAAAAACTCCTGGCCATGCTGCAGAAGCTGGTGAACAGCGGCAATACCGTAGTGGTGGTGGAGCACAACCTCGACGTCATCAAATCAGCCGATTGGATTATCGACCTAGGCCCAGAAGGCGGCGCGGCAGGCGGACACATCGTGGCAGAAGGCCGACCGGAACAAGTGGCGAAAATAGCAGCTTCTCATACAGGGCAATTCCTCTCCCACACCCTCGCTTAGCGCCAGATTCAAAGCTAAGCCACAGCACCCCTTCTAGTCCAGCTCAGAGAAGTATACTCTCTCGACTGCGAGAGGTTATCCAGTTAGGCTGAAACGCTGGCCCATTCTCTCGCGCGAGTAGCGAACGCTTCTTGGCAAGATGGCCAATCGTGCAATGTCACAGAATCGAAGTCTGCTCCGTTAAGCCACACAATCGTTTTTACTTCTGGGTCAATCGAGACGCCGAAGCTCAGGGTGGCGCCAGCTATCAGGTCACCTTCTCGGTCACCGATGGCGATCTCAGCAGTACAACGCCGTTTGACACCCTCGCCCCCTCGTCTCTAGAATGCCCGAAATGATGAATGATCGCTTCCTGAAAGCCTGCCGGCGCGAACCGGTTGATTGTACGCCGGTTTGGTTCATGCGTCAGGCGGGCCGGTATATGGCGGAATATCGTACCCTCCGCGCGAAGCATTCGATCCTCGAATTGTGCAAGACACCCGAATTGGCGGCGCAGGTCACGCACCAGCCGATTGATCGTTTTCCGCTCGATGCGGCCATCATTTTTGCCGACATTTTGTTACCGCTTGAACCGATGGGGCTCAGCCTGGAGTTCGCGGCAGGCGAGGGACCGGTCATCCACAATCCAGTACGGGACCGGGCGGCTGTGGACCGGCTCAACGTCATCGACGGCGGTGAACTCGACTATGTGGCCGAAGCCATCCGTCAGGCTCGACGTGCCCTGAATGGGCGAGTGCCGCTGATTGGATTTGCCGGGGCGCCGTTTACACTCGCCAGTTATGCGATCGAGGGCGGAAGTTCGCGGAACTATCTCCTCACCAAACAGTTGATGTATGGCGAACCGAAGGCCTGGCACCAACTCATGGACAAGTTCGCGCGTGTCATCACAGGTTATTTACGACGGCAAATCAAGGCCGGCGCGCAGGCGGTTCAATTGTTCGACAGTTGGGTGGGTTGCCTCTCGGTCGGCGACTATGTTGAATATGTGCAGCCGCATGTCCAATTGATTTTTGAGGGACTAAAAAGAGAAGGCGTGCCGATGATTCATTTCGGCACCGGCACTTCGGCGATGCTGCCTCAGATGCGAGAAGCAGGCGGGGATGTCATCGGGATCGACTGGCGCATCCATCTCGACGAGGCCTGGGCGACGGTGGGACATGACGTAGCCGTGCAGGGAAATCTCGACCCCCTCACGTTGTTTGCCCCGCTGCATGAAATCGAACGGCGCGTGGAAGATATTCTGCGCCGGGCCGGCGGACGTCCGGGGCATATCTTTAATCTGGGCCATGGAATCTTGCCGACAACGCCGATCGAACATGTGGCCGCGACCATCGATATGGTCCACAAGCTGAGTCAACGCTAGAAGCCTGTCCGACATTACCTTCGTGACGAGGCGAAGGAGGTGCGGCCAGATGCGAGGCCGCAGGCCTGGAAAAACCGGAGGCGTATTCGCGGAATACGTTGAGGATTTTTCCGGGCCGAGAACGACGCAGATGGTCGCGGATCGTTCGCCGTAGTAGAAAGGTCAATGTCGAACAGGCTCCTAGAAGACGTTACTCGTTAAACGTGAATCGTCATTCGAGAAGACTCTCTGCGTTTAACGATTCACCAATAACGAGGAGAAGGCATGTCGGAATCGCAACGTCCAATCGCCGTTCTCCTCATGGCCATGGGTGGGCCGGATAGCCTGGAGAACGTGGAGCCATTTCTCCTGGATGTGCGGGGCGGCCGCCCCACGCCGCCTGAACTTGTCGAAGAGATTCGGGAGCGGTATCGGGCAACGGGCGGGAAGTCGCCGGCGGTCGGGATCACCAAGGATGTGGCGAAGAAGCTGGAACAGCGATTGAACGAGCCCGGTGGAGAACGGTATCGCGTCTACGTCGGGTTACGGCATTGGCATCCGTTTATCAAGGAGACCTATGCCGAATTACTCGGCGACGATCCTGAACAAGTTATCGGGTGCTGCCTGGCCCCCCAACAGTCCTCTCTGAGCACCGGAGCCTATCGGAAAAAAGTTGAAGAGGCGCGGTCTGTGCTGCAGAGTACTTGCCCGGTGAGTTACGTCGGCAGTTGGCACCGGCATCCAGGACTGATTGCGGCGATTGTCGAGAATATCCACCAGGCGTTGCTACAGTTTCCTGCCGATGTGCGGGCAACGGTGCCGGTACTCTTTACAGCCCACAGCCTTCCGGAGCGTATCGTGGCGATGAAAGATCCCTATCCCGACGAGGTGCAAGGCACGGTTGCGGCTGTGACGGCTCGACTGGGAAACAGGCCCACTCATTTTGCCTACCAAAGCCAGGGCCGATCAGGTGAAACATGGCTGGGGCCGACCGTGGAGTCTGTCGTGGATGAGCTGGCGCGCGACGGGCGCCGACAGGTGCTGGTCGCGCCGATCGGCTTTCTCTGCGACCATGTCGAAACGCTCTACGATATCGATATAGAATTGAAACGATTCGCCGCTGGCCGGGGACTCCGACTCGAACGAATCGCCATGCTGAACGATTCGGCTGCGCTCATCGACACACTGGCCTCTGTGCTCACGGCACACGAATCCTCCCTCTGTCCTACATCGTGAGCAACCTCCGCACAGTCGCCGTCATCGGTGGTGGGATCTCAGGTCTCTCAACTGCCTACGCCCTTTACGAACGGGCAGCGGCTGCCGGTATCCCGATCCGCTGTACGGTGGTCGATGCCGCCTCCGACTGGGGAGGCAAGATCGTGACCCATCGGGCTGGCGATCTCGTGACGGAAGCGGGCCCCGATTCTTTTCTATCCCAGAAGCCGGCTGGCCTCGAACTCTGTGACAAATTGGGGCTGACCGATCAGCTCATCAACACCAACGAGACCGGCAAGAGAGCTTCTGTCTACTCCCGTGGCCGTCTGCATGAACTGCCAGAGGGATTGGTGATGATAGTTCCTAGTCAGCTGGGGCCATTTCTCCGAAGTGGACTCTTGAGTTGGGCGGGGCTCGCACGGATGGGACTGGATCTGGCCGTGCCAGTGAAACGGTCGCCGGATGATGAGTCCTTGGCTAGCTTCTTCCGGCGGCGGGTTGGTCGGCAGGCGTTCGAACGGATGATCGAGCCCTTGATGGCCGGTATTTATGCGGGAGACGCGGAACAGATGAGCGTGCAGGCGACCTTTCCGCGATTTGTCGAGCTAGAGCAACAGTACGGGAGTGTGATTCGCGGGATGATGGCGTCCCGGAAGGCCGGTCCCTCCACCACGCACTCCGGTTCGAAGCGCACAATGTTCGTCAGTCTGAAGAATGGATTGTCAGATCTGGTCGCCGCCCTCGTCCATCGATTGACAGATCAAGGTACCGTGCTCAAGGGAGGCTGTGCGGTCGATGCCTTGCGTGTGCGGTCCCATCAGCTCGGTCGTTGGATGTACGATGTCATTCTCAATGACGGCTCAGCCTTGTCCGTGGATAGTCTCGTGCTGGCGACCCCGGCCTATGTGTCGGCAGAACTCGTTCGCCCCCTGACGCCCATTGCCGGCGGATTACTGGAGTTGATTCCCTATGCCTCGACTGCCACGATTGCGATGGCCTATCCACGTGCGGCGGTGTCCGGCGCGGCTGAGGGCTTCGGATTTATCGTCCCGCGGGCAGAAGGGCGTGACCTCATTGCGGCCACATGGACATCGCTCAAGTGGCCACACCGCGCTCCGCCAGATCAACTGTTGGTGCGTTGTTATGTCGGCGGAGTCGGGCGAGAGGCCATTCTTCAATTGGATGACCAGGCATTGACGGCACGGGTCAGAGCAGAATTGGCCAGTATGTGCGGTGTCACTGCAGAGCCGGGGTTTGTGGAAGTGAATCGCTGGATCAGGGCCATGCCGCAGTATACGCTGGGACACCTCGAACGGCTGAACCAGATTGAAGCCGCACTCAGTCGCTACGGGGGACTGGTCCTCACGGGCGCCGGCTATCGCGGTGTTGGGATCCCTGACTGTATCCGCGACGGGGCGGTCGCGGCCGAGCGTGTTGTGCGCTATCTGTCGGGAGAACGATCGTAACTCGGCGTGAGGAACCACAATGGATGCTCGCATGAAGATTACGGATGTGATCGGACCCTACCGCGAACCTCGCGAACAGGTATTTTCCTATGACTATTCTATCCAACGAGCATCCTGGGCAACTGCTCAGGCTGTGCGCGTGAAGGTGTCCATTCCAGAGGAGCTGGATGTGATCAGGAGCAAGATTTTTGGAGACGTCCTCGGAACACCAGGCCAGCAACTCATGATATCAAAATGCCTGTCGCGGCATATCGCGAACGAGAAAATCCGCATCGCCGAGGCCGACGGCATGTTGTCAGAGCGCCGCGACATAGTCGTGGCCCCCTATACAGGGCCACTGATTCATTTGTTTGCACGACTCGACACCTGGGCGAGCGAGCAACGAGACACGTTGCGGGCAGAAATCAAAACACTGGTTGGATTGTAGTACGGCTATTGCGGCGGCAGGCTGCTCAAAAAGGCAGCCAACGAGGCCGCAGGCGAGACAGAACCGGAGGCGTACCCTCTGGGGTATGTTGAGGATTTTGTCGAACCGAGAACGACGCCTGGGAGAAGACGCGTCTTGGCGCGCCAGGGTTGGGTGGGTGAGAAGGAGCCTTTTTCAGCAGCCTGCTAAAAGATTTTTCGATACTGACGCGAGTGCACTCCCGACTCGTCGCCAAAGCCGAGAGAGGCACTGTCAGGATTGCCGGTGTCGTTGAGGTCGATTCGATAGTGCCCGCGG
>JBDSDL010000126.1:0-5734 GCA_039920585.1 Nitrospiraceae bacterium | reverse complement strand
GGGAGCGACCGCGCGGGCCGCGGCAGAGATTGTCGGTGTGAACCGGAACACCGCGCGAACGTTTTACCACCGGCTGCGCCAGTTGATTGCCAGTAAGCTGCCCAGCTATGACTTGTCTGGCGAGGTTGAGGCGGATGAGAGTTACTTTGGTGGTGTTCGCAAGGGCACACGCGGCCGGGCCGCGGCGGGCAAGGTGCCGGTATTTGGCTTGTTAAAACGGGGCGGGAAGGTGTGTACCGCGATTATTCCGAATGCCAGGTCGAGAACGCTGTTGCCAATCATTCGCGAGCAGGTGCCACCGGACAGCATCGTCTATACGGATAGTTTCACGGCCTATGATGTGCTGGATGTCTCAGAGTTTCACCACCGACGCGTCAACCACAGCAAGGTCTTCGTGAGCAAGCGCGGGCATCACATCAATGGGATCGAGAACTTCTGGAACCAAGCGAAGCGGCATTTGCGTCGGTTCACTGGCATCACGCCGGACAACTTTTACTGGTTTTTGAAGGAGTGCGAATGGCGCTTCAATAGCGGCAATCATCGACAGCTGCTCGGGCCGCTCAAATACTGGTACAAAGCAACCAGGCATTAGCTCTTAGCTATGCCAGCCCCGAGATAAATTATGAAGTGGACGCGTATCTGTCCAAACGCTCTGTAGAGGAACTCCCGGCATCTCGTCGAGATACTGTTTTAGGCGGGGGACGCCTTCAGGGTCTTTGGGGTAGTGAATCTTGCCCTGACGATCCAGTTCTTCCAGTCTCTCCTTCGTGTACCTCCATCCTTTTTTTGGTGATGGATAGCCCTTAAACTCATACATCATGGTCGGGCGCGGATTAGGACTAGTGATGTCTCCTCTTTTCCACCGTCGTCCATCTGGGTCAACGTGTGTATAGAACTGCTCTATGTATTCTTCATCGTATGCTTGAAACTGTTGATCCCAAGTGAAGTCCCACGACTTCGTGTAGAAGAAAATTGTATCGTGGATTGTGTTGATCCGATCTGAGTCACTTCGAGCGCTGGTTCGTTTCCAAATGACCTCGTTCTGGAAATATTGCTTTCCAAATATCTCGTCCAACGCAAGCTTCACGTAATGAGAAACATGCGAATCTAGATGGACATAGATACTTCCCTCGCTGTGCATCAAGTCGCGCATGAGGATGAGGCGTTCGTAGATCATGGCGATGAAGGAATCCGCGCCGCGCCCCCAGGTGTCGCGGTAGGCAATCTGTTCGAGGAGGTTCGGCTCCTTGTGAAAGGTCTCGCCACCGATCTCGATGTCCATGCTGAAGTCCGCGCCCACGTCGAAGGGCGGGTCGATGTAGATGAGCTTGAGGCCGCCGGCGTCCTCGATCTGGCGGCGGAGCGCGCCGGCCTTGAGGGACGAGAGAATGAGCTTGTTGTCGCCCCAAATCAGCTTATTGGTCCAACCCTTGACCTGCCGCCCGCCCAGGTCGTACCCGAGTTCCTCCTGGTCGCGTTCTTCCTTCCGGGGCTCGTCGATATGTTCGAGGGTCTGGAAGGGAAGAATGGCGGTGCAGACTTCCCGGCTTTTGCCGTTCCACACCAGCTCGACCTCACGTTTGTCGGCGAACAAGAGAAAACGATACTTCTCCGGCAGCGGCTTGCCCTGCTCAATCAGCTTGATCAGATCGCGCTTCTCGGCGTCGGAGAGGTCGTATTTTTCGGAATCGTGCGGTCGTGCCATGGGGAGTTGTTACCTCATTCATTACCCAATCAATTCGGTTATTACCCAATTCACAATTTGCGCCATTGCGCGTGCTGACCGCGCCCGATACATTCGACTTGTGAGCCGCGCAAGTTTTTGAGCACTCGGCGGATCATGTCGAGGCTGACCCCAGGACACGCGTGCCGGATGTCGCTGACCCGGAAGGGGCCGGTCTGCGCTTCGATCGCCGACACGATGAGATCGGTCTTGGCCCCGCGCGGACTCTTGACCTGCCCGGAGCGCCGCTCGAATTCGCCATAGGCGCGGCGGATGATGGCGAGAAGATGATTGAGCCATGGAAGGAAGTCGTGTTTGCCCTCGTGCCAGCGTTGGGAGCTTTCCTGGAGGACGCGGTAGTAGTCTTCTTCCGCCTCTTCGATGAGCCGCTCCAGGCTGATGTATCGGCCCACTTCATAGCCTTGCTGATAGAGCGCTAACAGGGTGAGCAAGCGGGAGACACGGCCGTTGCCGTCACGAAACGGGTGGATGCAGAGGAAGTCGAGTACGAGTGCGCCGATGGCCACGAGAGGAGGAATGTGATCCTGGTCGATGGCGTGGCGATAGACGAGGCAGAGTTCGTCCACGGCGGCGGGCGTGGCTTTGGCGGACACGCATGTGAAACGGATGATGGGCGCCGCGCCGGGGCGCAGTTCAATGACTTCGTTGTCCACTTTCTTAAACTGGCCGGCATCGCCGCTGCCGTCCTGACACAGCCGATGCACACGGCGCAACAGGTCGGGAGTGATGGATAACGTCTCTGATTCGGTATGGATCAGAGACAAGGCGCGGCGATAGCCCGTGATGTCCTGCTCGGACCGGTCTTTGGGGCGGGCATGGCCGAGCACGAGCGGGCGCAGACGGTCGTGTGCGACCGTGACGCCTTCGATGCGGTTAGACGACTCGACGCTTTGGACCAATGCCATTTCACGGAGAGCCTTCAGCACTTGTGGCGACTGGCGAGTGTACAGCTCCTGCTTGCCCTTGGCTTCGGCCAGGTCGTTGAGCAGCCAATTGGTGCCCATCGGTACGGCAAGGTCGCGGAGGCGATGATTGCGGAAGGTCATCATGGTCAGCGCTTGTATTCGGTGAAACTCGTGGCGAGCGCGGCGAAGGTTTCGCGGTCCATAGGACTCCAGTCAATTAACCGTCAATTAAGATTTGGCTTGTAACCATCGGGGGTTGGCAGCGTCATTTCGTGCTCATCGGCCTTCCCAATCAATTAAGCGGTCAAGTGTGGCATTGTGATTCATAGTCAATCTTTGTATTCGGTGAAACTTGCCACCAGCGCGCCAAACGTGCCCGGGGTATGTTTCTCGAACCCGGTTTGATCGACGAAGACGTACTCGTACCGTCGCCCGTTGTCCTCGGCGGCAGTGGCGTCGGCGCACCACTGCTTGAGTCGGGCCATCTTCTGCGGCAGATCGAGTTCCACTCGGCCTTTGGTCTCCACAATCCAGACGACGCCATCGGTCGTGCGTACGATGAAATCCGGGGTGTAAGTGGAGAGATCGCCGTCATCCTTCACATAGTCAAGCTTGAACCCGACCGCGAGGTAGTTCTTGGCAAACGCCGCCACGTCTTTCGCGGATTCCAGGAAGGCGGCGAACGATAGCTCAAAGCCGCCGGACTGCGCCTCGCCGACGGTTTTGGTGAAGATGGATTTGCTCGCAGCGAGAAACGGGCGATGCTCGGTGCGAAAGGGGCGAGTTTCACGCAGGCGAATCCGGGCTTCGATGTGCGTGGTGCCGGTCTGCTGAATGGTCAGCGCATTGATGGCGGCCTTGAAGGTATCGTACAGGGTCTTGGCGACTTCCGGCTCGGAGAGGTTGCGGAGCACCACAGGATCTTCCAGGTTGACCGGCGCTCCATCGAATAGATACTCGCGCATGAAGGTCTTCACTTTCCCATAGAGGACATCGTAGCCGCCGACGAGGCGTAAATCCTTGAGTAATTGACGGGCAAAGAAGGCCACGACGGAGCGGTAGTCCGCAGGGCTTGAGCCATCGAGCTGGATAGTATGGTGAATTTCCGAATCGAGCATCGTCTTGAAGACGATCTCTCTGGTCTCTTCAGGGGTGAACGGTTTCACGGGCAGACGTCTGTTACCCAAGGCCGTCGGGTCAAGGGTGTCCAGGTCTTTGAAGTCTCTGTGAAACCGGCGGGAGAGCTTCGGTAGTGGAATGTCCAGCTCGTCGAGGTTCTTATCAGGATTGTTCTGGTCGACTTCGACAATGAGCGAATCCTGGCGCGTGGCTCCTCCACCCATGGGCACTTGCTCGAAGCTGACGCCTTCGGTCTGGATGGATTCGACGAACTCCATGAAGGCGGGAGTGCCCATGACGGATACGGTTTCTCTGGCGTCGGTGCCGAAATACATCCGGCGCAAGCCGCGCCCGAGTGTTTGTTCGGGCAGAATTTTCGCTTCAGAGGAGTAGACGCGCAGACCGCAGATCACGGTGACGTTGCGCACGTCCCAACCCTCTTTGAGCATGAGGACGGATACAATGGCCTTGTGAGGTGACTTCCACGTATCGATGTCGTTGGCTTCCTGGCGGAGCTTTTTGAGTTCCTCTTCCTTTTTCCCGGAGGCCGCCTCGGAAATTTCTCCGTTATTCTTGGTATGGATGACCAGCACCCCGCCTTGTAATTCGGGACAGATTTTTTCAAGATAGGCGCCCACTTCATCGCAGTTGCGCGTGTCATCCACCATCACGAAGAGCACGGCTTTCTTGCCGAGTGCCTCATGCTCGGCATAGCTCTTCCGCCATTCCTCGATCCCCAGGGCAAGATAGTCGGCATATTTCTCCGTGAACAGGGCGCTGGTGCGCTCTTGGAGTTTGGCGCGGCTGGCGGCATCTGGCAGGACCGGATGTTTCACGACATTTTGGTGGATGGCTTCGACGAGTGGATAGTCGGACACCGTTTGCACGAAGATCGCCCCGTTGTTGTGACGCGGCGTGGCGGTCACATCGATTTGCAATGCCAGGCGCCGGTCTTTCTGGAGCATCTTGTGATGGATGTCCTGAATGGATTTGAACCAGGCCATCTTAGGGTCATGAATATGGTGCGCTTCGTCATTAAAGACAGCCAACTCCTCGACCTCGCGTACGATCTCGCCGAGGTCGGTCTGGCTGTCGGTGGTCTTACCGACGGGTTTGGGGCCGAAGGGTGAGAGGAAGTAGTTGCGCAGCTCATCGTCCTCCAGCGACGGGTCGGCAACGTCGCCGAGAAAGACACGGTGGATGTTCGTCAGGAACAGATTGCCGGTTTCGCGGACGACACGCACATTGTCCTGGATGTGCAAGGTGAGCTGAAAATCGTCCCGCCAGTTACGGCTCTCGTATCCATTGCCTGGCAAGATCGGGTCGTTGAAGAAGATCTTAAGGCCATCGAAGTCTGCTCGCAGACGGTCGAGGACGATGATGTTCGGCGCAATGACCAGGAAATTGCGCGACAACAAAGAGTCCGTTTCATAGAGCTTGTGAAAGAAGCTCCAGGAGATGAGTAGAGAGAGGACTTTGGTTTTCCCAGCCCCCGTCGCCATTTTTAATACGTAACGGGGCCAGTCTTCGTCGAACATGCCGGAGGACACCGCACCAGATGCGTCGAACCGGAGCAAGTCGTATCTGTCGCGAGCGCGACGAACCTCGAACAGCCAGATCACCGTCTCTACAGCCTCACGCTGGGCAAAATAGTAGTGGAAAGGAGAGAGCGAACCATCGGCGTTTTCGATCAGATGTTCGGTCTCGAACCAGTGGCGGAGCAAAGCGGCTGAAGTGGCAGACGCGCCTGGGTAATGAGCTGTTCGCCAGGCATAGACTTCTTCCCGCACTTTGGCCACAAGCGGCGGAAGCAGCTTTTCATAGGCCGTACTGCGGAGTGCCTCGTCGGCGGGAAACCATCTTTGCTCAGGGATCAGTGGCGCGTAGGGCGAAGATGGGAAATCAGGGTGAAGCGACATGATGCCTTCAGATCAGACGAGAATCGATGCCAGCTGCGGCAGAATAC
>JBDSDL010000125.1:0-2283 GCA_039920585.1 Nitrospiraceae bacterium | reverse complement strand
GGTGCCGGCTGTAATCACCAAGACATGTCCCCGTTGTCGCCGCTTGGGGTCACGGATCGCTACGATGCGCGCCTCGTCATGATAGACAGCCCGACGATCAAGCCGTTTGATGAGGGTAGCCACTTGGCGAGTCGCGCGCGTCGCCAACAACGGGCGATGATGTTTCAACAACGCCTTCGCAATGCCGCGGATCTGGGCCGATGTTTTTCCTTCGCAGAAAATGACCTCGGGAAACCCCTGCCGCAGCGACCGGTGGTGGTCGACTGACGCAAATCCAAGATCTTCATAAGGCAAGGTGCGAAGCTGCCCGATCGCCGCCTCCACAGGCAGGGTACCCGCTCGCACCTCGGTCAGCAGTCGTTCAAGCGCCTCAGGATTCATGGCTGCCCTTTCTCCGGCTTTGCATCGCGCTCCATCAGATCGGTCACCGCCTTGCGACACGACTTCCCTCCGAACAACACCGCGTTGACCTCTTGCACGATCGGCATATCGACACGATGACGTCGCGCGAGTCCCAACGCCGCCTTCGCCGTTCTTATACCTTCCGCGACCGCCTGCATGCCGGCGAGAATCATCTCCAGCCGCTCGCCTTTCCCCAATCGAACACCGACCGTATGATTGCGGCTCAAGGCTCCGGTGCAGGTCAACACCAAGTCACCGACGCCGGACAGCCCGTAGAACGTTCGTGGATCAGCGCCCATTGCGACGCCCAGCCGCACCATCTCAGCTAATCCTCTCGTGATCAACGCGGCCCGTATATTGTGACCGAGATCCAATCCATCCACCACGCCGGCTGCAAGCGCCATCACGTTCTTGAGCGCGCCGCCGAGCTGGACGCCCAGCACATCGTTATCGGCGTACACCCGAAAGGCCGGGGTCATCAACGCAGCCTGGAATGTCTTGACCAGGCCCTCGTCGCTCCCGGCTAAACAGAGCGCCGTCGGCCTCCCTGCGCTGATTTCTGTCGCGAAGCTCGGACCGGACAACACCATAAGACCCTGATGCATGGCAGACGGAAGGACATCGGTCATCACCTGAGTCATCAAATTCAACGTATCTTCTTCAACTCCCTTCGTTGCGCTGATGAACGGGATTGGAGAGGGAAGGGATCGGACCAGTTCGCGCAGCACAGGACGCGCAACGTGGGACGGCACCACGAAGAGCAGCCCCTCGCTCCGCTCGGTGAGATCTACCAACGATCCGGTAGCCACGAGCGACGGGGGAAGCGCGACACCAGGCAGAAAAACCGGATTCTCGTGTTTCCCGTTGATCGCATCCACAACCTCTCGTTCATAGGCCCAGAGCCGAGTTTCGAGACCTTTCTCCGACAGATGCTTCGCCAGAGCCGTGCCCCAAGCGCCGGCCCCGATAACTCCTATGCGATGAATGGATGGCATGGTTAAAAGTATTTTTTATGGAAGGGGCAATATCAACAAGGTTTGGAGTCCCGCGGATTATAGGAACGGTTCTTTCACCTGTCAATGAATGAGCTGCCGTCTTTGAAATTTGTCAAGTCACGCCAGGCTCCGCCACTCTTCCAAACAGGGTCGAGAGAATGGAGTGGCACATGCCTTGCTCCCTTTACGTACGATTTCACAATTTCCTTCGTCAGAGCACACCGGACGACTAGTATGGGAAATACGAAAGTAGGGCCTCGTTACAGGCGAACGTGAGGGAGATGGCAATGAGACCCACACAAATGGCAAAGCGTTTCGTGATGGCGAGCCTGCTGGCGCTGCAGATGCCGATTGCTCTCTTCGCGCCTCAGGCGTATGCAGAAACCTACGTGGCGGGGCAGTTGGGAGTGGCATTGCCATCGATTGGGAAAGGCATTACCGACGTGGATCTAACAGGAGTTTTCCCGGAAGGATCGACGATGTCGGATAGGGCACTCAAAACCTCTGCTCTATATGGGGCCAAACTAGGTTATTTCTTCCCTCAAGCGCGATGGTTTGGGATTGAGGCAGAAATCTTTAACACAACGCCTCACATCAAAGAGCAATCCACGACAATCTCGGTACCGCCAAGCCCAACAGTCACAGGCGGTACGGTCACAGGAACTCTATCCGGCGACCATTTTCGCGTGCTCACATTGGCGCCGCTCAACCTGGTTTTTCGATATCCTCCTAATAGACGGCTGCAGCCCTATGTGGCCATCGGGCCAGGAATCTTTTTTGCCAAAGTTGAAAGCATTGCTACTGGTTTTGAAGGATCACACTCGAGCACGAAGATTGGGTTGAACACGCAGGTTGGTCTTCGGTACTTTATGACCAGGCATGTGAC
>JBDSDL010000124.1:0-4346 GCA_039920585.1 Nitrospiraceae bacterium | reverse complement strand
GCGCCGTTCGACGGCCAGAGGTCCCAGGCCGCAAGCCCGAGCAAGGCCCAACCCAACGAAACAGGCGTGCGTAATCGATCGACCTCACCCTGAAGATAGTCGAGGCTTCGAGCGACAGATCCCGGCTCAACCTGGCCGGCTAAGCCAGCCAGAGCAGCGCCTGTGCTTTCCGGCATAGGATGAAGCTCTCGCCCGAACACCGTCGTGTTCCCATAATTCCATCCCCCGTGGGGCAGCTGACGGTCGAGAATCATTCGAATGGCCTCGCGGACACGATCGTGTTGGCCATGCCCCGCCACCGTCAGCGCGATCACCCCCAGCGCAGTGGGTTCAATCCATGAGTGCGTGCCGTCAATCCAAGGCCATCCTGGAATACTGGGGTCATGCCCGACTTGATCATCGGGATTCTTGCTCCGATGTTGTCCAGTAGTTTTGAGAAGAAACTGAACTCCCCAGCTACAGTGAAGCTCATGCGCTTGAGATCTCTGCCAAGCAAGAACACCGAGAGCGGTTGGCCAATAAGCCTCCTCGTGCTCCCTACTTATCGAAACCCTGCCGTCAGGATCTTGAGCGGTCGTCAATCTGTCCCTTGCGAGCCCCAATAGGGGATGAGCAGACCTAAGTCGGCTCAGTGCCAAGATGGCCCATGCGGTGGCATCGCTACGAAATGGTTCGCCGCCTCTGGCGGGAAACCCGCCTTCAGGCAACGCACGGGACTCGAGCAACCTCATCGCGCCGTCGAATTGAGAATGCGTCACTGGCAAGGTTTCACCTTAGCAGGATGCTGAACAAGTCACCCTCAAAACCATGAAAGGTATGATGTGAAAGGTGAAACGTAGGACTGCCGAGTGCTCTTCTTCCGAAACCTTTCACGTTTGACGTCTCACGGATCGTTGGCGAGCTTTTCTCGCAGCCTGTTATTGGCCTGCCAGCACGGGCATCAGAGTCCTGATAATCTTTACCGCTCCAGGTCCAATGACGACCACGAACAAACTGGGGAAGATGAAAAATATTAAGGGGAATAGCAGTTTTACCGGCAGCTTGGCTGCCATCTCCTCTGCCCGGAGCTGCCGGTTGACCCGCATCGAATCAGAATGGACGCGCAACGATTGCCCTATGCTCGTCCCAAACTTGTCCGTCTGAACCAACAAAGCGACGAGGCTACTGACCTCTTCCAGATCGATTCGCCGTTTCAGATTCTTGAGCGCCTCGGCACGTGATAAGCCGGTCCGAAGTTCGAGTGACACCAGATTGAACTCTTCCGCCAATTCCCTGTGGGCAAACCGGATTTCACTGCTCACGCGACTGATCGCCGCATCCAATCCCAATCCAGCCTCGACGCAGACAACCATGAGATCCAGCGCGTCAGGAAAGGCATCCTGAATTTTCTCTTTTCGTTGGCTGACCGCATGGTGAAGCCACAACATCGGAAGAAAATATCCTGCTGAAGCCGCACCGACATATACCAACACCTGTACAGCCATCGTTGGGAATCCCAGGAGCTTCGCCGGAAGAAGTATGGCGAGCCCCAGAGCAAGGATACTGGAGAGAAGCTTGGCCCCCATAAACAAAATCGGGGCCTGGGCATGCCGATAGCCGGCAGTCGAGAGCACCTCTCGGATCGCCGAAACTTCCGATTCATCGGATGGCTTGTTCGCCTCTCCGAGACGCGTGAGCAACGAATGCAATTTATCTTTGAACGTCACGCCAAGCGATTCGTTGCCTGAAGCCCCAACACCGACATGGCCTTCGGCACGGCGTTTGATGACATTCATGGTCGCCCGCGATCCCATGACAAGGTAGACCCCCATACTGCAGAGCAGCACCATCATGAAGATCAGGCTACTGATAACCCATGTCATATCCATGGCGAGTGTCCTTTATTAAACCTTAATGGCAATCATCTTCTTCATCACAATACCACCGAGGATCATCATAATCGCTGCTCCGGCGACCATCGTCTGCCCCATGGGGTCGGTAAAGAGCAGCATCAAGTATTCCGAATTGACGACGTAGAAAATCATCCCCATACCAAACGGCAGCGACATTAAAATAACGGCTGAAATGCGTCCATCGGCAGATAAAGCTCGAACCTTCTTCTTCAACTCGAAGCGTTTTCTGATCAACCGGCCCAGCGAATCGACGATCTCCGCCAAATTACCGCCCGTTTCACGCTGAATATTGACGGAGGTGACGAAGAACTTCACGTCCATCAATTCAACACGGTCGGCCATATGGCCTAGGGATTCTGGCACGGACACCCCCATTGATATTTCGTCGAACCCTCGCTGGAACTCACCCGCGATCGGATCCCGCATCTCGCTACCGACCATCTTCATGCCGACGAACAACGCATGTCCGGCGCGAAGCGACCTCCCAATCAGCTCAAGGGCGTCCGGAAGTTGCCGTTGAAACTCGCCAAGCCGATGCCGCTTTCTATAATAGAGATGCCCCCAGGGCATGGCCATTCCAGCTCCGGCGCACCCCAGCGCGATGAACGGCTGCCCAATGATCGCTCTGCTTCCCAACAATCCACCGACAACGGCCAGCAAAGCCGAGACCAGCACATAGACAGAAAGCGAGAAGGGGGCTTTCGCCTGATCGTGGACCTTTGCAAGCCGAGCGGCATATTGTTGCTCCCTCAGCTTTGCCAGCAACGCGTTGAGCCAGGGAATCTCACTATAGGTTTCCTTTACAATGAGGTCCGAGGTCTTATTCAGATCTGGCCGTTCAGCCCAGCTTTGGAGCCGCTCCTTCACGCGCTGCTCATCGCGAGCGCCGCGCGATCTGGAACGGACAAAGTAGTAGCCCCCCTCAAAGAGGAGAACGACGGTGATAAAGATGCCAAACGCGATCAATGGAGTCAGCATTCGTACACCTTAGCCGCATCGAACAATTCATTGGGGATTTGGATGCCCATGGCTTGAAACTTCTCGGCGAACTTTGGCCTGATACCGGTCGCTCGAAATCGCCCCTTGACCTTCCCATTCTGATCTATCCCGGTCTGCTCGAACATAAAGATTTCCTGCATCGTCACGATGTCGCCTTCCATGCCACTCACTTCCTGCACACTCACCACTTTTCGCGAGCCATCGGACAGACGCGACAGTTGCACAATCACGTCCAGAGCGGAGGAGATGTAATGCCGAAGCGCCTTGCTCGGCAAGTCGAAACCTGCCATGGCCACCATCGTCTCAATCCTGGTCAAAGCATCACGTGAGGAGTTGGCGTGAACGGTCGTGAGCGACCCATCATGGCCGGTATTCATCGCCTGAAGCATATCCACCGTTTCCGCGCCTCGCACCTCGCCCACGACGATACGGTCGGGCCTCATGCGAAGCGCGTTCTTCACGAGGTCGCGTTGGGCAATTTCTCCCTTGCCTTCGATATTGGCCGGCCTGGTCTCCAACCGCACCACGTGGTCCTGCCGCAGTTGAAGCTCAGCGGCGTCCTCGATCGTCACGATGCGTTCAGTCGTCGGGATAAATCCCGAGAGGATGTTCAGAACCGTCGTTTTCCCGGTTCCGGTTCCACCGGAGATCAGCACATTGAGCCGCGCCCGGACGATCCCTCGTAACAGTTCGGCGATTTCAGGAGTGAGGGTGCGCTTCTCGATCAAGTCGGTGACTTGCAGCGGATCCTTGCTGAATTTTCTGATCGACAGGCAGGCGCCATCGAGCGCGCAGGGAGGAATAATGGCATTCACGCGTGACCCATCCGCCAACCTGGCATCCACCATGGGAGACGACTCATCGACCCGGCGGCCCATCCGTGCCACAATGCGCTCGATAATTCTTCGAAGATGCGCCTCGTCTCGGAACCGGACAGCCGTCCGTTCCAGCTTCCCATATCGCTCGACATAGACTTGCTTATGCGAGTTCACCAAGATGTCGTTGATCGTGTGATCTTTCAGGAGCGGCTCTAAGGGACCCAGCCCGTTGACCTCGTGCAGAATATCCTGCACCATTTGCCCACGCTCCCGTTGGTTGAGCGCGACTTTGCCCTCCTGCAAAATTTGCTCGACCAGATGACTGAGTTCCTGCGCTAACTGCTCCTCCGCCATCGTACTGGCTACCGTCAAGTCGAGCAGCTCAATCACGCGTTGGTGCACCTTCGCCTTGAGTTCCTCGTAATAGACCTGTTGTGTGGACTCATCGGTCAATTTGGCGCTTAGCACAATCGATCTCCCTTCGTGGTTCGTCCAATCATCTCCAATGATGACTACGCTTTCACCTTTGGCGAGAAGGGCAATCCTCCCCAATAACGCGAGAGGAAAGAATTACCGGCCTCGGCTCCAACAACGTGTATTGGCTTGTCTCCCGCCAATATCGCAGCTTGGCTGACAT
>JBDSDL010000123.1:0-21153 GCA_039920585.1 Nitrospiraceae bacterium | reverse complement strand
ATTGAGAGCCATCTTGCAGTCACGGTGGGACAGGTGCTCCAGCTGCGCATCATCCTCCCAGAAGCGGATCAGTCCATGCAGGTTAGGCGGGCGATAGTCCGCTGGGTTGAAGGTTGCAGGTTTGGGGTCGAGTTCAGGGATGATCGGCCCCACGCACGCCTTCATCATGTCGTAGAGGCCTGGAAGAACGATCCCTGGAAATTGTCACGATAGACGGAAGAGAAGGGAGGGTAAGGTGGGTCGAGTCGCTCACAGACTGCCCTGCAAAACTGTTGTGAATCCCGTTGTGAAATAAGCGGGGAAACAGGGGGAAATCTGGGGAAACTGGGGGAAGGGATCAAGTGCCTTTCCCCCAATGTTCATACGGTGTTGCTCACGTTTTCAGATAGTTGCGAATTAGGCTCTTTATAGTTTTCAAGACTGGCACGTTCGGCCACTCCGTCACCCCTCCATACCATGCTTGACCCCACCGGGAGCCTGTACGATTGCTCTTGGCGACGGGATAATACTGTGAGTATCTCATTCTTTCTTGATCCGTTCCATCCCGCCCATGTAATGACGCAACACCTCCGGTATCGTGACGCTTCCATCCGGTTGCTGGTAGTTTTCGAGGATGGCCACAAGGGTGCGGCCGACGGCCAGCCCTGACCCGTTGAGAGTGTGGACAAACTCTGTTTTCTGGCCTTTCTTCCCGGAGGTGCCCTTATATCGAATACTGGCCCGCCTAGCCTGAAATCCTTCAAAGTTGCTGCAAGAGGAGATCTCCCGATAGTGATTCTGGGAGGGAAGCCAGACTTCGATGTCGTAGGTCTTCGCCGCGGAGAATCCCATATCGCTGGTGCAGAGGGTGACGACTCGGTAATGAAGGCCTAACCCCTGCAAGATTGCCTCGGCATGGCCAGTCAACCGCTCTAGTTCCTCATACGACTGCTCGGGCATTGTAAACGCAACCAACTCCACTTTGTTGAATTGGTGGAGGCGAATAAGCCCCCTGGTGTCTTTTCCATAGGATCCTGCCTCGCGGCGAAAACAGGGAGTATAGGCCGTATACCTGATCGGCAGCGCACTCTCGTTGAGCGTCTCGTCACGGTGGAGATTGGTCACCGGCACTTCTGCCGTCGGAATCAAGAAATAGTCTTCGTCTGGCAGGCGAAAGAGATCCTCTTCAAACTTGGGTAACTGGCCGGTCGCAGTCATGCTCGACCGATTGACGAGAAGCGGCGGCAGGATCTCCCGATAGCCATGCTGTGTCGTGTGAAGGTCAAGCATATAATTGATGAGAGCCCGTTCGAGTCGCGCGCCGGCTCCCGTCAGAACGGCAAATCGTGCGCCGGTGATTTTCGCCGCCCGGTCGAAATCCAGAATGCCGAGCGTTTCGCCGAGATCCCAATGGCTCTTGGCTGGTGTGGTCAGGGTGGGCGGGGATCCCCACCGCCGGGTTTCCACGTTGTTGCCCGCGTCTTTCCCTGCTGGGACAGATGCATGTGGAAGATTCGGGATACGGAGATTCAGATCGGTCAGGGTCTCTTCGACAGCCCGTAGTTCGTCTTCGATCGTCTTGATCCGTTCGCCGATGGCCTTCATGGCAGCCATGGAGGCATCCGCCGGCTGTTTTGCTCGCTTCAGCTCGGCAACCTTCTCCGATCCCTTTTTCAGTTCGTGGCGAAATTGCTCGACTTGGCTGGTCAAGGTCCGGCGTTGCTCAATCAGCGTGCGAATTCTATCCCAAGGGACATCGGCGCCACGGGGGCCAAGCTGTTCCCTGATAGCGTCTAACTCGTCGCGTAAATAGCGGAGATCGTACATAGCCGTGTGGCTCCAGAAAGCGGCTGGAATTTAGCATCGGGGTAGGGGTTAGTCAATCAATCAGGCCGTGATATTCGGCCTTGGCAGGCGAGGTTTGTCCCGTTGACAGGAGCGAGCGGATCGAGGACCATACCCCGGTGCGCACGGTGATGAGTCCACCTAATCCGTTTGAGTCAAAGCATCGAGATCTTTTGGAGCCTGCGACCCATGTGCAGGTGCAGATATTTGAAGATGCGACCCACAACATACTCAGCCGAAACGAGAGCCCCGATTTGCCGTTTCGATGGAGCCTCAACCTCTATCGCAGTTGCTTCCATGCCTGCGCCTACTGCTATGGCAGACCCACGCATGAGAATTGGGGATTCGGCGCTGGGACTGATTTCGAGTCCAAGATCATCGTGAAGCGGGAGGCCGCGACTCTGCTCCGACAGACGTTCGAGAAACCTTCGTGGAAGGGCGAATTGATTCTGTTCTCGGGAAACACCGATTGTTACCAGCCGCTGGAAGCTTCGCCGGAATTGACGCGAGCCTGCAGGGAGGTTTGTGCTGAGTATCGAAACCCGGTCTGGATTATCATGAAAGGGGTGTTGGTGATGCGCGAGGAGTCGGCTCCCGCCACCTTTCGCAGGCCGGGGATTGAGTAGACGGCTTTATGTTAAAGCCAGATAAGAATGGAGCGAGGATGAAACATAATTCTGGTTTTCTCAAGTTGGTCGATGCGGCACGAGCACGGGTCAAGGAATGTACGGTGGCGCAGGCTAAGGCCAGGCTCGATGGGGGTGGGGTTCCGCATTTTCTCGATGTCCGCGAGGACCACGAGTTTGTGAAGGATCATGCGAAAGGCGCCCGTCACCTGGGGAAAGGCATTATCGAACGCGATGTGGAAACGCTCATTCCTAATAAAGAGGAGGCCATTGTGTTGTATTGCGGAGGCGGTTACCGGTCGGTCTTAGCCGCTGATGCGCTTCAGCACATGGGCTATACGAATGTGGTGTCGATGGATGGGGGAATTAAAGGCTGGCGGGAGGCTGGCTATCCGATGGAACATTGATGGGACCTCGGAGAGGCCGAGGTCCCATTCGCGTTCGGGAAAGGGTTATTTGCTGTTGGCTCGATCGAACTCCTTAATCACCTGGTCGGTTAAATCGATGGTGTCCTTGCTGTAGATCACGATCTTGACCGTTTGTTCGCTGCCTTTATCGACGACAAGGGTAAACCCGCCTTTTTCCGCCACGGTCTTCGTGGCCAAGGAAATTTTCTTCATGTACTCATCGACCAATTCCTTCTGCTTGCCCTGCAGCTCCTGATTGAATTCCTGCGCGCGTTTCTGAAACTCTTGGACCCTGGTGCGGAATTGTGTCTCTTTTTCTTTTTTCTCGGTGTCGCTTAACTTCGCGGCTTGCTCCTTAAGTGTCTTCTCCGTGTTACGCAAGTCCTCTTCGTCGCCGGACAACAACTTTTGCCTGGTGGAGACATATTCTTTGAGCCCGTCCAATGCTTTTTTGCCCGCTTTCGATTTTTCTAAGACGGCCTGAGGATCGACGACACCCATTTTGAACGCCTCGGTAGCTTGTGCGGCAGGAAGAGATGTGAGCAAGAACATGCCTGCGGCGACTAAGGGGAGGGTGATCCGCCCCAAGAGGATTCCCATTGTATGCATAACACGCGCTCCTTGTTGGTAATGAATGCAATCAGTGTAACCGTTGCGAGAATAACTGGGGGGGCAGGCTCTGTCAAGGGATTGGGCTGCGCGGAGGCTAGACGAAGTATCGGCTGGTGTCGAACTTGTGTTCGGCATTGTCGATGAGGCGAACGATATTGTATCGATACTCGCCGGTTTCATCTTTTTCGTGAAGATCGATCTCCCGTCCGTTCTCGATGGCGGCCCCATTCTCGTCCGTGATGACCTTGACGTACGGATGCTCGGCATCGGCTGGGTCGGCGGCAGGCTTCAGTACGACCGCGAGTTCGTTTGTGTCGAGCATGACCAGGCTGCCGATCGGAATGATCCCCACGCAGGTCATGAAGAGTTTCATTAGAGTGGAGTCGAAGGATTTACCGGCCTTTCCGAACATGAATCCCAACACCTTCGAGGGAGACATCGGTTCGCGTCGGTACACGCGTGACGAGGTCATTGCGTCGTAACAGTCGGCGATCATGAGAATGCGGCCGGTCATCGAGATCTTCCACGAGACGTTCAACTTGGGATAGCCGGAGAAGTCCAAGTTCATATGATGTTCGAAGGATGCCGAAACCATGCGCCCAGGCAAGTTGGTTATGCCACGCATTTTGGTCAGGTCGAGCGCTCCTTCGACCGGGTGACTCCGCATCATCTTCCACTCATCGTCCGTGAACTCGCCGGGTTTGTTGAGCACCTCCATGGGGATATTGGTTTTCCCTAAGTCGTGAAACAGTGCCGCCAATCCGAGGTCGGCCAGCTCGACTTTTGGGTAGCCTGCGCGGTTGCCCAAGGCCATCGAAAGCAATGAGACGTTGACGGAATGGTTGTGGGTATACTGATCGTGACAGCGCAACGTGGTCAGCCCCAATAACGAGGCTTCGTCGTTCATCATGAGGTCCACGATGCTTTGGATCGCGCGTTTGGCTTGTTTGAATCCGATGGTGCCTTTCTCGCGGGAATCCTGGACGAGCTTGCCGACAGCGACTGCGGCGTTTGCGTAGCGGGTTTTGGCCGTCGCTTTGCCTCGGAGAACGCGCCGCCCTTCGAGTTGAATGCCCTGCACCGCGTTCTGTTCGAGCGCAGTTCGCAATGTTGAAAGGGAGCTCACCGCGGGATCGAAGCTCGTAAGCTGAAAGACGAATTCCCGAAAGTCTCGTGATTCCGTTTCATGTGAGAACGAGATGCCGCCAATGCCCCAATGGTTTAACGTGTCGATCACCGTAGAAAATACAGGCATTTGCGCCGAGGTGACTTTCAGGTGTCGCTGCCCAAAAAAAAGAAAGTCGTTCTGGAGTCGAATAGAGATCGGCTCATCGTGGGCTAAGGTCTTGATCACGGTCAAGGCACCCTCGACGGGACTGTCGAGCGCCGCATTCGTGCGCCCATGGAGCCTGGACATTTTGAGTAGGATGCTGATCTGCGTGACCAACTGAGTTCCCAGCATCAAGAGCTGCTGATCGTAGATGTCGCCGGCTTCCGAACCCTTGGCGACCTTGTTGGTCAGCGACTTTTCGTGGGTCAGAATCGGTTGAGTTGCCGAAGCCGGAGAGGACGCCGGATTGGGAACGCGCAATGGTTCAGCCATGAAGCCTATCCCTTATATGCAAGAGCGAAACTACGCGGTTCTTGAGTGTGTACTGACATTGGCTAATGTTGTGGCACAGGCTTGTTTGACAGCCGTTGTGCCCTTCTTCATGCCTGCCTCAAGGGCAGCCTGTGCGGCGGAGGTGCCAAGTTTTCCTAGGGCATCTATTGCCATGAGTGCCAGTTCTTCTCGTTTTTTTCGATTGGTCCATCCCCATTCGGTCAATAGACTAGTCCAATAGGAGACGGCTTCATCCCTGGCTGTTGTGCGCATTGCATGAAAGATATTCCGTCGTTCTGCAGGCGGGCGTTCGCCGAATGTGTCGGCATTGACGATGGATTCCCAGCTCGAAAAAGGGGCCGAATAGTTGCCTGTGAGCAACACTTTCAGCGTTGCGAGCCGTACGTTTTCATCTGCGTCGTGTATCAAGGGGATCAGTTTTGTCGCCGTGCCACTTGGCTTGAGAACAGCCAGTGTCCTGATTACCTCCCGACGGATCAATGGATCAGGATATCGTAGGATCTTTTCCACGTTGTCGGCGAACCGTGGGTTGTTCCATCGTGTGATGAGGCCCAGGAGGTTTCGGACGAAGGTGGGACGACGATCCGTCAGGTGCTTTACCACGATATCGGGAGTGTCTTTCGCCAGTTCCATCAATGCATTCACGACAAGTGTCTGATGCGCCGGCTGTTCAAGATTGCCGAGGAGCGTGCAGAGCGCAGGGGCAGCGGTCGGTTGCATCATGAGAAAAATAGTCGGCAATCCGTCTGTGTGCGGCGTGGTGGCAGTATTCAAGTACTTTTGGATTAAGTCGACTATTTTAGCGGTGCCAAGTTGTTCAAAGACGTGTTGAATTTTCTGCTTGTGTTCTTCCGCGAGATCCTGGCGTATCGTGCCGGCATCGGACAGGAGCATCAGCACGTACTCCATTGTCGCCCAATGACCTCCTTGAGTGAGCGATGCGAGCATACCATCATAGGTCTCGAATAGCTTGTTCAGAAGGTCTGGAGATCGCTCGGAGGAGAGGATGGCCGTCAATGTATCGAGGATGTACAGCACGTTGTCGCGGCTGGATTCCGTCGCAATCTCTTTGGCTAGGGCGGCCAGTTCAAGCTCCGACACTTCGTAGCCTGTCACGCCGGTCGAAAATCGTGATTTCTGTTGTCGCGTCCCGTTCGTTTCCTTAGCGTCTTTCGACTTGGCTTCAGCAATAATCTCACGCAATGTGCTGTCGAGTGGTGATGTGCTTTGCGGCGTCAGCACATCGTCGAGCTCGGAAATCTTCATGACCTCGTCGGCTGTCACAATCGTGAGCGTTGAAAGATTCTTCGTCCAGAGGCGGGTCACGATATCGTCGTCTTCTGTCCCCGAGGCCCCGACGGTGTCCCACAGGGCGTCAAAGAAAAATAGCACGTCTTCGTCAGAAATGTCTGGATGGAAGGTGATTTCCCTGATGCCATCGCTGTAGAGCCTGAAGGCGAAGTTTTCACTCACCCCCCCTGTTTCGTTACTGTAGATGAGTTCTTCTTTGAAGAAGAGCCCATCCCGTTGGACCACGAAGGTGAGAAGGTTGAATTGGGTTAAGTGTGTCGTCAGTTCTGTGAAAAACTGCCCAAAGAACTTTTGAGAGACGCTGTTGCCTTGGCCGAAGGTTCTGATATTCTTCGACGCCCGGTCTAGCGATTTGAGGAGCTGGGCCACCGAGGTCAACTCGGGGTCGGCATTCTGCTTGGCGGCCATGGCAGCCGCCATCATGTCTTGGGCAGCTTTGAGGTCTGACATATGCTCATTCGTACTGGGAACTCACGGTTTGGTCAAGAAAATCATCGGTTTTCGATGGGCACAGGATGAAATAGGGAGTGGCCGGTTGTCGCACAGGACTGCAACTTAGTAGAATCTAGCCACCTTGATCGAGATTGTGAATACGGGGCGAGGCAATAGATTACATGCTGCAAGGTGAGAGCGTATCGTGATCGTCTGTTTCGGCGATAGCTTGACCGCAGGATTTCAATCCCCAACCCCCGAGAACCCGATGGGAAGGGAAACGCCCTATGGGTACTACTTGCAGGAGTGGTTGGGAGTTTCAACAGAGATTCAGGTACGTGGGATTTGTGGCGAACTTACGGGGGAGATGGCGATGCGGTTTCGACGCGATGTTCTGCAGCAGCAGCCGAGCCATGTGGTTTTGCTGGGGGGGACCAATGATTTGGGATGGAACGCACAGCCGGCAGAGGTCATGAGGAATTTGGTGAAGATGTATGAATTGGCGCGGGCCTCACAGGTCATGCCGATCCCAGTCACGGTTCCGTCCATTCGAGTGGATCTTGCCGGTGGAGGGTCTGATTCTGAAGCCTGGATGGGGCAGCATCTGTCCCGCCGGGCTGAATTGAATGGCCTCATTCAGGAGTACGCTCACTCGAAAGGTCTTCCTTGGATCGACCTTTTTATGGCTACGGTAGAACCAACAACAGGCCAACTGGCTGCTCAATATTCCAACGATGGGCTACATTTGACCACAGCCGGCTATCGACTGCTAGCCCAGTTACTCTATGACCAGGTCTTTGCCAAGGTGTTTCCAAGAGTCTAGGAATGACCCCATGATCTTCGAAGTGACGGATCGAGATTTTGATTCTGTGGTTGAACAGTCGACGGTACCAGTGTTGGTGGAGTTCTGGAAAACAGGATGTGGGAGTTGCCGAGCGCTGATGCGGGAACTTGAAACACTGGATCTCGATATGACCGGCAAGGTGCTGATCCTGAAAATGAATGTTGAGGAGAACTTCCAGATCCCAGCGGAGCTGGACGTTCGCTCATTGCCTGCGTTGGCTCTTTATCGTGAGGGAGAGTTCGAACGGTTTATCGGCGGGCTGGGAACCAGAAAGGAGATTCTCAAGCAGCTCTCGCTAGAGTAAGAGTCGGCTACAGGGTCCGCCAGGTCCGCCCATCCTTCTCAATGAGGCGATCGGCCTCGACCGGCCCACAGGATCCTGCCTGGTACTCAGGTAACCATCGCAATCCCTGTTTCTGCCATCCTTCCAGAATGTTGGTAATCCAGGCCCAGGAGGCCTCAACGGCATCGCGCCGCATGAATCGGGAGGCATCGCCAGCCATGACGTCCAAGAGCAAGCGTTCATAGGCTTCGGGCGACGGGCGGCCGAAGACGTCGCTATATTGAAAGTCCATTTCCACTGGGTGTGTCTGTGCGCGCGTGCCCGGCACGCGCGAGACGATACGGAGAGAAAGCCCTTCCTCCGGCTGAATGCGTAGCGCCAATACATTCGGTGGTTGCGGCTGCTGTGCATTGGCATTGAACAGGATGTGCGGGATGTCCTTGAATTGTACCGCGACCTCGCTGGCGCGATGAGGGAGCGCTTTCCCAGTGCGCAGATAGAAAGCCACACCGTCCCATCGCCAGTTCTCTACAAAGCATTTGAGCGCGACATAGGTTTCCGTCGTCGAATCAGGATGAATCCCGTTCTCGCGACGATAGCCAGGGATGGGCTTGCCCTGGGCCGTGCCTGCACCGTATTGGGCACGGACGGTGACGTGCTCGACATCTTGGTCGGTGATGGGCCTGAGGCAGCGGAGGACTTCCATCTTGGCGTTGCGCACCACATCCGGATCGAGCGAGTAGGGGGGCTCCATCGCCACCAAGCAGAGCAGTTGCAGCATGTGGTTCTGCACCATGTCGCGCAACGCGCCGGCTTCTTCGTAGTAGCTGGCCCTGCTCCCGACGCCTTCCGCTTCGCTGACCGTGATCTGAACATGATCGATGTACTTGTGGTTCCAAATCGGCTCGAAGATGCTGTTGGCGAATCGAACGACCATGAGATTCTGAACGGTTTCTTTCCCCAGGTAGTGATCGATGCGGAAGATCTGCGATTCGTCGAACACGCGACCCGTTACTTGGTTGATGGCTTGGGCGGAGGCCAAATCGCGGCCGACCGGTTTTTCAACGATGATGCGGGCATAAGGCGTATGAGCCTCCGGCTTCGTTGCCAATCCGGCTTGCTCAAGCCCTTCGCACACGGACGTAAATGAACTGGGAGGGATGCTCAGATAGAAAATCCGGTTGCCGGGCAATTGGAGATTACGCTCAATGTCTTCTGTTCGAGACTTCAGTCTTGCATAGGTGTTCGGGTCATCGTTTCCTCCCGATATGTAAAAAAGACGTTGCGAGAAATCCTTCCACTTGTCTTCTGCCAAGGCTTGCCGGGAATGTGTCACGACGCCGTCACGAAGCGTGGCGCGGAACTCCTCATCGGTCATCGACTTGCGGCCCAGCCCGATCACTGCATAGTTCGGCGGAAGGAGTCCATCGAGGAGCAAGTTGTAGAGGGCAGGAATCAGACGCCGTCGCGCCAGATCTCCGGACCCTCCAAAGATGACGAGGGTACAGGGCTCGACCGGGGGAATCGTTTCCTGTGAGGGGCTGATATCGATACGTGGGCTATTCGGTGGCATAGGGTTCCGGCGTTAACGGCGAACCGCATGGCCGCCGAACGCATTCCGCAACGCCGCCAGCATCTTTTCAGCGAAGGACTCGCTTTGCCGCGATCGGAATCGAGTGAACAGCGCCGTCGCGAGCGTCGGGACCGGTACATCCTTCTCGATGGCATCCGCGATCATCCAGCGACCCTCGCCGGAATCCTGCACGTAGCCTTTCAACTGTTCCAGCCGTGGATCCTCTTTCAAGGCGCCGGCCGCCAACTCCAAGAGCCAGGATCGGACGACGCTCCCGTGCATCCAGAGGTCTGCGATGTTGGCGAGGTTGAGCTTGTAATCGCTTTTTGCCATCAGCTCGAAGCCCTCGGCATACCCTTGCATCATGCTGTACTCGATTCCATTGTGCACCATTTTCACGTAATGCCCGGCGCCGACTCCGCCGACGTGAGCCCAGCCCTGCTCCGGCGCCAGTGTGGTGAAAATCGGCGCAAGCTGCTTCACAGGCGCTTCGTCGCCACCGACCATCAGGCAGTACCCGATTTTCAATCCCCAGATGCCTCCGCTGGTCCCGGCATCGACATAGTGAAGTTGCTTTTTCTTGAGGTCCAGAGCCCGCCGAACATCGTCGTGAAATCTGGTATTGCCACCGTCGATTACGGTGTCGCCCGGTTGGAGTAATGCCGCGACGGTTTGAACGGTCTCCTCAGTTGGCGCCCCGGATGGGACCATGACCCAGACCGCGCGTGGGGCCTTGAGCTGGCCAACAAGGTCAGTGAGTGAAGAGGCTGCGGTGCAACCAACGCCTTCGGCCTCCTTGATCCGATCGGCCGATCGATCATAGACCACCACTCGGTGCCGGTCACGTTGCAAGCGCGTGACCATGTTCATTCCCATTTTCCCGAGACCGATGAAGCCGATTTCCATAGGGACTCCTTCTACAGGGTGCTCAAAAAATCTGCCAACTCGGAACAGGTCAAGGTTCAGGCTAAGGACGAGCCCATGCGACAGCAGTCTGACGATTGATCCCGGAGCCCTGTCAGTCGATTCTGGCAGGATTCGGTACGTCCTTAAAGAGCGTATCTGCCAGATCGCGGCCTAAGTTGAGCCGTTCCGGCAAGGTAGCCGCTATCAGGAACCGCGCAGCCAGGTCACCCAGCCCTGCATCGCGTGACGCGATGAACTTTAACACGTCACCCGGCGCGGTCAGCCAGAAGCCCCGCAGCCTGAAAAACGCGCTGATGGCGTCGTCAAAAAATATCGAGAGTAGATACTGCGCGGTCGCCGGCTTGTCGGCCAGATCCCGCGCCTTTCCCAGCCAATGGAAACACTCCGCCTTCATCCGAATCTGCTCATTGATACTGACAGGAGGCGGTCCTTGCCGGAACCGTTGGTTGGCTCGTTCAATAAGCTTGGCGCCGATGTTCTCGTGATCGAAAAGGATGCGGGCTTTCCGTAAGAGAGACGGAAGGCGCGGCGAGTGGGGGAGGTCTTCCTCAAGTTCTTGATGCCCACGATAGCGGATGTCGGCTAGACGATTGGCGACACGGACGATCTCATGGCCATCCGCTTGCCCTTTCACGAGCGCAATGAGATCGATATCGCTGTGAGTGGTGATGGCGCGCCGAACGCTGGACCCCACGAGAATTACGCTGACGAGATCGCCCCCGCGGCGGCCACGGACGTGGCGCAAGGCCACCTCGACAAGTTCCTCGAATCCCGGTTCGTCAATCGGGTCCGGCTGTTCAGGCGGCTCCGGCATCGCCAGGAGTTCTGCCTTCAATTCTTCTGATGTGGGTATAGGGTGGGTAGTGGGACTATCCATATTTAGGCTCCCTGTATGAGCTGAATATGTTTCGGGAGCGACCCCAGCCAATCCTCGAACGGTTGGTCTGCATCGACGATGATTTCCAACTTGCCGTTGGTCAACCGCCGGACGACACCGGGGCTTTCCGGAGACAACGGAATTTCTACCCACTCGCGGTTCAGACCGAGCGAGTCAGTGATCTCAAGTATCCGGCTGATGTGTTTGAAGGACACAACTTCTAGCGGCATCGATACTCCATTGGGCGGCATTCTAGATTTCAGTGGGAGCAGTGTCAATGCGCAGACGTCTAGCCCGCATGATTCTGCGAACTAGTTCATCAATACGCGGGTAAAAATTTCGCAGGCTTCTTCGGTCATGGCACTGGAGATATCCAAATGGGTGACGGCACGAAAGCTATTGCCGCCGAGGGCATTGATCAAGACCCCTTCTTGCTTTAAGGCGGCGACGATCGCTGGGGGAGCCAGGCGGTGGCCGATCACCTCGAAGATGACGATGTTCGTGTCGACATCTTGCGGGTTGATCCTGACCGTTGGAATTTGTTGCAGTTGTCGCGCCAGCCGCTTGGCATGATCATGGTCCATTTTCAATCGTCCGATATGGTGCTCGAGCGCATAGATGCCTGCGGCGGCGAGGATGCCGGACTGACGCATGGCGCCGCCATACATACGGCGCAGCCGCTTGGCCTTATCGAGGGTGGTTAGATCATTCATCATGAGGAGAGAACCGGCTGGCGCTCCCAGTCCTTTCGAGAGACAGACTGACAGGGTATCAAAGTGCTGGGCATAGGAGGCCGGTGGCAAGGTGGTGGCAGCGATGGCGTTGAACAGCCGTGCGCCGTCCAAATGCATCGAGATGCCATGGGTGACAGCCACCGAGCGAATCCGTTCAATCGTTGCCAGCGGATAAATCGTTCCGCCGCCACTGTTATGGGTGTTTTCCAGACAGATCAGTGCCGTCTGAACCGTGTGCGGCTCTTTTGGACGGATTGCCGCCTCAACCTGCTCGGGTGAGATGAGGCCACGATTTCCTGCAACCCAATGGAGTTGGACCCCTGCCAGCGCCCCGGCGGCGCCTTGTTCGTATCGGACGATATGCGCCGTGCTTTCGACGATCACTTCTTGTCCAGGTTGTGTGTGGAGGCGAATGGCGAGTTGATTACCCATGGTGCCGGAGGGCACAAAGAGAGCAGCCTTTTTCCCGAACATCGCGGCCACCATCTCTTGGAGGCGATTCACGGTGGGGTCTTCACCGTACACATCGTCTCCTACCTCGGCGCGTGCCATCGCTTTTCGCATGGCTTCAGAGGGTTTCGTGACTGTATCGCTGCGTAAGTCGATCATGAAATGTCCATGAATATGCCACAAGGCAGTTCGTCCGGCGCATTCTAGCAAATTTTCTCTTTGCGTGGGAGCAGTCAGTCGCTGCGGGGTAGTGAGCAACGAGTTCTGGTCCGCTGGCGCTGCTCAGGAGATGGGCGGGGTGGTCCTGGTCCCGCAAGGCATCCTCCCCCTGCTTTACGTGCGAAAAAATCGCATGCTATAGTCCCTACTCATTGTGCTGCACTCACTGTGTGAAATCACAGCGTGCAGTTGACGTCTCACGTGTCATGAGGTTGAATATGCCTGAAGTTCCAGTTAAGCTCTACATTGATAAACTATTGAAAGATTGTCGTAGTATAGTCCGCACACTTGCACTGTTATCTGGTCCTGTTAAAGAGAAAGCCTTGCGGGCCATGGCGGATCGATTAGCAGCGGACGAAGAAATAATTCTGGCGGCGAACGAGAAGGACGTAGACGCAGTTGGGAAGTCCTTCGAGGCCGATGTCATGAAGGACCGGATGAAAGCCGCTGTGGCCCGCCTGCGCATGACTGCGGACGATATCAAGGAGATGGCCGATCGTCTCCGCATGATCGCGGATCTGCCAGATCCGGTTGGCGCCGTCACCTCACGATGGGAACGTCCGGATGGCTTGCAAGTCAACCGTGTTCGTGTCCCGATCGGGGTGATCGGCGTCGTGTCAGAACTGGGTCCACTCGTGACGGTGGAGTCGATCGCGCTCTGCTTCAAGTCGGGTAATCTGTGTGTCTTTCGTGGCGCGCCGGAGTGGAGCCTGACACAGCACGCTATTGGAACAGGACTGCGCGAAGCCGCGGAACTGAATGGGGTGCCGTCCGGGGCATGGATCATCATTGACCGTCCCGAAAAAGAGGTGGCGGTTGAGTTGATTCGTGCGGGAAAAAGTCTCGACGCAATTATCCCGCGTGGCGGGTCCGGTCTCAGGAAAGCCGTCATCGAACAGGCGAAGATGCCTGTGCTGTGTTACGACGGGGGCCTCACGCATATGTACGTGGATGCGGACACCGATATGCCGATGGCGCAGAACGTGGCGATCAATTCCAAGGTACAGAAGGCCATGGCATCGAACTCGCTCGATACACTGCTCGTAGAACAGGTGATCGGGCGACAGTTTTTGCCTCCGCTGGTCAACCGCATGCTAGAAGAATTTAAGATCGAGGTGCGGGCCTGCCCCAAGACCATGGCCCTGATGGGGCAAATGGCGATGACCGGACATTCTTCGATCATTCCCGCAAAGGAAGAGGATTGGCACACTCAATTCCAGGGGCCTGTGTTGGCGGTCAAAATGGTTGCGAACATCGATGAGGCCTTAGCCCACATCGTGGCGCATGGCCCCTGTCTCACCGCCGTCATTGCGACCACGAGCTATGAGTCAGCCTTGAGGTTCACCCGCGAAGTGGATGCGAGCGCGGTGTTTGTCAATGCATCGTCCCGGCTCAATGCCGGTGACAGCTACGGGATGGGTGCAGATATTGGGCTGAGCGGCTCGCGGCTCCATGCCAGGGGCCCGATCGGTCTTGAGCAATTAACCTGTGAAAAGTATGTTGGCTTCGGATCGGGACAGCTGCGCTACCCGCATCCCGTGCCGGAGGCATACTTTGATGCCATCATGCTCAAGAGACCGTAGTCGCCTGCTGAAAACGCTCTCCAGCTTCGTTCTCAGTCGCTCGAACCACTCAACGTACCCTCACCGCGTACGCCTCGCGGTTCGTGCTCCTTGCGGCCTCGCTGGAAAACGTTTTGAGCAGGCGTGCCGAGATTTCATCAATGACCAGCGACTCACTGCTGCAATCGCTCCATTCGCACTTAGCCTGGTGGGGCCTCAGGCAGTTCACGTCTGACGCAGCCTATTTCCAGTGGCAGAGGGAAGCCCTTTCACCGACCGAGATCGCAGCACTGCATCGGCAGATGGAGCAGAAGCGTGGCGGATCCTCTGCCGACGAGGTCGCGTTCTACGATGCCACCACCCATTCGAACATCCTGCCGGTACTCTACAGCCAACAGTACGACTATTATCTGGCCATCGGCGCGCGCGTAGCAGATCGCATCGGTGAAGCCCGGTCCATACTGGATATGGGCTGTGGGGTCGGCATCCTCACGACATTCTATGCGAGGCAGTATCCCGACAAGACTTTCGTCGGGATCGATCGCTCACCGGCCTCGATTGTGCGAGCGCAAGAACAATCGAAGGCACTTGGCCTGAGAAACGTACGGTTCGAATGTCTCGATCTCGATCACACGGCGCCCACTCGCTCCTATGATCTGATTCTTGCTACGCATGCCCTCGTGCAAGCCGAACAGGACTCGGGTATTCCCAGTCGCAGTTGGAGTACGTTCGACCGTGCAGGAGAGGGTCAACAGCAAGCAGACTTTGAGCGGCGAACGGGCATCGGTGTACGACTGGATCGGCTTAGCGTATCTTTGGTCCAGACGGGTCGCATGATCGTATTTGAGAAGACCCGTCAGTTGGCAAGACGAGTCCCGCTGCAGCGAGCCTTGGCCGCACGCGATCTTGGCCTCATCGAGCAGCCGGAGTTGATTCGATATCGGTTAGTCGAAGAAGTGGCCGACGATGGACCGTTCTATGAGTTGGGGAAGGGAGCGTCGAGTCAGATTATCTGGGATGAATCGCCGGAGCTAGATGAAGGTCGTCCGTTCGATCGATCACAGCTGAAGACCGATTCAAGTGATCCTGACGCGCCGCTCTATGAGAATCATTGGCCTTCCGCGCAGTACGTCTGGGAACAACTTTACGACAAGCACATCCTCAAAGAGACCACGCGCCAGGAGCCAGGTGGCCGCCAGCTGCATGTCGAATTCGGTCAGTCTGAAGTGATGGTCTATCTGTATTGCGCCAACACCTTGGATCAACGCCAGTTGGTGATTGTCGAACCAGCCCGCGCGCTCATACTGGAATCTTATTATCAGGAGATTGTGAGCGGCGCGTCCTAGCCCGCATTATTCACGAAGACTTCTACTGCAACCGCCGAGACGAAAATCCGAACTCATTGCGGTATTCTTTCTTCGCGCCAGGATCATACAAAGGGCGCTCGACCTCGCAAGCGCGGTGACGACGCACCTGACGACGGGCGGGCTCGTTGCTCAGTCGGTCAACATACTGTTCAAGTATGCTTCCCTCCTTCGTGAATCCGCGCGCCCGTTTCGCGTGGCGTCTCGGCGGTTTCGTCACGAACTCTCGTGAATAATGCGGGCTAGCAGGATACCCAAGAGGGGGAGTCCGTCCCATTGAAACAGTCTGTTGATGGAATGGTCTGCGCAAGGGGGTGGATCAAGTAGGGGGTTTCATTTTGGGGGAGCATTACAGCCGACTCTGTGTTATCAGTTCCCCCCATGCTTCTTCCCATTCCTCCAGGCTGGCGATCCTTCCTCAAAGAAGAGACGCGCAAGCCGTATTATCGCGCGCTTGATGCATTTCTCGAGAGAGAACTGGCCGGTAGGCAGACGATCCTGCCGGCCCGTCAGGACATCTTCAACGCATTGGCCTCAACGTCCTATGACCAAGTCCGCGTGGTGCTTGTCGGCCAGGATCCCTATCCTACCCCTGGCTATGCGCATGGTCTGTGTTTCTCTGTGCAGCCGACTGTTCGGCCTCTGCCCCTCTCGTTGCGAAACGTCTATCGGGAACTTCATGATGATGTCGGATGTCGGATCCCCAATAACGGGTATTTGGAACCTTGGGCTAGACAGGGTGTCTTCATGCTGAACACAGTCCTTACGGTCCGGGCTGGCCAAGCCAATTCTCACAAGGGACAAGGCTGGGAGCGATTCACCGATCGTATTATCGAATTGGTTGTGGCGAAGCAGACACGGGTGGTCTTCGTGCTGTGGGGACGAGAAGCTCAGAAAAAACGGCTGTTGATCACGCAATCACACCACACCGTGATTGCAACCGCGCATCCCTCGCCCTTGTCAGTCAGAAAGTTTTATGGATGCCGGTGTTTCTCGCAAATCAACCGAGATCTTGCCGATGCCGGGTTGGCTCCGATTGACTGGCAGGTTTCAGATGTATAACAGGATGCTGAAAAAGCCCGCCAACAGAAGAAGACCGTTATTTGGTTTATCTTGTTTGTTTGGTTAATCCAGACAGATCAGATGAACCAGATAAACAAAACAAACCAGTTTGAGCATCCTCCCAAGGCATGCCCTCTTAGACAAGACATGCTGGCCAGTGACTTTTCGTCGTGTCATACAAAGTTTTTCCGCAGCCTGGTATTCGTCGGGGCCAGTTCCTGTCCCCCTCACATTGACTCTTCCCCGCTGTGCCCTGTAGGCTATGCGCTGACGTACTGAGCTACGCCGACTGTCCCATCTCTCGCACAGCACTCCCTCCACGTTTCCGTGCGTCTGATTCTCCAGTCCCCGCCGCTTCTACGCCAGAGTTCCATTGGTGTCGCACGTTCTGTGTACCCACCATCGCTATCTCTGACGGGCGCAGTGGTTGTGTCCAGCCGATAGGATGGATCGGTCATGTTGTGAGTCTACGTTTTTACTCGGTCACACGAGAAAGGAGTGCCACATGAATCAGGAGCAATTCAAAGCGTTTTGGAGTCAACTCAAGGCGCCACTCAAAGCGAAATGGGACAAGATCACGGATGCGGATCTTCTGGAGATCGAGGGAAACCTAGGCACGTTTACCGCCGTGCTGGCGAAGCGATATGGCACAACTGAGAATGCCGAAGTCAATACCTGGGCGAACCGACGCTATTCCCATTGGTCCGGGAACTACACTAATAAGTATGCAGACCCGGTAAAGGTAGCCTGACGAACGGCGAAGGCCGATCGTAAGGGAAGTGGGGCTGATGCACGGCCCGGTTATGACGAGTGCGACAGCGAGAATCTTAACGAAGCAGAAAGGCTCAGTCCATGAAAAAGATTGTGATCAATAAGAGTTACGACAGTTTTTGCGTGAGTCATCAGGCGTTTCTACGATTGCGTGAGCTGGGCCAGCAGGACGCGCTCAAGGAAACAGATCTTGGCGCCTACTGGCCCGAGGCGGCGACGCCGAGAGAGCCGAGCCTCAATCAGTGCGGAAAACTCATTCCACGCGACGATTTGAAGCTGGCCCAAGTCGTGGAAGAACTCGGTGAGGCTGCTAATGGCCATGGCGCAGAGTTGCGGGTGGTGACAATCCCGGATGACGTCCGGTGGGAAATCAGTGCCGTGGGCGGGATAGAGCACATCAGCGAAGTCCACCGAACCTGGGCATAACGCACATCATTTTCAGGGTTTCTACTGCAACGACCGATGCTCGGGCGAGAGGGGCGGGGTTAGAGGCTGGAGGTGGTCAGAAGGAACGTCTTTTCTGTAATTTTTGGCAAGCTGTTAAGCGTAATGCGGGTTAGGCCCTTTCCAGAGGATGTTCCTGCGTTATGTTTTGTGATCGTCCAGGAACAACTTGGCGCGCTGAAACGCATCAGTTCTCGCTTCCCATTCTGTCTTGTGGCCTTTCGACGAAGCTCGCCCATGTGGTCCGCCGTCAAGATGGCTGAACCCTGAAATCGAAAACTTGCACAACCATGTGCCATTTTTGACCTGGCTGGTGACCAAGATAACTTTTTGGCCTTTGGTGTAGCAGGTTTCTGTCATGCTTGTTCCGACTCTCGCAGGGTGCTGAAAAGCTTCTTCGGCTTTTCATGCGTGCGATGGCTGTTGCTAGGCCGGTTTGACGAAGCGATCCGGTGCCAGCACGCTGTGCAGCGATTGTGTGACAGCACGGCGATAGGGTGCCTTCTGTCGCAGCATGATGACGAGGTCTTCATCGTCGATCAAGATAGACAAGTCGCCCTCGGTCACGAGCTGCCGATCCGGCGCCCCGATATTCATACGGTACTGCGTCTTTCCATCTGGATTCCGGTTGGGTCCGCTGACGATCTCGGTGAGCCCATCGATGAATCCGACATGTCCTTCGTGCCGGTGCTTGACCTTCGTGCCATCAGGAATGCGGACCCAGGCCGTGGTTGTTCTGGGCTGTATGGGCTTCACGGGCTTCGTGGTCATGGTTTCTCCCTGTATTCGTTATGGAGTGAAAAATAACTACCAGTTTTTCATTGCCTATTCCGCTGTTGCGGAGACGTCAACGGGCGCGTCTACGGCGACTGGGCTCGAATCGGCACAAAAATAAGTTGGCACGTCGTTGACGGAGAACTGCTGAGCTATATAAACGATCCCATGCGGGCGTCGTCAGTATTGAACCAATACTGTACCACAAATACCGTTGCCATAGCGAACTGAGCGGGCGGATACCCCGATCAGTCAGACTCTCGCTGCCGATGGTTGGTTTTTCTGGTTCATTTGGTCCAATGAACCAGAAAACTAGATAAAGTGGTGAAATAGCAGTGCCATTGTCTGACCTTGCGTCTTGAATCGGGCTGCGACGTGACGAGAACACCATGAAGGCAGGATCCTTGTCTGTGCATCCTTCTCAAGATGAGTGGCAGAGATTGTCCTTTGCTGCGCGCATCAAACGACCGGCATCTATCTAAATGCTTCCTCAAGCTTGCTTCTTTTCCTTCTCTCAGGGGAGCTTGGCTGATCCTCGATTGCGCGCATTTTCTCACCCGCCCGCCCGGCGCGCCAAGACGCGCCCTTGACCCATGCGAGCACATTCTTATCGTGCGCGTCCGCGAGCAGGAGGACGGCCAGGCTGCCCATCCCATCCTTCTCAGGGCGCGCGTTCTTGGAGCACAGGACCAACGTGGGTGTCCTTCCCATCCCCTCCATTTTTGCCTTGCCAGGATGCTATGATAGCTGGTGTTTCCGCGAGACGAATTTCTTATCCATAATTTTCAAGGAGTCCATGTCTATGAATCTGGCACGTAACATCATCGGAATCTCGTTGGGGATTCTGCTGCTATCAGGTATTGGCCTTGCGGCAGAACCGGCTGAGGTCGAAAAGTTTGTGAAGGCTCGCGTTGATATCGGCGAGATGATGTCGAACTACTTTCAGGGTGGAGGGATGTTTAAAGAGGGGCAGCGGCCATCAGCTGATCAGATGAAAGAAATTGGCGCGGATATCCACACGAAACTCGGCAAGCTTTTGGCCAAGTACGATCTGACGGTCGAAGAGTATCGAAAGCGCAGTCCGGAGGTCTTCGCCGATGATGCGGCGGTTAAGGGCTATCTCAACGAGCATCCGGACATAAAGGCACGATACGAGGCGCTCCCGCTCGATCGGATGGGACGCGGGGGGAGCACCGGACGGGGGTATTAGCCCAGACTATTCATGAATACCTGCTACATCGTCCGATTCTCTTGTCTGGCGTGGCATGAATGTCATCGGCTGTGGATATTGGCGTCAAGTGGATCTCCCACTACCTGTAGAGTATGACGAGTGGGGGAAGGTTGAGGACTAAGGGCCTAACCTCGAAAGGAGGATGAACACTATGAGCAAAGGGAGAGTGCTGTCGTGGACGATGAGGCGGAGGTGAGAAAATCCGTGCGTCTCATCTTGTCGAAGGCGGGCTACGATGTGACCGAGGCCGAAGATGGGAACGCTGGGGTCAACGCAATGAAGTCGGGCGATAACCCCATCGCAGTAGATGCGATTATTTGTGACCTCGATATGCCGAAGATGGGTGGGATAGAGGCGATCCCCAATTTTCTTTATCAGTTTCCGTCGTGCCCCATCATTATTTTGAGCGGATCAGATAAGCTGGAGAGTGCCACCAGACTATTTCAACCGGGCCTCCTGTTTAAGCAAGGCGTCGTGGGATTCCTCACGAAACCTATTGATCCGGAGCGGTTGTTGGGAGCGGTCGAGAAGGCCATTAGTGAGGGATGACGGAGAGACAAATGAGGATTTGAGCCTGTCTTAGTGGGTGAGAACATGCATACCGACTGCTTGTGGGCAGCCGGCGCATTCCCTTCGATCTTAAAGGAAAGAGCGGTTATCACCGAAGGGCGTAGAAGCCGGAGACCGTCATCTGTCTAAATGATCCATCCAAGCTCGCTCGTTCTCTCTTCGGGGATGGGGGATGATTGATCTCCTACTGCGCGCAGCCGTCTCACCCGCCTACCAACTGGCACGCCGAGACATGCCAGTAGCTCGAGCGAGGGGAGTCCTCGACCGCGCGTTGTGCGAGCACAGGACATCATTCAGGCTCATCCCCTCCCCGCCTTTCATTGACTCTCTTTCACCCTCTCCATATAATGCCGCTCGATTGTAGATTTTTCTGCCTTTCCAGACAGTTATGGCTTCTTTCCCCAAGACATCAGTGGGAGAAACATGGGAGAAGGTTCGCGCGGAACTTTCTCATGCCTTTTCAAGCACATCTGCGGTCCAGGTGTTCACGACCGAAGACTTCGCGCTGCTTGAACGGGTGGCCGATGCGGTAGTGAAACGAGGCATGGCTGCTCCTGCAACGGTGTTCCTGGAATCTCTCGGTCCCATGAATTTTCTCGGCAGTCAGGCGCTCTACTTCCTGACCCCCATCG
>JBDSDL010000122.1:0-4004 GCA_039920585.1 Nitrospiraceae bacterium | reverse complement strand
TCGTTTGAAATGACCGATTCCCTGTGCTAGCATCGCGATCATGGCTGTCACCAGTTCGGCCAAGCGGGGCGAGGCCCGCGGCGCCGCTTCCCCTCCTTCACACATCAAACGAGAAGTGATCGGAGTCGTCCTGATCGCGCTGGCGCTCTTGACGCTGCTCAGCCTGCTGTCCTTTGCTCCAGGGGAAGTCAAGGCTGGGACAGCTGCGACGCCTCCGTCCAAAAACCTCATCGGGTCGGTCGGCGCATTCTTCGCGTCTACTTTATTCTGGTCGATCGGCGGGGCCTCCTACTTATTTCCCATTCTCCTCGGTTTCTTGGGCGTCCGTTGTTTCACTCAGAGCGATCTGTCGATCCGTTTGCGAAACGCCGGCGCCTCGCTGGCGGCATTGCTGTTTCTCAGCGGCCTGTTCCATCTCGAAATCATGGCGGTGCCGACCGTCTCCAGTGGCCTTATCTATCGCGGTATGGCGGGAGGTTTCTTCGGGCAAGTATTGGCCGAGAGTTTACGAGCCTATTTTGCGAGTACTGGCGCCCACATTCTGATCGTAGCGGGACTCCTCGTCTCCCTCCTCTTCACGGCGCCCATCTCTCTGTCGGAGATTGCTCGTCGGCTTCCCGGGTTGGGCAATTGGATGTTCAATAGGGCGCGTACCTTGATTCCGGATCGGCCGGTGGAAGAAGCGGTTTCTGAGTCTCCACGGAAAGCCAAACAGAAATCCTCTACAGCCATTCGCGCGGTGATTGAGGAGGCGCTTCCTGAGGCGGCCGCGGAGCCGGAATTGGATTGGCCGGTCATTCAGCCATCACGGCAACCGACTCCCGAACCGGCTGAGCCGATTGAATCCGAGTTGGACCAACAGGTCGTAGTCGCCCAAGCGAAGGCGGGAGACTATATCTTGCCGGATCCAGCCGTGCTCTTGGGCGAACCATCAGGCCCCCTAGGGCGCGTCACGGAAGAAGAAATCAAGGCGCAATCCGATGTACTGACCCGCGCCCTGCTCAGTTTTGGCATCGCAGGGAAGGTGACGGAAGTTCGTCCTGGACCAGTCGTGACGATGTATGAGTTCGAGCCCGCGCCAGGGACCAAGGTCGCGCGCATTGTGAACCTTGCCGACGATCTGGCGTTGGCGCTGAAGGCGATCAGTCTTCGGATCGTCGCGCCGATTCCGGGGAAATCAGTGGTAGGAATTGAGGTGCCGAACCTCTATCGCGAGACAGTGTCGATGAAGGAAGTGGTGACGAGCGACGCCTTTTCACGTGCCAGATCGAAGCTCAGCTTGGCCCTGGGAAAGGACATTTTCGGAGCCCCCATGATCGCCGATCTGAAAACGATGCCGCACTTGCTGGTTGCCGGTGCCACGGGGGCAGGGAAAAGCGTCAGTCTCAATACGATGCTCTTGAGTCTGTTGTTTTCAGCTCGACCCGATGAGGTCAAGCTGCTCCTGATCGACCCCAAGATGCTTGAATTTCAAACGTACGACGGCATTCCTCACCTGTTACGGCCGGTCATCACCGATCCCAAGTCCGCGGCGCGGGGGCTCGGTTGGGTCGTCGCTGAAATGGAACGGCGCTATAAATTGTTGGCTGAGGCAGGGGTGCGAAACATCGATACGTATAATCGAAAAGTCGCAGGGAAGCAGGGTGTGCTCGACGCAGAATCGGCAGGCAAGTTGGATCAGCCGGAATTACCCATCCAGTTTTTGTCTGAAGAGGACCGGCTCTCTGCAGGAGAGACCGCGCTTCCGGATGGCAGCCCCGGATCGTTCACGCCGCCGCCGACTCCGCCTGAGCCCTTACCCTATATCGTCGTGATGATCGATGAATTGGCAGACTTGATGATGGTGGCGCCGAAGGAAGTCGAAGACAAGATTGCGCGTTTGGCGCAGATGGCCCGCGCATCGGGCATCCATCTCGTGCTGGCGACGCAACGTCCGTCGGTTGATGTGCTGACTGGTTTGATCAAGGCGAACTTTCCAGCCCGCATTGCGTTCCAAGTGTCATCGAAGACCGATTCACGCACCATCCTAGATGCGAATGGCGCAGAAGCGCTTCTTGGCCGTGGGGATATGCTCTATATGGCTTCAGGGACCGGACGTGTCATGCGGCTGCACGGGTCGTTTGTGTCGGATGACGACGTCCGCCGTGTGGTCGAGTTCGTAAAGGATCAAGCCAAACCTGCCTACAACCAGGAATTGCATATCGCGCTGAAACAGGAAAGGGCGAAAGAAGAAGAGGGGTTAGGTGAAGTCTACGAGCAAGCCAAAGAGTTGGTCCTGTCTACCGGTTCAGCCTCTGCATCGCTGATCCAGCGCCGGCTGCGGGTGGGCTATCCTCGGGCGGCTCGGATGATCGAACAAATGGAGGCGGATGGCCTCGTGGGCGCAGCTGGTCGCGATGGACGGAGAGAGGTTGTGGGGCGGCGGGGGCCGGTGGGAATAGGGGAAGGGGATGGAGCCTGATGATCTTCTGTGCTCGCGCAACGCGCGGCCTCAGAAGGATGGGAAGGGTAGCCTGATCGTCCTCCTGCTCGCGGAACGCGCACGATAAGAATGTGCTCGTTCGACGCGCGCAATCGAGGATCGACCAGGGTACCCTTGAAAATGCATTGATATGGTGAAGAGATTGAATTGGACATGTGTTGTCGGAGGCATGCTCGTGTGTGCGTTGAGCCTATTCCCATTGCCGACTTTTGCCGCTGCTGAAGAGTTCGATGAGAATGCATTGACGGAAGTGCGAGAGGTAGTCAAGCAGCTCCAGGCAAGGTATGAGAAAACGAAAGATCTCCAGGCAGATTTTACGCAGAAGACCACGATCGAGGGGTTCGAGCGGCCTATCATGTCCTCGGGGAAGGTCTATATCAAAAAACCTGGCCGGTTACGGTGGAATTACCTCGACCCTTCGGTCGAGGGCATCTATGTCAATCGGGATGATGTTAAAGTATATGTTCCGGAGCACAAACAGGTGCTGGTAGGGAAGCTCACACAAATGGCGGCCTCCAAGGCCCCGTTGGAGCTGTTGCTGGGGGCGGCCAAGCTGGAGGAGTCGTTCGACATTGAGCCGACCCCGGGGAAGGGACGTGGTGTGGGAGGAATCCGGCTACTCACCCTTCTGCCTAAGTCGCGTGAAGGTGAGGCGGGGAGATCGTTGCAACGGATCGTACTCGAAGTGTTTCCGAAAACCTATTTCATTCGCACGCTTTCTCTCCATGAAGCCAGCGGCAATGTTTCAAATTTTGAGTTTTCGTCGCTCCAACCCAACACCGGCCTCGGCGACTCACTCTTCGATCTCAAGTTGCCGTCCGATGTGGAGGTCGTGAAGGCTCCAGTGTTCAGCGCTCCACAGTGAACGTGACGGGAACCGGTTCGAGATTGGATTCTGCAGGATGCTCAAAAAGGCCGTTCAGCAAGGCCGCAGGGAGCTCGGCGACCGAAGCGTACCCTTTGGGTACGTTGCAGGGAGACGGGCGACTGAGAACGACGCTGGCGGTCTTTTTCAGCATCCTGATGGGCGATTGAGGAGAAGGTGAGTATATGAATCAAGCAATGGTTGGATCCTTCGTTGAAACTGTGGATGAAGCAGTCAAGCGGTTGGATCTCGATCGAGTCTCGCGTGAGTATTGGGACCAGAACGAGTTCCTGTTTATTCCACAGTTTCTTCCTCGGTCGGTGGTGGAAGAGCATCTCGTTCCTCAGGCGCAGGGAGTGAAGAACCTGCTGAACCGCAATTACATTCCCGGCCACAAAAAGGGCGGGAGCGTCAGCTACTACACGGTGATGGAAAAGGCCCCGCGCTTTCTCGATCTGTATCGATCCGGAGCCTTCATCGAGTTCTTGAGCCGCTTGGTGCGGGCCAAGCTCAGTCTATGCCCTGAGAATGATCCCCATTCCTGTGCGCTCTACTATTATACGGAGCCGGGAGACCATATCGGGTTTCACTATGACACGTCCTACTATAAGGGGGCTCGCTATACCATTCTGATGGGACTTGTCGATCAATCCACAC
>JBDSDL010000121.1:0-8703 GCA_039920585.1 Nitrospiraceae bacterium | reverse complement strand
AACAAACCTCGCGAGCACGATCCGATCATCGGATGTACTATTTTGGCAAATCATTTTTTTCTTCAAAGGCAAGATTGGATTCCCGCTCCATCCAACTGGGCGCCAAGCATTGTCCAAGGAAAGGGCTATAAGAGTGAGGAGAAAATTGGAGCCCAATTATGGGCTGAAGTGCAAGCTGGGCTGGCTAGACTGGAACCATCGAAAGCTGCTTCTCACGCGGATGGGGCCTCGCTTCAAGCAGAAGAAAGTCCTCGCTATGGTGCGGAATTCCTAACTAGAGCCAGGCTGGGCCAGGGTGCCTTTCGAGTTCTTGTTACAGACGCTTATGCTCGTCGCTGTGCTATCACTGGCGAACGCACTCTCCCCGCACTTGAAGCCGCGCATATCCAGCCGTTCGCAAAGTCGGGCCCAAACGTTACGGCGAACGGCTTACTGCTTCGCTCAGACCTGCACAAACTATTTGATTCTGGCTATTTGTCAGTGACGCCCAATCTATCTGTCGAAGTGAGCAAGAAAATCAAGGAAGAGTTCGAAAACGGCAGGGACTATTATGCACTCGATGGTCGAAAGCTCGCTGTCGTGCCATCTACACAAAAAGATCGGCCTTCTTCCCAATATCTGGAGTGGCATAATAGCAACATCTTTCTGGGCTGATATAAGGAGAGGTCTTCGATGCTTAACGCTAGGGTGATGACGGCTCTGCTTGATTTTCGCCGGGAGCGGAATTGGGAGCAGTTTCATAAACCAAAAGAACTCGCCGCCGCGCTTACGATCGAAACAAGCGAATTGCTGGAGATCTTTCAATGGAAATCGGACGACGAAGTGACCCGTATCCTTGGGAGTCCGTCACGAGAACGCGTTGAGGATGAAATCGCCGATGTAGCCATCATCCTTTCATACCTTTGCCATGACCTTGGTATTGAATTGGATACTGCGGTGCTCTCGAAGCTGAAGAAGAACGAGGTCAAGTATCCAGTAGGTAAGGCCTACGGCAATGCGAAAAAATACGACGAAAGCTAAGCGAATGCCTCCTCCAGAGCAATGTCCAGAGAGCTTCTGCCAGCAGAGCGAAGAAAAGGTGTCGGGAGTCTTCTCTTGCCCGAGTGTCTACCGCCACCCGTCTGAGTAACATGCCCGCGCTACCACTGTGCCGAAGTTTGCTACATACGCTGACCTCTAACGAGGGCGGGCAGGGAGAAAAGAGCGGTGCTAGCCAGTTTTTATTGCACGCCTCCCTCTTAATCCTCTACTTCCTTCGCGGGTAGCCTGGTCGATCCTCGATTGCGCGCGTCGAACGAGCACATTCCTATCGTGCGCGTTCCGCGAGCAGGAGGACGGCCAGGCTACCCGCCTCCCCCTCTTGACCATTCGTCCTAGCACGGACTATCCTTCCGGCATGGAGTTGCCGGATCTGAAGGACGATCCCTATCTGAAAGTGCTGCGACCGCTCGTCGAAACCTATCTGGCCTTCTGGCGCACCGACATCCGCCATATCAAATCTCTGCGGCTGACGCCCTCACAGTTCGATGTCATCGCCACACTGGGAGACACGGAGGGCAAGACCTGCTCAGAACTCTCTGCCCATACGCTCGTCACAAAAGGCACGCTCACCGGCGTCCTCGATCGCCTCGTCGCCAAAGGTCTGATCAGGCGGGACGCGATGAAGGGAGATCGCCGCTGCACCAAGATCTCGTTAACCGCGAAAGGCGATGCGCTCTTTCGAAAAACCTTTGCGGCCCACTTGGCCTTTCTTCGTCCATTCTTTGAACGGGCCTTGAGCCCCGAAGAAGTGGACCAGACTCGCGCGCTGCTCCTTCGCCTACGGGATAGTTTCCGCCAAGAAAGTTGAGGTGATCTGACCCATGCGCTTAACCATCCTCGGCTCCGGCACGAACATACACCCCACGCGAGCAGCATCGGGCTATCTCGTCCGCACCGACCAGACGATCCTGTTGGACTTTGGCCCACGCACGTTGGCGAATTTACTAAAAACCGGCGTGAACCGGCATCGGATCACCCACATTCTCTTCTCCCACTACCACGCCGATCACTTTTCCGACTTCATCACGTATTTTTTCGATGCGATGATTTTCACAAAATACCAAGGAGGAACGAGGCCGCCGCTCACGGTGATCGGGCCTCACGGGACGAAGAAGTTTTTCCAAACCCTCTTCGCCACCTTGCCAGGCTTTACGCAGGCGCCATTCGCGGTTCACTTCAAAGAAGTAGCCGATCGGGCGTTTATGATTGGAAACACGAGAGTGTTTCCTCGAACTGTGACCCACACACAGAACCTCCATTGCCTGGGATATCGAATCGAATATGGGGGGAAAGCCCTGGCCTATTCAGGCGACTCGCAATACTGCGACAGCCTTGTGCGCCTCTGTGGAAACGTCGATCTCGCGGTGCTGGACTGTTCCTTCCCGGCTAGCCGGCCAAACCCGGTCCATCTGCATGCCGGTCAATGTGGGCAGGTGGCTAAAGAGGCAGGAATCGGCCAACTTGTCTTATCGCACTTCTATCCGATTACCGACCGATACAACGTGCGAGAACAGGCAGGGGAAGCCTTCGGGGGAAAGATCGTGGTTGCGCGGGACTTAATGTCAATCAAACTCTAGCAGGCTGCTGAAAAAGTCCGCCAGCTGCGTTCTCCCCTCGAAAGCATCCTCAACGTAGCCCAGAGGCTACGCCTCCGGTGCTTTCTTCGGCTGCGGCCTTGCTGGACGGACTTTTTGAGCAGCCTGCGTGAAGCGTCAACGAGTCTGGCGAGACATGCGCGACCCGAAATTGACTATTTGGGTTCGACGATCCCAAAACCTCGAACTTCCTCCCATCGCGCGCGTCCCGCTTTTCTCGCGAGTCTCGCGTATGTTTTAGAGTCCGCCTTCGCGGTTGTCGCACCCCAGAATCTCGATGAATTTCGTCAGGCGGGCCTTCCTGAGGGGATCGTCGAGTTTGGCATAGATGGCCAAAAGGTTCTTGATCATGCGGGAGAGAATCGAGCGCACCGGACTTTCTTGTAGATATTTCTCATCGAATCCATAACCGGCTTCCGTGAGAAATCGCTGGCAGTTCTTCTCGGTCAGCAACGCCCCCCCGTTGAAACAATCGACAAAGACTTTGTACCGATCGGATTCGTACTTCACTAAGAAATGGCCCGGCATCCCGATCCCATGAACCGGAAGACCCAGCCGCTTGCCGACCAGGAGGTAGACCGTCGAGAGGCTGATCGGAATACCCGTTCGCCGGTCGATCACACAGTTGAGGTAACTGTTCTCCAGCTCATAATAATTCTTCGTGTTGCCTTTGAAGCCCATCTCCGTAAAGAAATACCGGTTCAACGTCTTGATCCTTTCCTCTCCTGAAGCTCGAGGACCGATCCGATCTTGTACTTCCTGCGCCATTTCATCGAGCTGTCGCGTGTACGAGGTGACCGTCAGGGAAGGATAGGCATACCGGGCAATCAGAAAAGCGCCCTGTTCGAGATCCATCGGGCCATCGGGCAACGCCGCCAGCTGTGTGAGTTCATCTTCGAGGTTTCCACCACGGATTTCCTCGAGCACCGAGACCAGACGGTCGGCCATTTCCGGCTGTTCGATTTCCGCTTCCTGAAGCAGGGGAACCGCGGTGGGGCCGATGTCGATGAGTTTACCGCTGATGGTCTGAACGATCTTCTCGTCCTCATCGGCCAGCAACCGGATCAACGCCCGGATTTGACTTTCGTTTGTCAGCATGGTGGAACTCCCCGAAAGCCTGCCCATCAGCCCATGGCCCGTCGGAACACTTTGGCGCTCCCGTAGAGACAGAGCGCGTCGAATATCACCATGACCACCACCACCATTCCAACATGGGGGAGCGCCTCAGTCCAGCCGGTAAGGATCAAGGGGCGCACCGCGTCGATCGCCCAGGTCATAGGATTGAAGCGCGCCAGGAAGCCCATCCAGGCAGGCATCCCAGCCAAAGGCACTAACGCTGAGCTCAAGAAAATCGCCGGAAGCGACAGGAATCCCAGGACCGAAAAGAAGTCGCCGTGACTTTTCACGGAAAAGGCCATGGCCATGGAGATCGCCGTGAGACCGACGCCAAAGAGCATCCCGATCATCAAGATCGCGGCGATACCGAGAAGCCCCGTCGCCGGCTGGACGCCGAACAGAAAGGCCACCCCAAGGATCACGAGCACTTGAAGCGAGGTAATGGTCATGACGAAGATAAAGCGGCTCAGGATCACGGAACTCCGATGGATCGGCGTGGTCATCAACCGTTCCAGAAACCCATTCTCCTTGTCGAACAGTAGATCGACACCCCCGGCGAGTCCATTGTTGAGCACCGTCATCACGACGACGCCGGCGGTCAGGAAGCTGATGTAGTCCGGGGCCTGCGTCACTTGCACATCCGCAGCCCGCTGGAACAGGTTGCCAAAAAAGATCAGCCAGAACAGCATCGGCTGCACGAGCGTGAACAGCATGCTGAATTTCTCGCGGCTGAGCCGCTTGACCCATCGCATCGTCAGCGCACTGATTTCTTGCCAGTATTCGCTCATCTGATTCGCTCCAGTTACGAGTGCTGCGTGCTGAGTGCTGAGTATTCAGACAAGATACCCCTCATCATTCAACATTCTCTTTCGGCAATTCGTCTTTGATCGATCGGCCCGTGTGGGCGATGAACACGTCGTCCAACCGCGGCCGGTGGTACTCGATAAATTCCAGTTGGCAATCCAATCGGTTGGCGGACTCGAGGATCGCGGGGAGGGCCTTCTCGGGCGAGTCGACCCGGATATCCAGGCCGGTCGGCGTCGCCTTGACCGCCCGCATCGCGGGTTGCCCCGTCAACGCAGTGACCAACGTCGAAATCTTACTCTGGTCTTTTAAGGTCAACGACACGATATCGCCGCCTAACCCGATCTTTAGCTCAGTCGGCGATCCGAGCGTCTTGATCTTGCCTCCGTCGATGATGGCCAACCGATCGCAGAGCTGGTCAGCCTCATCCAAATAATTCGTCGTCATCACGATCGTCATGCCACGCGTCTTCAACATCCGCACGTAGTCCCAAATCCGAAGCCGGCTCTGCACATCCAAGCCTAAGGTCGGCTCGTCGAGGAACAAGATCTTGGGGTCCGGCAAGAGACCACATGCGATGTCAAGCTTTCGCTTCATCCCCCCGGAATACGTTTTCGCCGCGCGATCGGCCGCCTCTTCCAACTCCACAAGCTTCAATAGCTCGGCGATGCGTCTCGCGGCTTCGGCCTTGGACAAGTGGTACAGTGCGCCGAGAAGTTCGAGGTGTTCCCGACCGGTGAGAAAGCGATCGATGGCCCGCTCTTGAGGCACGTAGCCGATGAGTCGCCGGACGACATCCGCCTCACGCACCGTATCATGGCCCAAGACGCTCGCCGTGCCCGACGTCGGCGTCAACAGCGTGATGAGCGTCCTGAGCGTGGTGCTTTTCCCTGCCCCGTTCGGCCCCAGCAGGCCGAAGATCTCGCCCGCATAGACCTCAAACGACAGATTGGAGACAGCCGTATGCTTATCATAGGATTTTGTGAGCCGGGACACCTGGATCGCGATGGCGCGATCCATCAGCCCCAGCCCTTCGCGCCAGATTGATCGTGTATCATGAACTCGATGAGGTCGCTGAGACGGCGGGCTTGTTGGTGGAGACTGTCGGCCTCTAACAAAAACTGCTTTTCCAAAGACGTACACTCCAAGTAGGCGGACAGGGTATTGACGAAAATCTCATCGCTGATCTCTTCCCGAAACAGCTCCTGCCACGTCGGCACGTCGTCGCGGGATTGGAGATAGGACTCCAGGGTAGTGAACAGGCGCCGGCGGACCGTGGGATCCAGCGACGTCTCTGGACTCCGAACAGTAAGAGAAATCGTGGCCTCACGATACGCGTGGTCGTACCACTCACGTTCAATCTCAAACCGTTCAAGCCCTTGAAGCAATATGTTGGATCGCCCATCGGCCAGCGGCTGCACGCTGGCTAATCGACCAACACAGCCCATGGAGAACACGGGCGGATGGCCATAATAGTCCGTTTCCCATCCATCCTTGAGCAGTGCCATGCCGATACACTGCCCGCTCATCGCCGCATCCGACACCATGGCGCGGTAGCGCGGCTCAAAGATATGCAAAGGAAGATAGGTCTTGGGGAACAGCACGATATTCGGAAGCGGAAATACCGGAATTCGAGTCGGAATGGGAAACGGCGTCGCACTGTGAGGCTGGTCGCGCCCCGGCTGCTCTCGCTCGTGATCGGTCTGCATGGGTCACGATAGCTGATGGTCGACAAAGTTGTCAACGGCGAGAAACGGACATCGTTCGTCCATCGAGTTGAAGAAAACCCGTATCAACACAGGAGATTTGTGCCGGCTAGCGGAGCATGGTATAAGCGCACGCGACGATTCATTCACATCATGGACAGCCCGTTGCCCATACATAAATTGCTACGCCATCTCCGGCACATCCTGTTCCTTGCGAGTAGTCTGCTGGTCATCGTGCCAGGACTCGCAGCCGATACTGCGGAGGAATTCAAGGTCGCGAGGGAAGGCTATCGATATGCCTTCCCGCGTGATCACGGAGCGCATGAAGAGTTTCGCACTGAATGGTGGTACTACACCGGCCAGCTCACGGCGAAGGATGGCCGGCCCTTCGGCTATGAACTCACCTTCTTCCGCCGTGGCATGCCGCGCGATCAGACAAAAACCCTGCCGTCGCAGTGGGCCGTCACACACCTGTACTTAGCCCATTTCGCCATAAGCGATCTCAGCAAGGGCCGGTTTCACTATGCAGACAAAATGAGCCGGGCGGGTCTGGGTAAGGCCGGTGCGGCAAATGATCGACTCCACGTCTGGATTGATCGGTGGAGCGCCGAATCGCCATTGGCTGCCCCCGACACTCAAACCCTCCAAGCAGCGGACGGCGACATGGCCATCCAATTCACGGTCTCACCGGGAAAACCGCTTGTCGTACATGGGACCGACGGAATCAGCCGCAAAGGCTCGGTCACAGGACAAGCCTCTCACTACTATTCCTTCACCAGACTGACCACAACCGGCACCGTCACGATCGGAAATGAATCGTTCGACGTGACCGGCACAAGTTGGATGGACCATGAGTTCGGGTCCGCCGATCTCGACAAGGATCTGGTTGGATGGGACTGGTTCAGTCTGCAACTCGACGACCAGAGAGAACTCATGCTCTATCGGCTCCGCCGGGCAGACGGATCGGCCCATCCGGCCTCGAGCGGCACGTTGATCGACCGAGACGGAAAGGGACATCATCTTCTGCTCGAAGACTTCACACTTGAACCAACCAGCTATTGGACCAGCCCTACGAGCAAGGCCCGCTATCCCCAGCGTTGGCGTCTAACCGTTCCCTCACAACAACTATCATTGGAACTCGTTCCCCGCATGGCCGAGCAAGAACTCTCTCCCAAACGCAGCACACAAATCACCTATTGGGAAGGCGCCATCGAGACAACCGGCACCGCACAGGGAAAACCGATTCACGGACAGGGATACATGGAACTGACCGGCTATGCTGAACGGATCATGCAGAAACTCTAGCAGGATGCTGAAAAAGGCCGCCAGCTTTGTTCTCGCATCGCTCAGATCATCAACGGGGACCCGGCCGCCTCACCACTCGGCGGCGCGCACAGACATGGTGCTCCTTATTCGTCGCACCGTGCGCCCCAGAGGGTACACGAGCAGCCGCGCCTGCGGAACGGCGCGTCTTGGCGCGCCGGGGTTGGGCGGGTGAGAACAAGGCCATTTTGAGCATCCTGCGCTACCGAGGGATCAACCCGGCTTGGTGAGATTGTAACGATTTTCATGCGCAAACCGAGTTTCTCTGCAGACTGCTAGACCTGCAAAAGCCCGGTTTCTTTCAAGCAAGCCAGCATCCTGCATTACTCAGACCTCTCAATCACGTACAATAAAGCGCCTATCGCGTTCTCCTGAAACATGGAGAAAACCGGGAAGTAATCGGGAGGTTCAGCGCTGATGAGCGAGCATGAGGTCAAAGACATACGTACGGTAGTGGAAGCGATCTACCGAACTGAATCGCGCCAGGTTCTCGCGACCCTGATTCGTCTTCTCGGTGACTTTGAGACTGCCGAAGAGGCGCTGCACGATGCGTTCGCCGTCGCAGTCGAACAGTGGGCGCGGGATGGCGTGCCGGCCAATCCGAGGGCCTGGCTCGTCTCGACCGGCCGCTTCAAAGCCATCGACGGCATTCGACGGCGCGCTCGACATGATGCGTCACTGGAGGAACTCGCCAAGCAACTCGAAACCAGCACCAGCGATCCCGATGAGTGGGACGACGAGCACGTCGAGGATGACCGGCTACGGATGGTCTTTGTGTGTTGCCATCCCGCGTTGGCGCCGGAGGCACAAGTCGCGATGACGTTACGCGAAGTCTGCGGTCTCACGACCGAGGAAATCGCGCGCGCGTTCCTGACAAAACCGGCCACCATTGCCCAGCGGATCGTGCGGGCAAAAACCAAGATCCGCGAGACCCGTATCCCCTATGAAGTGCCGCTGGAGAAAGAGCTGCCGGATCGATTGGACGCTGTCCTACGGGTCATCTACCTGGTGTTCAACGAAGGGTACTCGGCCTCTTCTGGAGGCTCGCTGACGCGGCACGATCTTTCAGGCGAGGCCATCCGCCTGGGACGGGTGCTGATCGAACTGCTCCCAGAGGC
>JBDSDL010000120.1:0-8089 GCA_039920585.1 Nitrospiraceae bacterium | reverse complement strand
TGGCCCCAGACGCCGGCGAAACAATCGGCCTGCAGCTCCATTCGCACCGACAAGGCATTCCTTTCTCGTTCCGAAGCCTGACGCTGGAGGCGCGTCACCTGCTCTGCAGTGCCCATGAGATTTTGCACGTGATGGCCGACCTCATGCGCAATCACATAGGCCTGGGCGAAGTCGCCGGACGCGCCAAGTCGCTGGGCCATGACGTTGAAGAAGGAGAGGTCGAGATAGACTTTGTGATCGCCGGGGCAGTAGAAGGGACCGACTGCAGACGACGCAGTCCCGCACGCAGATTGGACTGCGCCGGTGAAGAGTACGAGTCGAGGATCTTCATACCGCGGCCCAAAAAGTTGCTTCCAGGTGGTTTCCGTGTCGGCGAGGACCACCGCGGCGAATTTCCCCAGTTGGTCGTGGGGCGATCCGGTCTGCACCGGCTCAGAGGGCGCCGATGAGTCAGGTATCTCCTGTACGCCATTGAGCATGTTGATGAGAGTCAAAGGATTGATGCCGGTGAAATAACTGACGGCGAGCACCAGGACGATGCCGCCTATTCCCAGCCCTCCGCCGATCCTGGCCGGTCCCATTCCTCGACGATCTTCGACATTGCCGCTTTCTCGTTGTCCTTCCCAGCGCATCAGGACCTCCTCATTGGACGATGTGTCTCGATCAGGCGGATCAGCCCGGCTCTTTCTACATCGATTGATTGACCTTGTTTCTGCGCAGTGGTCAAGAAGACCGATCACGTGATGCATCATAACCGAAGGAGGGAGGAGGGGGAAGACCCCTGATTAAACTCCGTTGTCGTACACGTTCGCACGAAGTTTGAAGTGACTGGGATCTCGATGAGAGGCCTGATTGAAGCGGAGGTACCCACCTATGGTGAGCACCTCCGGGGCGGATGGCTATTTCGATGAAGCCGTACTGGTTTCGACTTGGCCGGCAATGTCTTTGAGGTCCTTGGGGTACAGCACGATCTCGATTCGACGGTTGGATGATCGCCCCTCTTCAGAGTCGTTCGAGGCGAGGGGCTGTGTGTCCGCATAACCGACTGCAGAGAGGTGTTGGCGGTCTACGCTGCCCTGATCGATCAGGTAGCGCACTACAATCGTGGCTCGCGCAGTCGAGAGTTCCCAATTTGTTTTGAAGCGGTCTTGCAGTTTTGAACTGATGGGCACATTGTCGGTGTGGCCTTCGATCCGGATCTGTTTGTCCGTGACCGTTTTCAATATATCACTGACCTGCTTCAGGACTTTCACACCGGCCGGTTTGACCTGTGCTTGGCCGGAGTCGAACAGGACGCGGTCCACCATATTGATGGTGAGGCGGTCACGCACTTGCTGAATGGTAATATTGCCTTTGGAAATCTCGTCTTGCAGCGATTTGGATAGTTCTTCCTGTGTCCGCGTCAGCCGTTTGATTTCTTCTTCCTTGGCGGCTCGTTCCTGATCGAGCGTCGCGGCCAATCGAGCCTGTTCCTGGCGTAGTTGCTCACGCTCCTTCGCGATGCGTGCGGCGTTGGCTTCAAGCTCAGAAGCCTGCTTTTGTAACTTGGCGATTTCTTCCTGCGCCGAGGCGCGTCCGCTCGCGGATTGTTGTTCGAGATCGGTGATCTGACCGCGCACATGGCCGAGTTCACTATTCAGTTTCCCTTTTTCCTTCTCTAGGCCGTCCAGGCGAGATTGCAACTCGCTTGAGCGCACCTCGAGCGCTTCACGTTCCTTGGCCAACGCGGCTGCTTGTTGTTCTGCGGCTTTTCGCTGAGTGGATTCCTGGTCCAGTTTCTGTTGCAGTTGTGCGGTAGCTTTCTTTGCGGCCTCAAGCTCGGTGAGTGTCTTGGTATGGGTTTCCGTGCTCACGCACCCCCCCACGGCCAGGGCACACAGTATGACCAATGCTGGTGTCCGGAGTGGCTTCGTTCGATCAATCAATGTTTGTCGCATCGTCTCCTCCTTTAAATAAGGGCGAACAGAATATTTCGAAGGGAGAGCAAGCTCAATGCCCAATGACTTACGGAACGCGCGCGAAGAGAACTGATCGTATCTCATGGAGTTGAAGGGGGATGTGTAGCCTGATGTGCGTGGTCAGTAAGGGGAGTGAAGCATGATGCCACAACTACTGTAGGCTCCACCATACAGACTCTGGGTGCTGTTGCTGTGATCTGCAGTGAAGATAGCTCTCTGGTCTAAGGGGGGAGAGGAGGCTGGTTGTCCGACGAATATATTGTAACGGAGTAGGTGGGACGCAGCAGCGGCTGCGGACCAAGAGAGGGCTTATTTCCCACCCATGTCTTTCTTCTCGTCTTTTTTCTTGTCATCTTCTGCCTTGCCGCTGGTCATATCCTTCTTCTCCTTCTGCTCGGCAGGGGGTGGTTCGCCAGCGAAAGATACTGCCGTACCGATACCAAACGTGAGGAACGCTGCGAGTGCGATGAAGCTCGCGTAGCGAGTCATGGGAACCTCTATATAATTAGTGAGTTGATGAAACAGAGCCACTGCAACATGCGATGCTGTGGCTCAGAAAACACTCTGTGCGACTGATGAGAGTGGCGCGCGCTCTAATCATGGAGCAGGCAAGGTAGATGCCGCATGTCTTAATTGAGGGAAGTCCACCAGGGTCAAAGGAAAAACGGCACGAAGGTACTCCGTTCTCAACAGCTTATGAAGAACCATCATGCAACCGCCAAGAGCAGGATTACGTGAAGGGCAGTGAAATTCTGTAGGCGAGGGCCTGCAAAATCTACAGAGCAAGGATCTCTTCTTTCGTCGTGGGGTTGGTGCATGAGGTATAGTGTGCGCATGAGTGGACGATGTCTTTTCTCTAGCTGGCTAATCGTCGGCATCCTGCTCACAGGGTGCGCATCTCAGCGAATCGTTCCTGAGTCGATGGAACCGCTTGTTGATAGAACTGTTTCGTTTCGCGATGTGTTGGCTTCACCGGAGTCATACAAGGGCCGCGTGCTTGTGCTTGGTGGCGAGGTGCTGAAAGCGAAGCGACTCAAAGACAGCACGCAGATCGAACTCTTGCAACTTCCGCTTGAGGGCGGAGAGGAACCGAGCCTCGATCGTCAACAATCACAGGGACGGTTTTTTGCGTTGCAGCAGAAGTTTCTTGACCCGGCTATGTTGGTCGAGGGAACGCGGGTGACGATCGTTGGAGAAGTCTCTGGGGCGAAGACCGATCGTCTCGACGACATGGAGTATCGATATCCCATCCTGCTTGTGAAACATCTGCATGTTTGGCCGGTTCAATCTTATGGCCACCAGCAACCGGGGTTCCCTATCGGAGTATTCGGCGGTAGAGGAATCAGCGGTGGAGGATTCAGAGTCGGGTTCTGATCGATTCCTTGATGGGGCTTCATGTCTCGACCGGGTCTTGTGAGCAAGTCCATCCTATCAGCCTGTGAACATACCTCTCGCACGATCGCGTTCAATAAGCCCTATGGCGTGTTGCCGTGTTTTACCGATCCAGACGGGCGTCCGACCTTGGCGGACTATATCGATTTGACTGGAGTTTATGCAGCCGGCCGTCTCGATTTGGATAGTGAAGGGCTCCTGCTTCTGACGTCGGACGGACGGTTGGCACATTACATTACGGACCCGCAGCATAAGTTGCCGAAAGTGTATCTTGCGCAAATCGAACGTATCCCGAACGAGGAGGCCTTGGCACAGTTACGAGAGGGAGTGGTACTAAACGGCAAAAAGACCAGGCCCGCTGAAGTCCGTCTACTGTCGGACGACCCGCAGTTGCCTGATCGCCCCGTGCCCATCCGCTTCCGTAGAAACGTGCCGACTGCCTGGGTGGAGATGACGTTGCGCGAGGGGCTAAATCGGCAGGTCCGGCGCATGACTGCTGCAGTAGGGCACCCGACGTTGCGGCTGGTGAGGGTAGCGATCGGGCCGATTGTGCTTGGCGAACTCCAGCCGGGCGAATGGCGGGATTTGACGAGTCGCGAGATCGAGCAGATCTATTCCGCTGCTCGTCAATAAATCTTGGCTGTGTTGGAGATATAAGGTCTGATGATCCTAAATCAATCTCGGTGGGGAGTTGCGGTAGTCATAGGCCTGTTAATTGGCCTCGTCGGCTGCCAGGCAGGGGGTGGGCGGACCCTGTACGGGACGTCCTGTTCGGCGATCGAGCAGCAGATCAATCTTTCAGAGAGGATCGATACCCTCAACCGATTGGCCGATGCTTATGAGCGGCGGTGCTATGAGACCGTGATCGTTCATGGCGAGAAGGCCAGGTCAGAATTCCGGCACAAGACATTTTCCCTTCTAAAGGAGACCACTCATATCTTCATTCCGGAGGGCTCCTTCATCGAGTACGTCTTGGAAAGTTATGAGCGCGGCTATCTTAGCCTCTTACTGGCGGCGAGCTATGCGAATGTGCAGAAACTGGAGGAGGCAAAGGTCGAACTCAGGCAGCTGGACCATGAGCTGTTTACGCCGCTCTACAATTACGGCGAAGACCCGGTCAATCTGTTGCTATCCGCTGTGTTATGGGAACGAGTGAGGGAGGTAAACGAGGCGCGCGTCGATTGGCTTCGACTGAGAGACGTAGATGTAATGTGGAAGGGTAAGCAGGATGCAGTTCGTGTATTTGCAGGGTGGCAGGTGGCTCGGATCGATGAAGCCCAGGGGGTTAGCGAGCCGTGGCGCGTCTATGGGATCGGTCGATTCCCTGAACTGACGTGGAACCTGGAATTTTTCGGGTCCACGAGCGGATACTTTTCCGTGAAGGCGAAGGAGGAATTTCTTTCCGCCTGCCGATCCGACTCCGGGGTGAGGTTATCCACGAAAAGTTGGTTTGAGAAGGTGGCGATTCGCCATAGCCACGGGTACCACCCGCTCCTCAACGTGCAGGCATGGATTCGGCTACCGTTCGGTCTGACCTATAGCCTTGTCCCGTTGGCAGCAGGAGCCGGCGTGATGGTTGGGGGTTGCGTGCTTGATGCGGCAGGCAAGGGCAACGGGGCGCTTTGTCAGCTTTCGGTGATAGGGGGAGCGGCCTTGATGCGCACCGCGCCGACAGTGATGGAAGGCGCGCTACGACCGGACCTGCGGCACTGGGAACATGTGCCTGCAGCCTTTGTAGTGACCAAAGCCTCAAAACCTGAACTGGAGCCCTGCTTGCCGAAACTTGGAACGGCTGTTCAGCGGCTGTGGTAGGAGCGAGCCCGCCAGCATCGTTCATCAACATTTTTGCTACAAGCGCCAATCAGCTGCTTGCGCGATCATCGAGCAATTTCGAGCGGGGGATTTTCATTCCGTTTCCATTGAAGATGCGTTTCGTCGGTTGAAAAACGTGGCTGGGGAGCGCATTGGGAAAGACGAGGAAATCTCCTTTGAGCAAGTGCGGAAGCATCGAAACAGGCTAGTTCATTTCTTTTATCCAGCTTATGTGCGCAGTCCGATCGAGAAACTTGTTCAAGAGGTTGTGACCGAGCAATGCAAGGCGTGGTTCTATTTGCATCGTTTGCTGACACTGAATTGGGAACCACATTTCAGAAAGTATAGGAAGGAATCCAGAAACTAGATGCACTGATGCATAAGAAGAGAGTATTTCTCAAGGCTAAGTTCTCAGCTTTGAATCCACATATCGATGTGGAAATATCGAATGGCGTGGAATTCAAGTCTTGCCATTTTTGCGGGTGCAGGACGGCACGGGTAGAAGAGGCAAGCGAGCCGCTTTATGAATTAAGGTGCCTTGGCTGCGAAGCGAGATCTTCCAATTTGCGTGTGCTGTGCCCTAACTGTGGCGAGGGTATTGAGGTCGGATTCGAGGGGGCCGGGAGAAGGCACTTGTCCAAATGAAGATTGCGAACGGGAAAATAGATCTGGCGTATTTGCTTGAAAAGTATAGTCCAGTCCAGGATCTTCAAGAAGAGTCCGAGGTAATCTATTGTGCCTCATGTGAGCATCATGAGGAATGTGTAATTCCTTTCAATGAGGGATATCTATGTCTCTGCTGCGCTGAACGACACGACTTAGAGGAACAGTGCCACTATTGTGGTAACCACATAGGTGGTTTTGACCCCGAAGCTTCCGGATGTTTTATGTGTAGCCATGCAATTCCTTGGGATCGAAGGTAAGGTATTGGTTCCGAAGCGGCTATTCAAAATACTTGTTCAACAAGGCCGTAGTCGAGGAAAACACCGGAGGAGTATCCTCTGGGGTATGTTGAGGATTTCTCTGAAGTGAGAACAATGTTGGCGGGCGTTTTCAGCAGTCTGCTAGGTCTGCTCAACGTCCGTTATAATGGTGTGCAACCCGCTCGCCCCCGCAGGTTGCGGTCGGACGATCTCCGCAATTTGTAGCTGCCCCTTCGTGTCCGTGGCGCGGACGACGGTTTGGAACTTGCCGCGTTGAGGCAGCTTCCAGGTATAGTTCCAGATCACCCAGGAGTAGGGCGACATGGGCTGTTCGATCTCGCACTCGTTCCATGTCCGGCCTGCGTCGAAGCTCAGCTCCACTTTGCTGATGCTGTTTGGCCCGCCGAAGGCGATGCCGCGGAATTTCTGTTCGGCTCCACGGAGCGTTTGGTAATGGCCGGGGCTGTCGATACGTGAAAAGATTTTGATGGTACCGTCGTCGGTCCAGCCTTTTCGCTGCCAGTAGCCCAGATAGTCTCCGGGATAGACTTCGATTTCAACGATCCATTTCACATTCTTGATCCCGTAGAGGCCAGGCACAAGGAGTCTGAGCGGGAAACCATGTTCCCTCGGCAACTTCTCGCCGTTCATCAGAAAGGCGAGCATGACATCGTCTTGCATGGCTCGCTTGAACGGGATGCTGTCGTCGTAGCCATCGATGCCGCGGAATACCACATCGCGTGCGGTTTCTTCATCGGCGCCTGCGTCTTTGAGCAGCTTCTTGAGCGAGATACCGCGCCACGTCGCGTTCCCCATGCTGTCTCCGCCTGGGAGCGTATCGATGCACATGAGTGTTGAGACTTGATCGTGGGAATCGCGATTCAGAATATCGCGCCAACCGAGCGACATTGGAGTGTTCACGGCCCCTTTGACATGGAGTTTCCACTGTTCGATATTGAGTTCCCGCGACATCGAAACGGCGCCGTCTGCGTAATTGACTACATAGAATTTTGAATTGGGCGTGAAGTAGGTCGTGTCGCGTGAGGGAATGGCAAACATGCGCCCGAACACACCGCCGACGGCATCGCAGCCTCCGGTGAGGGCCGCGAGTGTTCCAAGGCCAGTGGCCTTCAGCACTGATCGACGTGAGAACTGCATCCGATCTCCGATGAAACATCCAGTCCGCGTCTATTATGGTACAGGATTGTGAGCGACCGCAACGTTATCTGCAAGCTACAGCAAGCAGAACCGGGACTGTTCCGGTATTCCCCCTAGTTGACACCTCCTGCGCTCCTGCGTAACCGTCGCTGTCTGATGAAGCACGGGCCACAAATACTAGTGGGTACTGGTTGGCAAGCAGGCGTTTGCGAGGCCCATTCAACAATGGGCGCCGAGATCGAAGAAGTGAAATTACATCAGTACTGTCTATCGATAATCTTGCCGTGTATTTTTTTGATCGACGGCATGTGCGGCGGTGGTGTTGAGACATTCGAGGGACCTGTTCCATCGTCGGCGCTATCGACGGTTCCGTGCTCCAGGATTGATGGTTCGCAGTTCATCACCAGGTGGAACTGCCGTATCAATATTGTGAAACGGGATAGATTTCGACAGATAGAGAATTCATTACATGATAGTGAAATATACTTTGAAACCATCTTGACTCCGGGGTATCACGCTGGTATCTTGTCCTCCTGTTCGATTGTGCTCGTGCTTCCTGCCTGTTGGCCGCGTGCGAAGGTGCGGTGAGGGCATGCGGTTTGTAGGGAATACCCGGCCAGAGATTTGGTAAAAGGGTCCCTTGACATGCTTCTGTGCACAGAGTAAAGTGCACGGCTCGCGTGACGAGTTTATTTGTTCTTTGACAACTGAATAGAGAGTGTTGAGCAATGGTGTAAGTGTATTGAAGTGGTGGCCCTTGGTCCAAATTCTAAGAACACCTTTATGAGAGTTTGATCCTGGCTCAGAATGAACGCTGGCGGCGCGCCTAATACATGCAAGTCGAGC
>JBDSDL010000119.1:0-4310 GCA_039920585.1 Nitrospiraceae bacterium | reverse complement strand
AGATGCCCTTGTCCTGCGTCAGAACGGCCATGAACTGCTTGAGCTTGCGGTTCTCCTCTTCGAGCTGCTCCAAGCACCGGATCTCGGCCACGGCTCTCTGACCGTCGCGGTTACGCTAGACAACATGCGCCGCTTCGCTAATCCCGAACTTACGTGGGACTTCTGGCATCGGCTGGCAAGTCATTTATAACCGCATGTAGCGAATCTGACGGCAGGAAGGCCGCATGTCCGTTCGTCAAAGGCAGGGATCTTGGAGGCGGCAACGATCTAGCGATCACCATCCCCTAGCCATCAGAGGTTTGCGCCAGTGCCTGACGAACAACATTGAGCAGACATTTCGCGACCGCTGCGTTACCTTGCGGGGTATAATGGCCGCCCGGAATGAACCAGTCGGCGGGGTCCAACTCCAGCAAACAGGAAGTGGGCTCCGTGTATGCAAGGCCGGCCTCTTGCAACACTCGCTTGCCAAGCGGCAGGGGCAAACTCGGTCCGACAGCAAATGCCCTTTTCGGGTGGTAAACCACGACAGGGGCGGTCGCCGCTTGTTCTGCCGACCGAACGAAGGCCTTCAAAATCGAGGCATTGACCGACACAAGTGCCTCATCAGAGACATCGGGAGTGCCGGCTTCCGAGGGACGGAACCATGTGACAAACGCCCGAGCGAGATAGGAGAGGTGAAAGAAGCTTTGCCGCCAGTCGCTCTGCCTGTAGCCTCTGTCATACTCCAGGAAGGGAAGCTCAGAAATCGATCCTCGGGAGAAGATGGCCTCGGGCGTGAGGGGAGGCACATTGAGTTTCTTGAGATCTCCGTCACGCAAGATGAAACGAGGTTTTGAAAAAGGCATGTCCCATTCAGGATAGTTAAGAGCGGTGTAGATCGTCATGGCACGTTCAACATCATGAGAGATGAAGCTGAAGATCACAACTTTCGGTTTCCACTCCCGAACATCTTTCTCATACCGCAGATACGCCTGGTCTACGCCATAGCCCGGAACCCCAAAGTTCAAGACTTCAAACTCTGGACCTAACGCCCTCTCTAAGAGATAGCCCCATGTGTCTTCATACGCCACATCTTCACCGAAGGTATAGGAATCCCCCACCAGGGCAATCCGCGTCTTCTCTGTAAGCTTGGCGAACGAAACGCCCTCATGCGGAGCGCGTATTCCCTCCAAGCTGGAATAGTAGAGCCCGTTGGCGCTCCGTCTGTTTGGTCTCACCGTCCATCCCATGAGGTCATCGTACACGTGGAAAGTAGGGCGGGCACCTGCTTTATCGAGAAGCTGACGATTGTGGAGGGTTAACTGACCCCAATTTTTCGGTATCAACACCCTGCTCCCCAGCGTCTCGCCTTCTATGGAACTGCGAGACAATATCCTCATGGCGATCTCGCCCGTTATCAGCATGAGTAGCACGGTGACGAGGTTCATTGTCACGATCAAGCGGAAGTGGCGCGATGATGATCGTTTGCTTACCTGATACAGGCCAATAATAACTGCGCCGGCTATGAACAAGACGGCGATGGCCAAAAGAAAGACCATGCCTGGTCTGCTGGAGAGGAATACCGCGAAAGGCCTCTCGCCCTTCAAGTTCATGGCCACCGGCATGACCGCAATCGACAATTCCAAAAGGAAGAGGGAGGCAAGGAGGAGCAGGTCATTTTTCAGAAAAGAGGCGCCTGGAGCCATTGTATCGTCTCTATTGTCTTGCAAACATCGGCCACGTGGGAGGTGCCGAGCACGAGTCCATCGAGTAACAGCTTCAACACCCAGCTATCGCCCGCCTTCACCAGAAACTGACGCGCCGCGTGGGGCGTGACTCACGTTGATACCGGTAGGAGCTCGGAGGGCAGTTCCATGTGGCGTGTATTCGACAAACTTCAGTGCCGCGAGTGCCGTCATAATAGACCTATGATGTTACGCGTTCCGCAGGTGCTCCGCCAATCGCAATGAAAGCTGAACAATCGTGAAAGTTGGGTTTGCCTCTCCACCACTTGGAAAAACTGATGATCCAACGACATATAGGTTACCCTGTCCAAACACACGACAATTTGAATCTACAACACCATGCTGAACCGTCTGTGCCATTCGAGTACCGCCCATGTGATGATAACTCACGCCATCATCAGCACTAGAGGGGTAACCACCTTTGCCGAACACCCATTCATCCAGCTTTATACGACCGCGATTTCTAGTCATCAAAAAATCATTAAATTGAGAGAGCGCTTTCTGTAGCGTGACACGATCTCGATCCGTTTTCTTCCAGTGAAGCTCCACCATCGGGACTCCAAACCGGTCACGCTTGGTTTCCGACAGTTTCACATGATTACTCCAAATAGGCTCTTGTTCCCACCCGGCGATGAGTTTGGCGCCACACACAATATTTTTCCCCGCAAGTGAAGCAGCCCATTCGCCGACTTTCGGCGCAACGCATACAAGGTCTTTAAGTAAACCCTTCGTATCCTTGCTTGGGATTTCTTCCAGTATAATGCTGCAATCTAAAATGGACAGTTTTCTTATTACCGCCTCCGTGAAACCGAGCAGAAGATGCGGAATGAAATAGTCAGTCTTTGGAATTTTGAGATCAACGAGCGCGTGACCGACCTTGTAGCCGGGATGCTCCATCCAATATCGGCCTAACGGCGCGCGAGAGTCAATAAGTTTTCCATTAGTCTGATGATTAAACCATAAAAGCATGCGGCTGTTTTCTATTCCGCCCATCGCCAAAATGAAATGCTTCGCCTTTACGCCAGCAGATTGCCCCGCAAAGTTAGTCACGTGTGCACCCACGACATGTTGGCCGTCCGTTTTCAATCCCGTGAGGTTGGCGTTCGTCACGTAGGTGAGGGTTTTGGACGCATTCAGTCTCTCCCGGTATCTTTGACCGAACCTAACTCGCGAATACGAGATCCGAAACTCCCTGATGCCGAATTCACTATCTAAGAGAACCTCATTGCGCGGTGGGCGAATATCTAGAACAGAAAGTGCTTTTTCAAAATATGGGTCCAAATCCTTCTTTTCTATCGGCCACTGTGCATCCTCAAAGCCCTCTTTCTTTTTGAAAGCAAATTCATTTAATGGGTAGCTCCACCCACCCCAATGGCCACTTGTACCCCCCAAAAGTCGTGCCCGAGCGTATTCAAGTCCGACGTAGTGATCGCCTATTACATCCCCTCTATAAATTTCCTGGGACTCTTGGCTCCAATCAAGTCCGCCTCCTTCTAAGAGAAGAATGGAACGACCATACTGCTCAAGTTCTAGCGCAAGAGTCATTCCAGCAGGCCCTGAGCCAACCACACAAAAATCGGCCATGGCTGGAAGGTTGTTACCCGAAAGGTTGAAATCAATGTGCATTAAATATCTCCCTCTTGCAGCACCCAGCCTTGCTTCATGAATGTTCCACGCTTTTTGGTGTGAATACTAAAGAGCAGCCCGGCTTGGGCAAGCACAAACAATCCGATCAAAAAGCTTCTTCGCGAATACATGTTCCTCTACCTCCCTTGACAGGCAACGTGATCTGTCTCCGCTTCTTATATCGGCCGTCAAGAACATGGTGTGCCGCCAGAATCGCGACGAACAATGCGTGCCTCTGCAAACACAACACACCGAGATAATCCATTGGGTCGGTGACTACCGCATTGTCACTATCAGCCCCCGTCTCAGCACCATCCAATATGGCGATTCTTTTTCTAAGCCTCATCCTGTTTTGGGCAATAATATACTTGACGGACCAGACCTATGGGGTGCATCATGAACCATAGATGGTTTGAGGGAGTCGTGTATACAGCTTACGGCGATGAGAGCGCTGACGAGACTAAGCAAAGGGTATTTGCCATTTCTGGAATCTTTGGCAGTAAATCTGACTGGAATGTATTCAGGGATAAATGGCGAGCACGCACCGGTGGGAAGATTTTTCATGCAACGGATTGTGATACAGACCAGAGCACCTATAAGGCTACAGGCCATGCGGAAAATAAAAAACTATATGCCGATTTAACGCGCATTATTGCCGATAGCAATCTTATCGGACACGTAGCAGTCTTGGACCTGCATGCCTACAATGAGACTGTAGCATCGGCACTGCATGCGGAACCTTACTATTACGCCTTCTATTCGGTCGTCATAAATCTTGCCAAGAAAGCCGCCGTATCCATTCCTAGAGACCGGATTAAGTTCGTTTTCGACCGTAATCAGCAAATCGAATACAACGCTGGCGCAATCTATGACCGGATAATAAGTCGCCCTCTGCCATCTAGGGAATTAATGGATGATGAAATTTCATTTGTTACCAGAGAGGAGGTTGGGGTCCAAGCA
>JBDSDL010000118.1:0-20981 GCA_039920585.1 Nitrospiraceae bacterium | reverse complement strand
ATGGCCACGCTCGGCTGGGCAATCCTCGGTGTGATCGTCATCAACGCCGTCTTTGCCTTCTTTCAGGAATATAAAGCGGAGCGCGCGGTGCATGCCCTCCATCGTCTCCTCCCTGCCAGGGCATGGGTGCTGCGCAACAACCAGCCGCATGACGTGTCGCGGAGCGAGATTGTGCCGGGTGACGTGCTCTTGATCGAGGAGGGAGAGCAGATCCCTGCCGATGCCCGGCTCATCGAAGCCGCCGACATGCGCGTCGATCCCTCCTCTCTCACAGGCGAATCCCAACCGAAGCGCCGGACAGCTGAGCCGGTGACCGATGGACATCTCCTGGACATTCCCAATCTCGTCTTCGCCGGCACCCCCGTGGTCTCCGGCAGAGGCCGGGCCGTGGTGTTCGCCACCGGCATGCAGACGGAATTTGGCAAGATTGCTCGCCTCTCCACAAGTGTGGAGACAGGCCTCAGCCCGCTGCAGAAAGAAATCGCAAAGGTCACCCATGTCGTCGCGCTGCTGTCGCTCGCCATGGGTGGGGTCTTTTTCATCATCGGCATCTCCATGGGCTTGGGCTTCTGGATCAGCGCGATCTTCGGGATCGGCATCATCGTGGCGAACGTGCCGGAAGGACTACTCCCCACTGTGACGCTGGCCTTGGCGCTGGGCAGCCAACGCATGGCCAAGCGCCACGCGCTCATCAAGCAACTGACGTCTGTTGAAACCCTGGGATGCACCACCGTCATCTGCACGGACAAGACGGGGACGCTGACCGAAAACCGGATGCGCGTGGCTCGGTTCTATATGGACCATCTCGAAATCGAGGTGCGGGAACGCTGTCTGGTGATCGCCGAACGCGTGACCAGCGCGATCGAGGCCGAGGAATATGCGCCGCTCTTCGATGCGATCATCCATTGCCACAATGCCAAGCGCGTGAGGCAGACCGGCGGCCGCCCCACCGTCACAGGCGATCAAACCGAAGTGGCCCTGGTCGAATTTGCGCTGGATCACGAACTCCTCCAGCAAGAACCGTTGCCCCGGATGGGCGAGCTTCCGTTCGACGCGGACCGGAAGCGCATGTCTACCATCCATTGGCGTGAGGGCCGGCTCGTGGCCTTCGTGAAGGGAGCGCCGGAGTCGCTCGTGCCCCTCTGCAATCAGATACGTCACCAAGGTGCTTTATCACCGATGAGTCAGGAGGACCGCCAGCGCATCATGGCGCAAAGCCAGACCTTCGCCCGCCAGGCCTATCGGGTCCTGGCTGTAGCCATGCGTGACATTGAGCAGGGTGTCGAGAAGCTCGGCATCGACCAGGTGGAACAGAACCTTACCTTCCTGGGCCTCGTGGCGATGATGGATCCCCCGCGCCGAGAAGTGCCGGAGGCCATCGCACGCTGCCGCCAAGCCGGCGTCCGCACTATCATGATTACCGGCGACCATCCGCTCACGGCCCTGGCCATATCCCGCCAGATCGGATTGGCGCCGAAAGAGTCCCTCTCCCAACCGGACGGAGACTCTCCCGCGATCGAAGGGCACCAGGTCGAAACGATGAGCGACGAGGCGCTGCGTCGGCTCCTCACGCCCACCAGCCCTGACAAGGCTGAGCCGATCTTCGCGCGCATGGCCCCCCGGCACAAGATGCGCGTGGTGTCTGTGCTGAAAGACATGGGTGAAGTGGTGGCCGTCACAGGCGATGGGGTGAATGACGCCCCGGCTATCAAGAAAGCCGATATCGGCATTGCGATGGGCATCACCGGAACCGATGTGGCGAAAGAAACGGCGGACATGATTTTGCTCGACGACAATTTTGCAACGATCGTCAATGCCATTGAAGAAGGCCGAGCTGTCTACGCCAACATCAGAAAATTTTCCACATATGTGCTGGCGAGCAACGTACCCGAAGTCGTCCCTTATCTTGTTTATGGCTTGTTCGGGATTCCCCTGGCGCTCACGGTCCCGCAAATCCTCGCCGTGGATCTGGGCACCGACATGGTTCCGGCTTTGGCCCTGGGCGCCGAAAAGCCCGATGCCGGCATCATGTCCATCCCGCCGCGCCCGCGCACAGAACGGTTGATGAATCTTCCGCTTCTCCTCCGCGCTTATGTCTTTTTGGGTCTGATCGAAGCCGGGATCGCCATGGGCGCATTCTTTTTATTGCTCCTGACACAGGGATGGACCTGGGGCATGCCGCTCGAATGGTCCGACCCACTCTACAAACAGGCGACCGCCGCCACTTTTGCCGCCATCGTCGTCGCCCAGGTGGCGAATGTGTTCGCCTGCCGCTCAGACCGAGTGTCGCTCTCTCGACTCGGCTGGTTCAGCAATCCATTGCTCCTCTGGGGAATCGCGACAGAACTCGTCGTCCTGGCGTTCATCATCTATACCCCCTGGGGCAACGCGATCTTTGGAACCAGCCCCTTGCCCGCCTGGATCTTCGGGCCGCTCGCGCTGGGCGCCATTGCGCTGTTAATCGCGGAGGAAAGCCGAAAATTCATCGTGAACCGATTCAAAAACAGTCGCGCAGACAAAGTCACAGAACGGGAGGACGGGATTACATCGAAACAATGAGGGTGGCTGAGCCGATCCTCAACTGCGCGCGTCGAATGACCACTGTCTGAAGTGGGGATTCCACGAACACGGGATCACCCAGGCCGCCCTTTCATTCCCTATAGTTCGCCCCAGCCCTATTCCTCTGCCTGGACCCCAGCATGATAGGTGCTATACACATACACAGGGATGGACAAGTGGTTAAGATGTTTTTCCATCAGCGGCTTCACGTCTTTCCAGTCGAGCCCACCCACACCAGTGGCCAAACGTGGAAGCGCGACACTCTTAAACTTCTCAGTCTCAATCGCCTTCACCAACGCTTTGAGACAGTGATTCACGTTCTCAATCGTGGCCCGGCCCGGCTTGCCACCATGACTGGCAGCAGCCTCCTGAGTAAACAGATTCACAATCCGAACAGCTCCGACGCCGGACCAAGTCCATAGCTCGCCGCTCTTGGGGGTAAACGTCTGAGAGTAATGCCTGAAGTCCTTATACATTGACGGCCACCGCTCTCTGAGCGCCAAGGCTAACCCGTTCGCAAAGTTGTCGTTCGGTGCGACGCCATGCGCCAGGGCCTCCGCCTTCGTCAATAAAATATCCCCGGCCACTTCCTTCAACATGTCGCGCCCTCCTCCGTCGAGTTAGTAATGAATCGCGCATCGTGTCACAGAAAGCGAGATGAGTCGCTCCCCCGCTCACACCGCGAAATGGTCACTGACAATTTTTTTCTTTCTGTTCGATTGAAGGGTTAAGACCGAAACGGTTTAACATCACCTGACTTACGCAACATCTTGTTCACCTCGTCAAGGTGCAGTTCTTCGCCGACGATCATCTCTCGTGCATATTCTTCCAACAGAACGGATTTTCCCTCGGAGACTTTCAGGAGTTCGTAATAGGCGGAGGCGGCGGCCTTCTCGTGCTCCAAGCTTTCCTGCAGGATATCTCCCACATCATGCTTCTCGGTTTCCAAGAGTGTCCCGATTTTCAGCGACGGGTGGCCGCCGAGTAAGGTGACCAGTTCCCCTGCTTTATACGCATGGGCAAGGCTCTCGTCAGCATTACTCTTCAGCCAAGACACGATAGGAATGCGGTTATAGCCATAGATCATGAGGGAGTAATGCGTATAGCGTACGACTCCCGCCAACTCATGCTCCATTATTTTATTGAGAATCCCAACCGCATGTTTCGTGTCTTGATCGTTCATCTGATACCTCCTGTTAGCAACACTATCCCGACTGAAGAAGCTGCGAATGGCATAGCATCTGGCACATCTGCTACATCTGGCCTGTGCAGTCCGGCATACCACCGTCAGCGATTCGTTGGGAGACAAGTTTACTGCAAAGCCCAATGCGTATCCACCTTGTTCTGTTCTGGGCGGCACGCTAGGCATTGATTGTGACCGAGCGGCTGTCCGGCTCCCATGCAGAACATACAAGCGTGTGATGGAATAGCTCTTGTCTTTATTTCGTCTCTCCCCTATAGAATGGAGAGAGCCGCAAGTTAAACAATCGCCGGCTTTCGTGACGACCCCTCTCGCGGTTGCACAGGAGTGCCTGCTATGAAAATGCTACTGATCGTCTTTCGTCAGTCGATGGCAGAACACATCCATGCCCTGCTGAAAGAATATGAAGTCAACGCGTTTACTGAACTGCACAATGTAGCCGGCAGAGGGGAGACAGGACCCACCGTTCAGTTCTTACTGTCACCCGGCGCCAACTGTATGATCCTCACCGCGGTATCGGAACCGCTTGCCTACCGCCTTATCGATGGGTTCACGCGCTTGAAAGCGGAACAGGGGATGCAGCAAAAGGACAATACCTTCCCTCTTCATGTATTCGTCCTTCCTTGCGAGCAAGTAGTCTAGCCCGCATGATTCATGAGCGTTTCTGCTGCAATCGTCGATCCGCTGCTACGACGAGCCTTCTGCCAGCGGGCTAGCCACGGACAGCGTATCTGCCGCCGTTCGGTGTCATCAGCACACAACAAGGTGAACGAGATAACCACCCCGCGTGCGGATGAGGACCAGATCTGCTAAATCTCTGCCGCCTCCTGGTCGGTCATCATGCGCTCCCGGAGAGTCCTACTCACATCGCGCCCGGCAGAGAAGGTTCACATCTGCGACGCCCAAGGCGGCGTGAATCTCTTCATGGCTCTCCCCTCAAGCACACGCACGGACAAGACGGTCAAAAAAACAGGAAGTCCCAGTTTTTTGTGGGTTTTTGTCTCTGCTGCTGAACCGTCAAGATCTGCACCATCTGCTAAACTAGCCTTAGCAAAGGCGCTGAGACTCCGGCGCAAATGGGGTATTGCAATGTGGTTTCGTTATGGATCAGGGCTCTTGATGACGGGAATGCTATGGGGGTGTGCGATGGTGAATGGTACACCACCGCCTAGTACCGCACCGATATTTCAAGCCGATGTAACCGACACAGCAATCTTGCAGACCGTACATCGCGAGCAAGAAGCGTTGCTGAGCACCTGCACACAACACCGATCCTGCGATCAGGTGCATTTTACACGTGCGATGATCGCGTTATTCCAGAATGGAGATGCAGCAATCGCCTCTTTTCAACAGGCGATTGCCGCCGCGCCGAAAGGTCCATTCGCGGATTCAAGCGCTCGCTGGATTCGGTTTCTTGCCAACCGGACTTTCCACCCCGACTCCGTCGACAAGCCCAATGGGGCGTTAGGGGTGATGAAAGGGCTGGTACGCACATGGCTGGGACAACAGCGTGCGGCAAATGCATTTGTCACATTGCGGGCTGGGGAAACAGCCGGAAACGCGGACCTATCAGTACACAGTCTTCAGCGGCGGATTCGTAGTCGCGATAAGCGGATTGCGGAATTGACGGATCAGCTCAGCGCCCTGAAGCAGATCGATTCGGACGCACATAGGAATAACAAGCTGAATCTGTCGAGGACTCTGTCCAAGTAATCACGGTCAGCCCCTCACTCGTCGAGGCTCGGGCGAAGAAGGAAGGGTCCATAAACCAGGGCGAACAACAGATAGGCCCCACTCCAACTGCCTGCCGCTAGACCCAATACAAGATTGGCCGGGAGGTCCGTCATCGGACCGAATACCCTCACTACAGCACCCAGGTTGACCAGCATATAGATGAGGACCGTCAGAGGACCCGCGTGCCTGGCGCGCCCCGTATGGCCCAGACTGGCACGGGTCATCACCGCCAGAGTCATCGCACCCACTGCGCCGCTGGTAAACGCGTGCACCGCATCCTCTTTCGGCAGACCAATCCCGAGGATCGCGCCGCCTAGTATTAGCAGCGACAATGCAAACCAGCCATATCCAACGTGCAGGATCAGCACCAACGGCTCACGCCCTGTGAGCCACCCGTACCAGCGTACCAGACGACCCAGATTGGCCAACCCGGCCGCCACGAACATCCAGCCTGTCGCCATGGAATGTGGTTGAACAATCCAGGATACGACGGCAAATCCTACGAGCGCGATCGACAGACCATCGTAACTAGAAAAGGGTGCAGGCCGTTCCGCCCTATCGGAATTAGCCAGGAGTTCACCTGTAAAGTTGGGAATCAAGCGCCCGCCAATCAGCGTCAGCAGCAGCATGACCATCGCGAGCGCCATGCGCTCGGGACGATCCGTCTCCGCCCCGCTCAGGTTGAGCACATGGAACAGGATGTTGGCGCCGGCCAACAGACTCACCAGCACCCCCATCGGCGCACGATCCCAGCTTTTCGACGCGGCAATTTCTCGCCAGACCAGCCCCGCCACCGCGACGAGAAACCCGATGTCGACGATGGCGGACACGAGGGGCGAGAACCATGGCATGGCGATTAGCAGACGTCCGGCCGTCCACAGGGTAAAGAGCATCATCAACTCATACCCTCGAATCGGCGGGCGATCGGTCCAGTTCGGAATGGCCGTGAGCAGAAATCCTGTGATCACTGCGGGGAGAAACCCAAAGACCATCTCATGCACATGCCAATTCCGAGCGGGAGAGAATATGTCCGAGCCGCCGACCCCAGCAAGGACCAGTATCCAGACAGGGACCGCCACGCCGGCAAACAGCGCGGCGCCAAGAAAAAACGGTCTGAACCCGTACGAAAAGACCGCAGGCCCCTGATAGCCTGGGTTCTCGCTCGCCTGGTCAGGCATAGATGAAATCCTCAATGTTTAACGAGTACGACATGTAAGAATGGTCAAAGTGCCTTGCCTCAAGAAGATGTCCTTGACCTCGTAGTCAATGCCGGACAGGTAGGACGGACTGACCGGAGGAAATTTGTGCCAAGCTACGTGCTGCAAGCGGCCCTGTCAATGGATTGCTGGTCACACACAGCGGTTCATATTGTGGCGTGCAACTCGCGGGAATGATGCTTGAGCGGAGAGCAACTGAATGAGGTGCTAAGATTGGCTCGGCAACGCTTTTATGGGTTGCTGAGTTGGCGTCACGGCGATTTCTGAAGAGTCGATTCCCCATTGTAGAGAAAAGCTCCCGCGTTATATGCTGCCGGAAAAGGTAGCTGATCCAGCGTTACGTCGGTGTGAAACGCTATGAGCCTCCACCCTCGCACGGAAGCGGTCTCTCATGTACCTGCGCTGCGTCTTTTAGTCCTTTCAGAGATTGACGACTGGGATGTTGGCCTGCAATTGAAAGCGAGCGGGCATACTATTGCCGCCTGGGCTCGCCCTAGGTGGAAGCGAAGCCCAAAGGGTGACGGCCTCGGTTATACGATCAGGACCATCCTCAGAGCGATGTTGTGCCGATCCAAACCGATACGGACGATTCACCCCCAGTTTGACGCCTGGAGGTGGCTTGATAAGGAGAAGATCCCGCGCATTACCTCTCTCAACGTGAATTCTCCCGACTTTAATAAATATGTGAAGAGCTTGAACGTTGACCTTATCGTGGTCTATTTCTTCTCTCAGATTTTAAAGGGGGAAATTTTCAAAATTCCTCGATTGGGAATCTTCAATTGCCACCCCTCGCTGCTCCCTCGTTACGGAGGACCACATCCGGCATTTTGGATGCTCAAGAACGGGGAGTCGGTGGCAGGGGTCACCGTTCATGTGATGACAGAAAAAATTGATGCGGGGGACATTGTCGCCCAACAAGAACTGATAATCGGAGAGAACGAGAATACGGGGCAATTGACGCAGCGACAACACCGTGCAGCCGCAACGCTCCTGACGGAATCCGTTAATGCCTTGGCTCAAGGAAGAATCGACCCCACGCCACAAAATATCGCGGAACGCAGCTATTTTGGAAAGATAAAGGCAGCCGACACCATTCTTGATTGGAACGGGTCTGCAAAACAAATTGCCAATCTATGGCGCGCGTTACAACCGCATGAACCTCTCGCAGCCTGTCTCAATGGGACAACCATCAAGATTTACGATGCGCAACCTCAAGAGGGGCCTCCGTCAGGGAGAGCTCCTGGAGAAATCATGTCAAAGCGATCGGGGAGACTCCTCGTACAAACCGGCAACGGGTATTTCGAGATACGGTCCTATGAAATCGTACAGTTTCACGGTTGGATCAATCGTATTTTACAAGAGTTCCTCCTGCCTGTTGGCAGCCGTTTTGACCTTGTTCCGTCACCAATGAAGATCACCTCTAAGGCCGTCTCATGAGCACAGTGTGCAAACCCGGCGGAACCATGTATCTCCATCGTCGCGTCCTTGCGCAACGTCTCACCTCGGCTCAGCGCATAACACTGACAGTCATTGCCGCATCCATCTGCTTGGTGCTCAGCTCGTTACCGGTCAACGCTGCCGAGCCACTCACACCACTCGATAGAAAATCCTTCAACACAATCCCGCCCGATCCAGCGCCCTCAGAAGCACAACGACGTGAACTCGATCGTGTGGTTGGTCTCTGCATAAAGACAGCTGAAAGCTCGGTACCAGGCAGCCGTTTCGAGGCCTATGTGGACGGCGGCATTGTCAACACTGTCGGTATAGATAGGGGGAGATTTAAATTTTGGAAGTGTATGTCGGAGAACGGACACCCGATTGCCCCTATCAACAAATGAGGCAGCGAGCGGTTGAGCGACGTCCATGAACGACGACCGCTACAGGCATGAATTATGACCATCACTGTTCTCTTTGAACGCAGGACGCGAAGAGTTTTGATTGTCCTTCTTTTGGCAATCACGATGAATATGATGCCGGCGATATCGGTGTTGCGCGCTGAAGATACTTCACATATCCCGATGCAATTGATACAGATGAGTCAGGCGCCACGGAAAGGGCCGTTCCTTGAAGGTTCACAAATGGTGCGCCCTTCGCCAAGGGAACGAGAGGCTATCCACCAATTGCTTGCTCTCACACCACGGCCAAAGACTCTGAAAGATGCTGACATGAAATACTTGCAGAATCTGCGCGACAAGGGAACATGGTTTGGTTTCGACCAACGAATGGTGCATGAAATATGGGCAGACGTGAATGGTAGGGAGTGGCGGGATACTGAGGGGCTGCAATGATCACCAGCACGAACGAATCGAGCGAGTGAGGCTTATGAAGCCTGCCCCAGGACTTCCTTAACCATAGTAGCCAGATCACCGAGCGCACGGGAACCGTCCCCGATATAAGCCGAACCATGCATCGTCGCGAGCGTCTTCGGCTGTAACCCGGCCAGCCGGTGGAGCGTTGGCGCCGTGAGCGTCGAGTATGGCATATAGTTGGCCAGCGGCCCCTGCTGATATTCCACGAGCACCTTTCGGCATCGGTCCAGTACGTCCGAGTGCGTCGATGCCTCGACATCGCCATCCTGATGAAACAGATCTGAACACAAGAGCGTGCGCTGGGTCTCTTCGAACAGCAGTCCCGCCTCCCAACAATGAGGCACATGGGGCGTATGCAGAAACCGGAAGCGATACCTACCGGTCGTCAGCACCTCCCCATCCTGCATTCCCTTGGCCGGCCGCGCCGCCATGAAATCATCGATGCTGACCAACTTGCCCACAAGACTACAGACCGCCGTGGATGCAGGCGCAAGCTGCTGCCACTCGCGCAACGTCCCGCACTCATCCGCTTCAAGATGACTAAAACCGATCCATTTCACCTTTGCCGGATCGAGCAACGTCGCCACGGCGTCCCGCACCGCAGCAAACATCGCACGAGGGCCGGTGTGAAACAGCAGCGGTTCCTCGTCGCGAACCAGAAACTGATTGAACTGCAGATTGAAATCAGGCACGAACGTGGAAATCCTGAACACATCCGGTGCGATCTCTGAGACAGTCGTCATGAGCACCTCCGACGTAGGGAGAGAATAAGGGAAGTAACGCTATAGTCTTATGAACGAGCTGTCAACGAGGAGCTTGACTGTCAATCGATCACGCCGACGATCTCCGCATTGCTGGATTGCGAGACCAGCCCCCTTGCTGCGCTGTTTTGCCACTGCAAGCAGAGAGCCTGATACAATCGACTGCGCGCGCTGACGCGGCTTCCACGTTTCCTGATTTCTGGCTGCCAATTTCTTGGGATAAAGTGGAATCGACGAAATGAAGTGGATTGTTTACATCCTGGAGTGTTCGGATCACAGCCTATACACCGGCATTACCAATGATTTGGAGCGTCGACTGGAAGAGCACAGGACAGGCCGAGGCGCAAAGTACACAAAACACCGAAGTCCGTTGAGGGTGCGGTATGCCGAACTTCGACGCACCAAAAGCGCTGCACTCACACGCGAGGCTGCAATCAAATCCCTAGCCAGGTCAGAAAAGCTGGCCCTCATCGCCGCTCAGCCCACAACTGCATTTCATGGTTAGCTCTTCCGACTTCTCCGCTGTGTGGGCAGCAAATGCGAGACTATTTCTCTCGCGCCACTAATCGGGTCAGTCCTGAACGGTTGTGCGTGATGGCCTTACACACCGTTCGTGCTGAGCCTGTCGAAGCATGAACGGAAGTGATCGGAACTTTTAGCCCTTCGGCAAGCTCAGGGCGAACGGAATCTGTCAAGAAGCGTTAGACTGAAACCGTATTTTTCCGCTGTTCACTTTGCCGTCGCCACTCGATACAATCACCATTGATGCGACTCCTCGTCCGCCACAATACCACCCATCTTCATGGTTACATGCCGGATCGGATAAAGAGGTTGACTGGTCCTTCATCGAATCGGGTGATCAGAAACAAGAGCCACCGCGAGCGGTCTTTCTCAACGGTCTGATAGGAGGATGACATGTTCGGTCCAATCACACTCCCCTTCGGAGCAAAAATGCTGTTCAACACCGTCAAGCTCAAGCCTGGATTCACGTTCGAGGATGTTGAATTGGCCGTCGGTGAACTCTGCAGCGTCGTCAAAGGAACCTACGGAGGCGACAAAGGCGGATTCCTCGCTGGACAAGTGTTCAAATTCTCCGGCTTTGTATCGAACGAAGGATCTCTCTCTGCATCCAGAACCGCCGACGACCATTATGCCATCGTGACCTATTGGCGTTCGTTCGAAGATCACGAACGATCCCATGCGGACGAAGTCTTCAACAACAAGTTCGCCGCGCTGGCGGCTATGTGTTCCGACACCAAAGAGCTCGGGTACGACATGCTTTGGCAAGGCGCGGCAGGAAGCTGATAACGAAGACGACTTTCATCCTGCAGACTAGACAATCGGTGCGTCATACAATTCCCTCAACCTGGCTCTCTAAGCCAATCCGGAGACCGTTGACCGATCCGCTCCATCGGCGTAGCATAATCTCCGGACGTTCCAGTGACGGTGGCTGCTGCCTCTTCCGTACGCGACTACCCGTCATCCTGCGCGCCGGATCTCGCAGAGTCCTCCTCACTCCTACGCCGGATACTTTGTCGAAGAGCATCACCGTTCGGACTCGGATCTTTTAGAACGAGGGTCCTCATGGTGACGGTCAGCCGCCGAGGCCTCCTTCCCTTCTTGGCACCGATTCTTGTGCCAGCTGTCTGCTCCGTGCTTGCATCAAATCCCCTTCAGGCCGCTGAGACCCCGTCCTTTCTGCTGGCCACCGCTGCGTTTACCGAACATCCCTCTCCACCAATTACCTGGCTAGATGACCTCGATCACAGTCTGACAACGTACGTCACGAAGAAATATCCCGCGTACGATTTCTCACCCTACGCGCAGGAACTAAGTCGTATCCGTCGTGCGGTCAGCCCAACCCGCATTATTCATGAACGCTTCTACTGCAATCGCCGATCCGCTGCTGCGACAAGCCTGCGGCCTTCGGGCTCGCCCCTCGAACCCTCACCGTACTGCACGAGTACGCATCGGGTTCTCAGGGCTCCGCGCGCAGGTCTCACGACGCGGCTCAGCGATTTCGCGACGAACCGTTCATGAATAATGCGGGCTAGGGACCGGTGGGGCGCCAAGCGTGAGATGGGAGTGTTTCTCACAATGCTGACGAATCGTGCCTATGGTCTGGGGGACGATGCGGCGAAGAAGTTCGCGGTGCTTTCGCAACGAATCATGCCGGACGAGGAGTTCGCCATTGTCTATCCCGGATCGGGGAAAGAGCCATAAATGGAAGGAGGCCGCGCCGGAGGTACAGTGAACGTCCGAACATCAGGAGGAGGATCTGATCATGGCTTCTCACACACCCGTCACTGATCGTATTCTCGGAGCAGTCCAACGCATGCATGGGTGCGATCTGGATATGTTGGCGAAGAGTCTCTCCGACCTGTCGTGGGGCCAGGTCTTTCTTGAAGTCGATCGGCTAAGCCGGGACGGACAAATACTGGTGACGCTCGACACCAGAGGTCGCTACATGATCCAGCTGCCGGATCACAGCAGCGTACCTGAGACTCACTATGTCCGGTCCTGATTAACAAAAGTGGGTTGAAAAGACCGCCGGCTGCCGCGGCTCTGCTTATGAATTCCCTCCGAGCTTGCCCGCTCTCATATGACGGGTGGCCCGGTGAGTCTCCCACTGCACGCGTCCCCTCGGAACGTCACGACTAAGATCGGGTTGAGGTTCAGGCCAAGGTTACGGCAGAGCATTAGGCTAAGAGGTTGCTGAGTCACATCGTGACACTGAGCACTATTGACCAGACTGGACATCTCAATTGAGACAGTATCTTTAAAGCTTGTGATCCATGGTTACATGAAAAGCGACTTGCCCTTTTGTGTCCTGTGTAATGACCGTGAACGGAAGAAGGAGGCACACAATGGCGGAAAAATCATGTGCGAACCCGCGCTGTTCGTGCCCGGCCGAACCGGGGAAAGAATTTTGTTCGTCTAATTGCCGAGAAGCAAAAACAGGCGCGCCCTGTTCCTGTGCCCATCAGGGGTGCGGGAGTAAGCGTCAGTGAATTCACTCCTTCACAGGGCACGTAGCATCATCACAGATGACGAGGTGAGTATGCTGCGGTCAAAACATCGATACGGTAGGGTTCCCCTTTCACTCTCTGCCAGATGGTGGTCCGGGAAGGCTCATCGACTTGTGGCCATTGCCATTTTGAGCCTCTTTCCTGCATTCGCTGTCGCAGCCGACAGACTCCCGCCGGCCCAATTGCCTGAGAGCGGTGGCGGGCCAGCTCCAGGCATCACTCCCGAGAGGCCGTCAGAATCTGGTGTTCCGGCAATCCCTCCGTCCCGTATAGATCCGGGTATTCAACACATGCCAGAGAAACGCGGAGATCCCCGTGGCTCCATAAAACCGCCCAATCTCGATCCGAGCATGTCAACGAATCCTGACGTGGCGCCTTCCCCACGCGAAGGCATCAATCCCCCCGGTGGAGCGAGACCTCAAGGGAAGCCAGGTGCCCAGTAATGAATGGACAGCTTGACTCACAATAGGGAAACTGAGCCACTGCGAAGTTGGGGAATCGCGTTAATCGGGCAGTCATCATAAAGCACATTGACGCATTCGGGCCGAAGGTCAGCACCGTCTTACTCAAGAGGTCGGCTCACGATGAATCCAAAGACATGCTCGTTCCAATCGGGAGAATTCATTCACCAACGGAGGCTAGCAGGCGTGACCATGGATTCCCCTTTCCCACCATCGCCTGGACCAACTCCCACGCCCGACCCGCCGTTGCCGCCCGATCCATCGCCGTTTCCTGGCCCTCCATTGCCTGAACCGGCTCCCACGCCTAATCCGCCCCAGCCGCCCGATCCGCCGCCGTTTCCTGGCCCTCCAATCACAATCGGCCAGTGCACCACCTACTGTCCTGTAAATAGACGCCTGAACCAAAACCAGAAATTGGCCCGAAATTATGTTGAGGAAACGCTCGCGCGACTTCCGGCCGGCTCTCCACCAACGCTGCGGCGACCACGACGTGCGAACCTACCTCACACGGGTCAATGTAATGAAGCAGCAGTTTGTCCAACTGGCGACCGAGGGCAAACGATTCCGGATCGTTAGCCCTCGCTGACCACGGTCACGCTCATGACTCGCATGGGTGGGCCTTCCGACTTTTCCCGTTTCTACCTAAGGGGAGCAGCCAGACTGTCCTTCCCTGCGCGCATTGAGGGAGCACATTCTGATCGTGCGGCCTCAGCGAGCAAGAGGGATGGTCTGGCTGTCCTCCGTCCCACCCTTCCGAATTCGCTTGCCCATCTCTTCTGGAGGGCGGCCTGTTTGGTCTCACACTGCGCGCGTTCATCAGATGATGTCCTTCCAAGCTTGCCCGTTTCTCTCTTCGAAGGGCAGCCTGGTCGATCCTCAAATGCGCGCGTCGAACGAGCACCTTCTGAGCGTGCGCGTTCCGCGAGCAGGAGGACGACCAGGCTGCCCTTCTCCTCCCTCCCCTCTATTCGAAGAGCTTCCTCACCCCCGCCTTAATATGGTCCAACCCTTCGCGCAAGTCGCTCTCAAGAACGTCGGCTTTGGCCTGCACCGCCACGCGCTTGGCCTTGATCTGGTCCTTGAACAACACCAGCTTGGTAAGTAGCTCCTCCTTCTTCCACTCCAACGTGACTTGCTGCTTAGCTTTCTCACTCTCGAAACGGTCCTTGATTGCCTCAAACTCGGCTTCGAGCCTGCTCGTCCGGCCCACGAGATCCTCCCAGACCTTGCCTGACTCGAACCCGGCCCCTTTTAGTTTCTGTTCCGCAACGGATTCGAACTCGTTCAGGGCCTTGAGAATCTTCGCCTTCTGCTCTTCGAACGTGTCGCGGGCGTCTGCCTTGCCGAGGGCCAATTGCACTTGAAGATGTTCGAGCGTGGCCTGCACTTCGGTCTTTGCCTGCCCTGCCATCTCTTTCGACTTCTGCACGTCGGCCTGGACCTGCTGGAGCAAGTCCCGTAACTGTTGTTTGCGCTGCTCTAGCCGTTGCAGTGCCTGATCTTTCGTCTGGATCAGTTGGGCCTCCAGCGCCAGCGCCTGGTGCTCCAACGCATCCAACTTCTTGTCGAACGACGCTCTGAGTTCCTTGATTCGCGACATGGTGTCCTCCTCTATGTGAAATGGAACATACAAACCGGCTACGTTCTACCCAGCGTGGGAACACGACACAAAAGACCTCGCCCCTTTCTGCTCTCTACCCCTGCCGACAACGATGCCGATCGCATCGCTTCACTTGGCGAGGGTCCGCACATAGGCCAGCACGTTTCTGCTCTCCTTCTCCGAGAGGCGGATATTCCAAGGCGGCATATTCTGTTTGCCGTCATGGATAGTCTTAAGCAGCTCGGCATCGGATTTCTTTCTGGTCGACGGAGATGTGAGGTTAGCTGGATCCGGTCCACGAAGAAACTTATACCCACCCCCTCCGCCCTGAGGCCCGTGACAACCGGTGCAGTACTTGATAAACAGAGTCGTGCCACGCGCCACATCGCCGCTCTGGGCCTTGGGTTCAGCTTGTGCTTGCGCCACAGTCCCGAATAGGAGACCGCTCACAACCCCAACCATTGACACCCTGATGATCCAGCTCTTCTTCATGTTTCCTCCCACTCGGTGTTGCCTTAACGGCAGAATGCAATCTGAGCCCAATTTTCGGTGTTGGTGGGAATACCTCCAACCCCTCGCCAGAACACTACCCCATCGAATGGTGAAGCTCAACATTCAGCACCCTGCCCCTGATGAGCGTGGTCACCTCAGCCAACTCATTTTCGTTGGCTTGAACTGTGGGGTATATTGCCTTGGTACCAGCAACGCCCCACGGGCAACCGGCGCCACCTCGATCACCGTCCGGGCGAGTTCTTCGGATGTGAGATGGAGCACTCCCGGCCTGTCAGCCACAACCGCCTTCTTGGCCTCAGGCGCTTGGTCGGGAGTTCTCTCGCAGGCAATAAGCCCAGCGAACGCAAAGACGACAAGGCCGACCGCCAGGAAACCTGTTCCAACCCCCCTGCGCTTCACTCTTGACCACTGCGTCTCGACACACTCATCCATCGACAGATGTACCCGCCCTGAAACTTTTGGTCTCATGGTCATATCTTTCCGCTAAAGGGATCAGCATGAGGTGTGCCACGGAAAGCTCGCGATATGAGAAGGGGCGATGGAAGGTCTAGCAGACTGCGGAAAAATTATGTTGGCAGATATGGCACAACAGGGGAATCCTCCGCAGGATGCTCAAAATGGCCGTTCAGCAAGGCCTCAGCGAGTGAAGGGCGAGGAGGTACAAACGGCACTTCGTGTGGGCCGTTCGCCCTTATAATGGGTCTTGGCGAACGGAAAATCCCCTACAGTGCTTCCGACCTCCTAGGAACTCCTCAACGTTGAGGATCTGAACGATGCGAGAACGAAGCTGGCAGACTTTTTCAGCATCCTGCTAGGAGCCTTTTGCCACGGTAGCAAATGAAGACCGTGGTGAAATGCAACAGTGGGGACGGCAGAAGCTTCTCGATTCTCCACCACGCTGCACGCTAACGCCTCTGTTCTTCGCGCATTTGTGCGATCATCCCCGCGATACATTCATGGCATTTCCTTTGCTCATTCAAACGGCAAACTAGTCACACGATTACTATATCTGTGCTCTGTCTGATAGCGAAGGAGGTTGCCATGCCGGTACTGAAACGACTCCAGAGTTATCTCGATGCCAACAAGATTCCCTATGAAGTGGTAACCCACCCAAAGGCTTATACCGCCCACGACGTGGCGTACACACTTGATGTGCCAGGCAAACTTGTCGCCAAAGTTGTCGTGGTCAAGGCCGATCAATACTTCGTGATGACAGTGCTCCCCTCAACCTGGCGCGTAGATTTGAAACGATTGCGGGATGTACTGGAGGCCTGTGACATCCGATTAGCGACAGAAGCCGAGTGCGCGAATCTGTTCCCTGATTGCCAAGTGGGCACAATGCCACCGTTCGGCAATCTCTACGGCGTGGAAGTGTATGTGGATCAGCTCCTGACGGAAGACGAGTCCATCGTGTTTGAAGCCGGGACCTATGTCGGCGCGATCAAGCTACGGTACAAGGACTTCGCCGATCTCGTTCGGCCAAAGGTCGCGGCGTTTCATCACGAGCCGTCGAAGATCGAGGGCTAGCGAGAGGGATGACCTGGTGAGTCCCCTGTGCTCGCCAACGCGCGGTCTCAGAAGACTTTCGTTGGACGCGCGCAGTGGGGGACTCATCCAGGTCATCCCAGGAGAAGGTCAACGAGCAAGGCTGGGAGAACTATTTGCGGCCTTGCTGGACGTCCTTTTTGAACAGCCTGAGACCCGTATAGTATGATCACAATCAGCAGGGGAGTGTCATACTGTCCCGCAGAGAAAGGGAAGATCCATGACTGAACGGTCAGGAGGCATGGTCAGGGATTTCATGCATCGAAACTTGGAGGTCGTTCCACCTGAGACCACGATCATGGAGGCGGCTGCCCGCATGAGGGAGAAACGCCTTGGCTCCCTATTGGTCGTGCCGGCTTATGCGGAGGGTCGTGTGCCCAATCGATCCGGGATCGTGACCGAGACCGACCTGATTCGGAAGGTGCTCGCCAAGGGATTGGATCCTTTGCTTACCAGGGTGGATCAAATCATGACCAGCCCGCTGCTGACGATCACGCAGGATCGGCCTATGCTGGATGCGAGCCATCTCATGGAAACGAACCATGTCCGCCATCTCTGTGTCTCGGATGAGGAGGAAGTCGTTGGGATGATTTCAGTCCGAGACCTTGTGCGGTATTTCGTCGATTCAGAAAGGGGCTCCGTCCGTGATCTGGATAACGTATTCCGGCCTCTCAGCGTGCTCAGGGTACTCATGCAAACGACCATGGAGGCGATTACGAGTGAACGGACGGTGCTGGAAGCGGCGCAGACTATGGCGGAGAAGCGGATCGGTTCGCTCCTCGTGCTGGGGGCTGGAGCCATGGTCGGTCTCGTGACCGAGACCGATGTGGTGCGGAAAGTGATCGCAGCCGGTCTCCCTGCAAGGAGCACCAGCGTCGGGGCCGTGATGAATGCTCCCCTGATTCAGATCGACATCGATGACACCGCTTGCGATGCCAGTCGGCTCATGGCTGAGAAACGGATTCGCCACGTCGCGGTGACGGAGGACAACAAGGTCGTGGGCCTTTTGTCTGTGCGTGACCTGGTCAAGGCGGTGTCCATCAGAGACGAGCCCCGGTTCCTTCGCAAGAGCTAACCCGCATTATTCATGAACGTTTCTACTGCAATTGGGGATTCACCGCTACGACAAGCCTGCCTCGCGTGACGACTGCACGATTTCACGGCGAACCGTCATGAATAATGCGGGCTATTGCGGGTTAAGGACGGCCCGGAAACAACTACTCACATGTGAGCTGTTTTGACCAGTCTTCCTTGGGCAAACGGCAGAATATCCCACATCATATCTCTCAGCCCCTGCGTGGCCATAAAGTCTGCCTACTATGGCTCGGCATGTGGCTGTTTCAGACCACATGCGTGAAGCCTTGTGACACAGGCACGCAGAGACAATGGTAGTCATTCGACGCTACTTCCCTGGAGGCGTACCATGAATCTCGAACAATCAGGACGAGCACTACAATCCCCCCCAACGAGACCGCCTCTCGCCTGTCTTCACAGTCGCCTAATCTCCGACTGCGTCTCGGAGGCAGAACACAAGGCTGGCATGGTGCGCTGTGTTGAGTGTGAGAGCGTCGTTCCTGATCCACATCTCCAACGAGACGCCAAGGGAACATAGCCCCTTCTCCCAACACGTGTTGAGATCATCAGGCTTCGCTTGCGCGCAACGAGACCCCTCCCGTCGCTGAGGTATTTGGCAACAGTTCCCTATTCGTCACTGGCCCGAAACTCCTCAGCCTACTTGATAGCGTAGCCCGCTCGCTCATGCGTAATCCCTGTAACTCTCTGTGCTACCGAACCTCTCCCTCTGCGTTCACGCGAGGCTATCCGCTGGCACCGGCAATGCATTGTTGTACTCTCAGCAACTCATTTCATGCTTCAACCTGTGGCATATGACGCAAGAGATCACCGTGGAAGATCAAGTGATCGACATCATGCTTCACACACGCACATGCGACCTTGAAGAGATCACGCGTCAATGCGCCAACCTGACGTGGAACCAAGTGTTTCTCGCCGTCGACCGCTTGAGCCGACGCGGCGAGATCCTGCTCATGCCCAGGGGCCGGGGCTTTTATACCGTAACGTTCCCGCATCGGCGGGAAGGCCGGCCTGATCGACACTCTCGCCCATCTTAATCACAAGGAGGTTATCTCATGTCTGCTTTAACTCGTTGGGAACCGGTCAGGACGCGCTGGAATCCATTCAAAGATCTGGAGGAGATGGAGCAACGCCTCTCGACCTATTTAGGTCGCCCTGCTGTTCGGACCGAGGCCGGAAAGGAAGCGATGACCGTCGCCGAATGGTCTCCGCTCGTCGACATTACAGAGGACGACAAGGAATATCTTATCAAGGCGGATCTTCCGGAAGTGAAGAAAGAAGATGTCAAACTGATGGTCCAGGACGACGTGATGAGCATCTCTGGCGAGCGGAAGTATGAGAAAGAAGAAAAGGGAAAGAAGTATCATCGTGTCGAACGGGCCTACGGGAGCTTTTTGCGAAGCTTCACCTTGCCGGAAGATGCCGACGGCAGCAAGGTCAGTGCGGAGTATAAAGACGGTGTCTTGAAAGTACATCTGCCCAAGTCGGAAAAGGCGAAACCGAAATCGATCGAAGTGAAGGTCTCCTGAGGACGATCGAATGGAGGTTGTACGATGCTACGACACCCTCACTCTCTTGAAGTCCCATGGGACGTTCATGGGCATCACGAGACCGGGGAGCCTCATCGGCATCTCTGGTGGCTAATCGCGCTGTTGGTGCTCCTGGCCATGTTTCTGATCGGCGTGGGAGTCACGCACGGAATCTTCTAGAAGGCTAAGGTCGAGGTCAAGGCTGAGCGGAGATAAAACTTTCCATACCTCAGCGTTGGCGTAAACCTTCCTCGTACTGGCAGACTTTTGTGGCATTCGGCTAAGGACACAGGATCCTAGCCCGCATTATTCATGACAGTTCGTCGCGAAATCGTTGAGCCGCGTCGCGAGACCGGCGCGCGGAGCCCGGAGAACCTGAGGCGTACTCGTGCAGTACGTTGAAGGTTTGAGGGGCGAGCCGGCCGGCAGAAGGCTCGTCGTAGCAACGGATCGGCGATTGCAGCAGAAGTGTTTATGAATAATGCGGGCTAGATCGAAGGAAGCAGGCGCGTCATGTTCCGCAATCGGGAAGAGGCTGGCCGGATGCTGGCCGATGAGTTGAGTCACTATCGTAACGATCCAACGGCATTGATTCTCGCTCTTCCTCGGGGTGGCGCGGCGGTGGGCTATCAGCTCAGCCTCGCCCTCCATGTCCCGCTTGATGTGTTTATGACGCGGAAGATCGGTGCGCCTGGCAATCCCGAGTATGCCATTGGAGCGGTGGCCGAGACAGGATCGCTCTATCTGAATCAAGAAGCGGTCAATTCGTTCGGCTTATCCCAGTATGAGCTGGACCGGTTGATCCATATCCAAGAGAAAGAGATCGCCAGACGCAAGGATCTGTACCGGCAGGGACGGCCGTTCCCGCGACTCACGGGGCGCACCGTGCTCTTGGTTGACGACGGCATCGCCACAGGCTCGACATTCATGGGCTCGGCACTCGCGATCCGAGGCTTGCAACCTCGCCGTCTCGTAGGGGTCATTCCTGTCGGACCCCCGTCGACGATCCGTGAAGTTCGAGCACATGTGGACGAGTTGGTGGTACTTATGACACCGGATTCGTTCGAGGCCGTAGGGAATTTCTTCATGGACTTCACCCAAGTCGAGGATCGCGACGTAGTGGAATACTTAAATCTGGCCGAGGAGGCGGTGCTTGAACGTACGCCCTCTTCACCAGCTTCATGAAACGTCTTATTAGCCAAGGAAGGTGCGCCGAAATATGTCCACACATTCCAAGATCCCGTCAGGGTTGGGAGCGCGCAGAGACCAAACGTATCAAGAGTACGAACACGACACCTATAAAATGCAGGGGAAGCTCAAGGAGCCCACTGCCTGTCCAACATGCGGGGCAGTCTTTCATAAAGGGCGATGGACCTGGGAAGCGAAACCGGCAGGCGCACACGAAACTCTCTGTCCGGCTTGTCACCGGAT
>JBDSDL010000117.1:0-6678 GCA_039920585.1 Nitrospiraceae bacterium | reverse complement strand
GCCGGCGTGTGAGTCCCGGCAGGCGATGCTCGGGGACATCGAAGTGGATGTCCTTTTCGTCGAGCTGCGCCACCTTGACGATGGCCTGACCGGCGCTGACCACCTGCCCCCTTTCGACTTCCAGTGCCGTCACCACGCCGTTCCGGTCAGCCGCCAACTCGGTGTACGCCAATTGATTGACCGCGTGGCCCAATTGGGCTTCGAGCGCCGCCGCCCGTTCTCGCGCCGTGGTGTAGGCGGTTTCGTGGCGGTCGAATTCAGGTGGGCTGGTGACCTTCTGCGCCAACAGCTCACGGTATCTCGCCACATCGTCGCGTAAGAAGTCCCGATCGGCGACTGCGGAGGCCAGCTGCGCGCGAAGATCTTGCATAGCGAGGCGGTAATCGCTCTGATCCAGCCGCGCCAACACCTGACCCTTGCGCACCCGGTCCCCCACGTCGACGTGTCGTGCCAACAACTTGCCGGCCACGCGGAAGGACAACATCGTCTCATAGCGCGCTCGGACGTCCCCCGCGAAACTCATCACACTATCAGCCTGGTCCACGATTCGGGCGACCTTTATGGGCCGGGGGATCTGCTGAGGTTGCTCGTCTTGATGGTTGCATCCCAGGGTCGTCATCAATGCCAGAAGGAAGACACTAACGAAACACGTGGCGAGACTGGTACGGCTGAGTCGAGTGAGTTTCATGGTGTGCTCCTTGTGAATGGTGAGAGTCGAGGGCAACGGCGTTCATATATTTGTATATACAAGTACATGTTCAAAAAAAAGCTCTAGGCTGCCGGTACGTCCATTTTATTTGCAGCAAGCTTTCGTAAAAGTGTCGCGCCAGCATCCCCAAGAAACTTCTCCGTGCGAGTTTGGGCCTTTCGCCAAAATGGACCGATTTGATTTAACAGATCTCGACCTTGGATGGTAATCTGTACTGGCAGGCCCCGGCCGTCCTCTCCATCGGCAATCTCTTGGATCCAACCATTAGTCAGCATGATCTTGAGATTCCGGGTCAGGGTGGAGGGATCGAGGCACAGACGCTTCCCAATCTCGATACGCCGAACGGGGCCAGCCTTTGCTACAAAAACCAGAAGAGTCGTTTGGCTTGCTTTCAGCCCGAATGGACGGAGTTCAGCATCGTAGATACTCGTGAGCAGCCGATCAAGTTTGCGGACGCGCATCAGCAGGCACTCATGCGCGACCTGATCAATGATATCGCTACCGTGGTTCAGCCGTTTATGTGTTTCCGTTCTCGTCATGCCATAATGTTGCATATACAAATAGATCTTGTCAAGCCCCATCCTGAAATAATTTTTCACCCGCTGCTGCTGTCTCTTTTGAAGTGCCTCGAAGCAACTTCTTTCATTTAATTACCTGTTTGGGGCTCCGGTTTCTAAGATTTGTTTATGGACCGCTTCCAGGATAAATCAGATTTATTGAGAAATCGACAAGCCAACCATGTATTTAAGGGATAGGATTTTGACAAGTGTCGCCCGTACGTTTTCAGAGGAAGGGATTTTAGGGATTCAAAGCGGGCAGGAAATGGTGGAGGGCAGCCTCGGCTGTTTCCCTAATGGAAGGCGTAGAGAATAGGAAGGCCCCAAGCAAGCATAGAGATCAATTGAAACGATAACGGGTGACGTTTGGTGGGACCAGGATAGAACCATCCCCGAGAGATACCTAATTGGTGTCGGGAGTCTCAGAAGAGCTAGCGGTCAGCCCTGGCGGCGCGCGGGAGGACGGCGGCGGCCGCGTCCGCGATAGGACGGACCGTGGCTGAGACCGGGGAGGCGGATAGTGACGGTGGTTCCTTCGGCGGGCGCGCTGCCGATGGCAATCGAGCCGCCGTGTTCTTCGATGATCTTCTTCACCGTGGCGAGACCCAGACCGATGCCGGTCCTCTTCGTGGTGAAAAACGGCTCAAAGACCTTATCGACGATTTCTGCCGGAATAGGAGCCCCGTCGTTCTTGATGAGGATTTGATCTTCTACGCCGCGCCCCGCGCGATGCTGGGTGACCTGAATATGGAGATGCCCACCGGGGTTCATCGCTTCACAGGCGTTCCTGAAAATACTGAGAAAGACTTGCTGGAGCTTGGCTTCGTCGCCGCGGACCGGCGCGATCATCGTCGCATAGTCCTTGGTCACTTGTATCCTGGTGACTTCGAGGTCGGTCGTGATTAGTGTGAGCGCGCTCTCGATCACTTCGGGGATGCGGAGGAGCCGTCGCGTCAGTTCGAGTGGTTTGGCAAAGTCCAAAATCTCGTTCAGGATGGCTTCGATGCGGATCAAATCGCGCATCGCGTTCTCGACGCGCGTCTGCGGGTCGAAGTCGAGAATGCCTTCACCCGTGACTTCTTCCAATTGGGCGCGGATCGACGCGAGCGGCTCACGCACTTCTGTGGCCAGGAACATGCTGAACTCGCCGATCGCGGCCTGCCGCTCTTGTTTTCTGATGATGGGTTCCGAGGCATTGGGGGCTATGGCTGCCCCAGGGGCGCCTGCTGGTCCAGCGGCGGGGGTCTGGCTGGTCGGCGCCAGTGCCGGAGCCTGGAGAATGTCCGCGATCTTCACAATTGTCGGTTCAAGCGTGCGGGCATCTGTCTGTTGGTAACGTCCGGCCTCTTTCGAAGCCAGGGTAATGGTCCCGCCCACTTGTCCCCTGACAAAGAACGGTATGACGAGTGAAGAAAGCAGCCGGTCCTTGAACAGATATTTGTGATCGAGAAATCGCCCCTGTGTGGAGGCGAGATCATGATCCACGCGTGGCTTACGGTGGCGGACCGCCCACCCGGAGGCTGAGCTATCGAGCGTGAGGCGGTGGCCCGGCTTCAGATCTTTCTTCCCATCCTTCTGTTCGCTCTTCAGATCGCCGGCCAGTCCCAGGACTTCGACATTGCCCGCGAGGGGATCGTAGCGGCAGGCCCAGATACGATCGTAGGCGACGTATTGGTTGGCATCCGTCAAGGCGGCAATAATCTTGTCCTGGAGTTCCGGTGTGAGCTGCGACGCCGGAGGCGTGAATAGCTCCGCCGGAGAGGGTGAGGAAGGAACCGGCTCGTGCGTGACAAACGGGCGGCTGAGAAGGACGTTCATATCGAACAGACTTTCGCGATCCAACGCTTTTGTGATCTCGTCGCTGGCCTGCTCCATCAAACTCTTCTCTTTTTTCGCGAACGTGGCGCTTTCTTTTCGTCCGATGACGAGGAAGCCATATGTCCGGTTCCGATGCAGGAGGGAAACCCCGAGCAGCGATTTCGTGCCCGGCGTAATCAAGCGGAGGCGAATGGTGCGCCCGCCGTCCTGATCGTTCGCGGGGGCCGATGCCGCGATGGCGGGGGCCGAAAGTGTTCTGAGAATGGCTTGAATATCACGGGGAGTGAAGCCTCGTGCGGCATGGCTGACCAGCGGGCCTTGGTCACGGTGGAACACGGCAGCAAGCGCCGCGTCGACCGGCAGCTCGTTGATCACTGCTGTCAAGGTCCGCTGGAGATGCGTCTCGGGAATTGGTTTGCTCTGTGGAGCTGTGGGTATCATTCGTGGGTTAGGCTAATCAGGACCGCGCATTGTAACAATGCAGGATGAGCAATTCAATGAAAAGCAACAGCAGGCGGCGGGAGATTTTAGTAGCACGCAAGAATTTCGAGGAGCCGCACATGTGGCACAACTGGAATACGTTCCCGCAGGCTGCTTAAAAAGTCCAGACTTCTCACCCGCCCGACCCTGGCGCGCCGAGACGCGCCTTGTCCCAGGCACGGCCGCAGCCGATGAAAGCACCGGAGGCGTAGCTCTTCTCACCCGCCCACCCCAAGCTGCCAAGACAGCTTGTTCTCCGAGTGGGCTACGTTGAGGATGCTTTCGAGGGAAGACGCAGCATGGGAAAAGGCGCGTCCCTGGGCAAAGAGGCTGTCTCGGCAGACTCGGGATGGGTGGGTGAAGTAGCCGCCAGGGTCGGGCGGGTGAGAAAAGCGGCTTTTTCAGCAGCCTGATTGAGTCCCGTTATTCGTCGGGATTGATGATCTTCGGAGGGTGTTGAGGGAACGAACGACGTTCCGTCGGGCGCTGGTCAGAGGTCCATGCGTTGAGGATCATGGTGACCAGACTGATTACGACTGCGCCTCCAACTGCCGGCCAAAACCCTGTCACCGCGAATCCTCCGACCAGGTATGAGGTGAGTTCCAGAAGGAGGGCGTTGACGACGATGAGAAAGAGCCCCAACGAGAGGACGATCAAGGGAAGGGTCACCACCAAGAGAATGGGCCGGACCAAGAGGTTCAGAAATGTGAGTACCAGGACCGCGGCGAGTCCCGCGCCGAACGAGTCGATTTCAAGGCCTGGGACGATCATGACCGCCAGAAATACCGCGATGCCTGTGATCAGGACTCGAAGGACCGCCGCGCGAAATCCGCCGCTAAAAAAAGTGGGCATTGAGATCCCGTGATGTGTGAAGCGTTGGCATCGCTCATCCTATTGAACCGGTTGTGCCGGAATCGGTTGCGGGAGGATCGGTACGCGCTTGATTGAAGAGAAATAGATTTCGGTGGCGACCAACACGTTGTTGCCTTTTTTTTCGCTCTTCGTGGCCTTGATGACGACACGATCGCCCACCGCGGGCCTATTAACCCCTTTCGGATTTCTCTCGTCCTTGTACCAGGTTTGTTTGTTGAGCTGCACGTTCACCGACAGGCCTTTGGTCGTTTTGATTTCGACATGATTTGCGTCGATGGCCATAATCGTACCGAGTACATGCTGGTCTGCGCCATGGGCGAAGCTCGCCGTCGAAATAACGAGACACGTGAGAATCATAAGCAAGCGTAACCACATGGGCGAATCCTCTTTACTGTATATGAAGATCGTTGTTGGTCTGTTTCGTTTGTTTGGTTGAAAGATTAACCAGATGAACTAAACAAACCAGATAAACAAAATAAACCAGACTAGTGATGATGGCCGCGATCGGTCTTTGCTGCCGCCGCGTCGTTTCCCTGTAGGAATTCTCCGAAGGCGGCTTCTTCTTCCAGGTCTTTTCTTGTCTTGGGATTGAGTTTCTTCATCCGGTCGAGTTCGTTCGGCGTCAGTTGTGGGAGATGGCGAATGAAGTGGACCAGCATCCAACTATCTTTGTCCTCTGCTGGGTCGCCCTCTCCCCAGGCCGGCATGGCGGTGAAGCGGATACCGTTGTGGATCACCCAGAAAATTTCACCGTCCGACATCGATTGGATGTCAGGTAATCGGAGGTCCGGCGCTTTGGGGTTGACGTTTTTACCGATTGGCGTCTGGCCGCTCCCGTCGTTGGCATGGCAGAGCGCACAGTGGTCAGCGAAATGTGCCAGCGACTCTTTGATGATGTCGGGGCTCAATGGGATGGGGTTCTGCGCGTGTCGTTGCTCGATCGGGATGGCCAGGTGGCGGACTTGCCGCGCGATAAAGACCTCCAGGGCATGCGGCTCGACTTTAGCGCTAAAGCCGGTTGTGAACAATTGATATCCCGCCCACCCGAAGGCGCTGACAATCCCGAGGCTCATGACGATGATAAAAACGATCAGTTTCGTTCGCATGGGGATACCGCCATGACTATACAAAGTCTTCTGTCTGATTGCCACCGAGCTATCCCGGTGAAGAGACAGCGCGTGGTCCTGCAAGGCGAAACATCAGCAGCGCAATGATAGGAAGATGCATCAGCAGGCCACTCATTCCCATGAATGATTCACCGATCCAAAACGTTACACTGAGATTAAAGACCAGGACGCCATAGTAGAGGCCGACACCAAGCAAGAGGCGAAGTGTGACCGACGGAGGCAGCGAGAGCGCGGGGAGGCGGCGCTCGAGCGGAAAATAGATCGCGAGGGAGATGAGTCCAACGGCAGCCCAACCGGCATAATTTGCGAAGGGCACACCGAAGTGAAAGCCTGGATCGGGATAGTAATAAATCTTCCCCAAGAACCAGCGGTCGCCGCGGAGCGCCACCGGGTCGATCACCATGTCGATGAAGGCAAACAAGAAGGCTGTGACGAAGAGCACAGACCAACTCGTTCGCGCACTCACGTCAAGGTGAAGGGGATTGAACATCGGCTGAGCGGGGCCAGAGGCGGGCCTGATTGGAAGAACGAGACAGAGCGCGACGCAATAGGCGGCGTAGAGTAGAAAACTGAACGAGATGGAGTCCATGAACGGGACGTCGAAGAAGTAGAGTTCTTGGCCCACGGTCGAGCCATTGTAGTAGTACCACCCGAAGGGAATACCCGTGCGTGTCGAAGAAAATTCGCAGACAAAGGCCGTGGTCCAGCTAATCAACCAGAATCGCCAGGTCCTCGTCCAGCCGATCAATTGGATCGCGGCGAACAAAAAGGCGGCAAGAAAGGCGAAGACGTAGGGGCGGAAGAGAATGGTCCTGAAGAAGAGTTCGACGATCTCCATCAGTGTTGAGTGCTGAGTGCTGAGGTGAAAATGGCAGGATTCACGGTTGAACTCTCACACATACTTGTGGTCCCTAAACCAGCGCACCGCCTTTTCAAGCGCCACCTCTGGCGGTGTGTGCGGGATGCCGAGTTCTCGGATCGCCTTGCTACAGTCGTAGTGCATCTTGTATTTCGCCATCTTCACCCCTTCCAGCGGAATACGAGGAGACTGGCCCGTGAGATTGGCGATCCATTGATTGGCATAAGCTAACGGGAGGATTGCCAATCTGGGTAA
>JBDSDL010000116.1:0-3991 GCA_039920585.1 Nitrospiraceae bacterium | reverse complement strand
GTTTTGTTCATTGTACGAAGCATATCCCGCTAGCCTAATGTCTTGTCGCACACCTCTACAAGTTTATGAAGCGAAGGCACCATTCCGTTGTACGTATACTGAAACACTTGAAGCGCACCATTTAGGGTAATTAGCAGAATGGGAAGAGGAGTTTTGCTCATGCCGAGTTCATACAGCCTTTCTTCTGTATTAAGCGTTCCATAGGCTCCAAGCAATCCTCCCCAATTAGGGTGAGCTATTTCGGATAATTCATCGTAGACGTCTCCCAATCCTTCGTACTTCTTTGTGGCATGCTCTAGGATAGTACGGACATTGATAGCTTCGAGAGGGGTCACTTTATTTCTGCAACCAACCGAAGCTCGCGAAACTAGGTCTTCCAATTTCTGTATATCTCCGCTTTCAATCGTTTCCCTCACCCTTTGATCGAGCAAAACAATAAGGGCTACAGCTTCCAAGAGAGCACGTACAAGAACAGCTCCGGACACCAACTCCCCGGCTCTTATTGTTTTGCATGCCGACTCACCTAGCTCCGTTATACGATAAAGTAAGCACTCCCGGAGACATGTAGTAAAGAACGGTAGCTTGGCTTTTTGCGAAGTTTTTGCCGCGTCAACCTTCGCTGGCAAACTTGCTTTGAGTTCTGCGATAACGTTTGTGGATACAGCGAAATTCTGCTCGTCCTCCGGGGTCCAATCAGATGCCATAATTACCCCTCGCAAAATCAGCGAATACTTTTAAGAATATCATCACGCCATACTCAACCGCACTGGTCCATAGGTCTGGCGGGTTTGCTGGAGTCCTCTGATGTACCGACGGAGAGCAGGGGTCAGCGCGATTTTTTCAGAACTGTCTTGGTGCGGAACCAGTCGGCAATCGTATCGACAGTTGGCTTCAAGGTCGTCACGTACATCGCAAATTGTTCTAGCTCAGGATTTGTTGCGGTCAGGCGATAGCTATTCACTTGAAGAAACAGGACGGCGGTGGAAATGCTGATCCGCTTGTTGCCATCAATGAAAGCGTGATTCCTCGTCAGGCCGTCCATCAATACCGCAGCCTTGGCGAAGATGTCGGGATAGAACTCTGTGTCGCCAAAGGCAGCTTGCGGGCGCGCGAGGGCAGACTCCAGCCCTCCAAGATCGCGCACACCATGCTCTCCGCCGGTCTCTTCAATCAATCGATCGTGAAGAAACAGGACTTGCTCGGCACTGAGGTAGATCACCGCTTTGCGAGGACTTCTAGCGCAGGGCGATATCGCTTGATAAAGGCGTCGACTTGATCCGCAAAGGTCTGTTTCACCTTACGCCGCATGACAGCCGTGTCAGTAGAAGAGCCTTTCTTCTGTTTACTAACTGCCGATTTATTGGCCTTGAGAACGTTGCTCTTCATGGATGCCATGATACTGCAGTCCCCAAGTGAACACAACGCGCAGTAAAAACTTAGCGGTCACACCTTGCCCAGTCGCACTGGTCCGTAGGTTTGGCGGGCTTGCTGGAGTTCCTTCACATGGCGGCGGAGGGCTGGGCCGAATTTGGAGGCGAGGACTGCTTTTCTGTAGGGTGCGATGTTGTGCTCAACCTGCTCGATCGATTCTGCCAACTGCTTGACCAGCCGCTGGCCTGAGCCTGTGAGCCACTTGAGATGCCAACTGGCATACTCCAAATCCTGGATCGAGTAGCGGACGGATTCTACTTCCTCAAGACAACGAAACCTGGCTCGTTGCAGATCGCGTTGGGTCAGTCCGGCTCTCTTCCATCTTGTCGATCCACCCACCCCTGATGCCCAGGTCGAGAGCCGCTCGAAGAGCATCGCTCCCATCGTAAACGTGAAGGCCGCGTGGAGAATGCCTCTGAGCGGGCGCAGGCTGCGGCGCCAGGGGGAATAGAATATCTGCTGGTTGCGATCCCCGTGATAGAGAATCTGTTTGCGCAACAACAGATTTAAATGGTGATGACTATTCTCGTGAGTCACATCGTCAATTAGATCGAGGTTGTCCCTGTCGAAGCAGTTGATAAAGGAGAGCCCTGGCCGGTGGCGGTAGCTGAAACTGACGACGCCCTTGGCCTTGAGCGGGATGGTCCGGGCGGTCAAGAGCGCGAGAACTTCATGTCCTTCCGGCCAGGCCTCTTGCACGACTGTCCATGCCCGCCTGATTCTCACAATCTGATCAGCTGAAGTGGCGGCCACCGTACGAGGTTGACGGTCCTTCCCGTAGACGAGCGTCGGCCCGACTGTGACGGTCCCGGGTCGAGTCTCCGTCGCCAAGACAGGCGACCGGTGTTTCCAACTCCACTCCAACCGATTGCCCCGCCTCATGCACAGAGGGGTCACGGTTTGCCCGATCTTCAGGGACAGCTCTTGCGAAGAAACTAGAAAAGTGGCTTGATTGGATGATTGTTTCAGAGCTCTCTTCACCGAGAGAGGAGCCTCGTAGACATCGCCCTCCATTCCAACGGCCATCGTTCCAAACATTTCTGCTCGTTCGACGTTATGGCCGAGATGTACCTCTATACTCCAAGAGGGAATCTTGCGAGAAGCGCACCACAGCATTGGAAGTCCCGGCACGAGACAAAGCGATTCCTGTGTCAGCTCCTGCGTAAGACGGGCACAGAGTTCGTTGAGTCGCCGTTTGAGTCCCGATGCCTGCGACACTCCGCGCGGGAACAGATCGTCCAAATAACTGTTCTCAAAAAACTTCTCTTCACATTCGGCAAACAACTGCACTGCAAACTCACGGGGTTTCTGCTCCTCGCGGATTTGTTGCAGCAGATCGATGAAGTAGACCAGGTCGTTCAGCGCTTCGATCCAGCCGACCACTTTCCAGTGGGCATAGGCATCCCGTTCGAGCGCTTGCCCAAGGAATCGGAAATAGGCCACTGGCAAGGCCAGCGATTTTGCAACGTCTGCATATTGGTTTTCCAAGTCCAGACAGAGATCGCTCAACAATCGCTTCATCGACAGACGAAACTCTTCCTGAAGACGAGCCAGCAGTGGCACATCGAGCAGCGGCATGGAAAACACAGGCTCCGAGATGGAGAAAAGAATTAGACTGTACCGGAGGAGGAGACGCGCTGCAAGAAGAGCCTGGGGATGAAGTAGTCGCGGGGTCTTAGTGGGTGAGAATGCCTATTTTTTTCGGAACCCTGTGAAAAGTTTTCTTCGGCAGGTAGCCCAGTTCATCAAGGCGAAGTTCTTTGACATGCTGCATCACATGATCGCTGAGATCGGTCTGCACGGATGCTTCCTGAGACGGTGTGGAGACTGTTACCTGCGTGAAGGGCAGTTCATCCTTCCAGAGCAGTTGGCCATCACGATTCATTAGATATAGATAGAGTCGCCGTGAGCCCTCCGCTTTCCACCCCCAGTCGCTCGGGTGCGAGAGCGAATCGGCGACTACTCGACTGACGAGAACGGTGTCGACGCCCAAATCCCGCGTGACCTCTTTGGCTAAGGCGCTACGATCTGCATCCTCGGCTTTTTCCGAATGTGTGTCGGTCGCGTTGATTCCTGCCGCGCTGCTCACCGGCATTTCGACACGCAACGCAGTTTCCTCCTGCAACAGGGTGGCAAGACGCGCTCCCATCTCCGGATCGCCCTCAACCGGAAGGACTGCCACGCTTGTCACCTTCGAATTGGGGACAGCATTGCTTGAATGGTCCTGCTGTGCTACCCATGATTGCTCGAACGGCTCAAAGGTCGCATTGCTGTCCCTCATTGAATCCACTGCCACCATTGCCACCCAAGCTCCGGCGAGGCAACCTTGCAGCAGAAAGGACTCGGTCACAACCAGGCTAAGAGTCATGACACGCACCCAACCACGCCAGCTGCCGGCTCGAACTGTTGCCGAATCGAAGGCTCTTGTCATCGTCTCAGGTTCCATAAAAGGGTATTTCAGCAAAAGAAGTGCCTCACAAGGGTGAGCCTCACACAGCACCTCCAACCTGTCGAGTTATTTACTGTTATCGACAGGCCAACAGAAATATTCCATCTCAAC
>JBDSDL010000115.1:0-3591 GCA_039920585.1 Nitrospiraceae bacterium | reverse complement strand
TTTCCACCACGTAAATCCGATGCGCCGGACGCACCGTGCTCAGCCGGTGGGCAATGATGAAGACCGTACGCCCACGGCTGATCTGCGCCATGTTCTGCTGAATGATGGCCTCGGATTCATAGTCCAACGCGCTCGTGGCTTCATCGAAGATCAGGATGCGCGGGTTTGCGACCAACGCTCTGGCAATCGCGATGCGCTGGCGCTGCCCACCGGATAGCGAGCAGCCGTGCTCTCCCACCATCGTGTCGTAGCCTTCCGGCAACTCAAGAATGAATTCGTACGCCCCAGCCAGCTTGGCCGCTTGCATCACCTGCTCCATCGCCAGCCCTGGATCAGTCAGCGCAATGTTGTCGCGCACAGAGCAATTGAAGAGAAAGTTTTCTTGGAGCACCACGCCCACCTGCCGGCGGAGCCAGGCCGGGTCCACCTGCGCGAGGTCCACACCGTCCACCAGAATACGCCCACGCTCCGGCACGTAGAGCCGTTGAAGCAGCTTCGCAATCGTACTCTTGCCGGATCCTGATCGCCCAACAAGCCCAATGACCTGGCCTGGAGCCACGGTGAATGACACCTTGCGCAACACCTCTGAGCTATCAGGGCGATAGCGAAAGGTCACGTACTCGAACACGATATGTCCGTTGACTTGAGGGAGTGTGGTTCGACTCGGATTGTAGGACGGCTCTGGCTTCGTATTCAGAATATCGCCCAACCGCTGCACCGAGATGCCCACTTGTTGGAATTCCTGCCACAGATTGACGAGACGCAGCAACGGCCCCGTCACTTGTGCCGAGAGCATCGTGAAGGCAATCAATTGTCCGATGGTCAAATCTCTTTCGATGACTCGATAGGCGCCGAGCCACAGCACGGCGACGGTCGTTACTTTTTGTATGAATGTTCCGGTCTGGCCGGCCACGGTCATCAAGCTGGTAGCACGGAAACTCGCCCGTACATAGCTCGCCAGTTGTTCTTCCCACTTGCGTAACAACGGCGGCTCGACGGCCAAGGCCTTCACCGTTTGAATGCCGCTGATCGCTTCCACGAGGAAGGACTGATTGTCTGCGCCACGATTGAATTTCTCATGGAGCCTGGCGCGGATCGCCGGTGTAATGGAGATCGAGAGCAGGGCATAGAGTGGCAAGGATGCTATGACTACGAGTGTGAGCACAGGGCTGTAGAACCACATGACGACGAGAAACACGACGGTAAACAGCAGATCGAGCACCACTGTTACTGAATTGCTCGTTAAGAATTGGCGAATATGTTCTAGTTCACGCACCCGGGCCACCGTGTCCCCCACCCGTCTTGCCTCAAAATATGCCAGTGGCAGCGCCAGAACATGGCGAAACAACTGTGCGCCCAGACCGACGTCGATCCGGTTCGTCGTATGAGAAAAGAGATAGGTTCTCAACCCACCCAAAACCGCATCGAAGAGTGCCAGGGCAATCATGCCGATTGCCAATACATGAAGCGTCGTGAAGCCCTTGTGGACGAGCACCTTGTCGATGACGACTTGGGTAAACAGCGGGGTCAGCAAGGCAAAGAGTTGCAAGAAGAACGATGCGACAAACACCTCGCCGAGAAGCCTGCGGTATTTGACGATGGCAGGAATGAACCAGGTGAAATCGAACGTCAAATCTTGTAGCCGCAGGTTGGCCCGCTTGGTAAAGAGCAGCAACTCCCCGGGCCAGGCCGACTCGAACTGCTCGCGAGAGAGCACGAGCGGACGCGCTTCGGTAGGATCTTGAACGAGGACTTTCTCCCCTTCGAGCTTCGCGAGGACAACATAGCTCCCATCTGTTCTCTTTGCCAGAGCTGGGAGTGGAATTCCGCCGAGTGTGTTCCAGTCGGCGGTCTTCTGGCCAGCCTTGAGTCCGAGGTGCTTGGCGGCACGGAGCAAATCAGTGTCGGAAAGGAGTTGACCAGACTGTGCAAATTGATGGCGCAGCTGCGACCCGTCAGCCGGCAAAGCATAGAAACGAGCCAAGATCAACAGGCAGATCAGGCCCGTATCAGTGGGTGGCGCCAGAGCATCGGCTGTCTCAACGTGACCATCCGCTCGAACCTGTTCAGAAGAGTCTTGCATCAGACTGCCATATCGGCCTGGCGGGGGAACGCAGGAGAACCTTGAAAGCACATCATCCGGGGCGAGACATGCGAGAAAGTCTGGACAGGCCAGGGTCACTTGTCGCGCCAGCCTCGCTCGAACCCGATTTACATTTCACCTTATTACGTCCTAATCACTGCCAGCTCGCGGCCAAGACCGTCTGCACCTTATGCGGCTGTTGGTCGATCGCCTGATCCCAGGTGAGGCCGGTCTGTTGCGTGAACCCGGCCATCGCCTGGATGAGCTGATCGACTTGGGTGCTGAGCAGTGTCTGCCCGTTGCCTGCTTGGATCGTCTCGATCTGATTGTTCGTGCCGAAATACCAGTTCTGTACCGTGATCTGATCAGACGAGCCATGGATCGCCAAGCGCAGATCGTTCGCCTGGCGGCTGACCACAAGATCCAAGGGATTGACCGTCGCGCCAAAGAGCGCACGGTCTTGATTGAATGGGAAGGGATCGGCATCACTGATCGTATCTTGGCCATCGCCACGCGAAAAATTGTAAAGATCGTTGCCCAATCCGCCCGTCAGCGTATCGCTGCCGGGTTCTTGCGTGAGCGTGGCCGAAAAGCCCGTGGCATCGTTAGCATGATGATCGACGATGTCGTACTTAGAGATGAATCGGTCGGCCAGCACATTGGTGAATCGCGTTGCTCCAAGAAGCGATCCAGTTGGTGGATCAAAACCGAACCTGTTATTCCCACGAGTCAGTTGCGATTGGAGACCTCCGGGATCATCCAAGTAGCTCTCTGCAGCCATTTGCTGAAGCGCGAAGTCTAGCCAAATAGAAATCTGGGACTGTGGCATGGTGAGTACCCCCCTACTTTTGTTCAGCGGAGGCTCTTAAGATCCTTTGAATAAACTGAGATGAACTCAATGCTTTCTTGGCAGGACACACTTGTCCCCTAGCCACCAAATGCCTGTGAGATTTTGTATGCCACCGCTGCGGATGAACCCACGACGTACGCATAGGACATCATTGGTTTGTAAATCCATCACTATGAGTTCTCCTCCCACTATTCCGAGTTCTCGATCCTGAGGCCGTCGAATTCCTCTCCAGATATAGCCATAGCGGCTTTTCAGCGATGGCACACCTTCTTGTTTCACAATGTATGGGACACGATGACTTCGCGTTCCATCCATGTAGACATAGTCTCTCTTGCTTTCTTTTGCAGAGCTTCTGGAATACCGCACATACGGCTCTGAAATTGTCACTTCATCTTTTGTGCGGAGGGATTCCATAAACTGGTACTGGCCAAACGGCGGCTGAACGAGATAGTCCTGTGGATTAGGATCATCGGTAATGTCATAAGGATCTTCCAATGCATAGAGATGCTCCAGCTCGTAGTCAGTGGCTTTTTTCCATGGTCGCATCAAATAGAGTCCCTCGACATTCTCCACTGTCTTGATGATGAACTCTCCCGCCTCGGTCTTGCAGAGATGGTCGAAGTATTGTTCCGGCGTCATGCCCGGCTTGTAGCCGCTT
>JBDSDL010000114.1:0-11228 GCA_039920585.1 Nitrospiraceae bacterium | reverse complement strand
CCGAATCCGGCCATCAAGACGAAGTTGAACTGGCTGGACTCTTCCGGGATTTTTCCGGCGAGGTCGGTCCAAAAGGGGCCTCCGGTGAATTCCGCATAGGGTCGAATCCGGTCAAGCGCGACGAAGGTGTATTTGATTTTCGGGGCGAAGCCGACACCGTGCGTGAGAATTGACTCCTGAAATTGGATATAGACCATTTCAGCGCCGAGTGATACCTGGCCTCGATACCAACTGTCGCCGATGGGATCGGTCAGTGTCATCATCCAGTAGGGCATGAAGGCCGGGCCTTGTTGCTTGGTCGTGTGGTCTGTCGTGAGTCGATGAGGGAGCATATAGCCTGCGTTGAGTCCGACCTCTTGAGTGCCGACGGCAATCTTGGGCGAGACGTCTGCGGCCTGCAAAGCGGTCGTAGTCATGAGCGACCCGAGAACCAATGTTGTGAGGATCCGAGCAAGAAATGGCATGCAACATCCACGTCAGTATCCTGTCGGTTATGTCATGGTGAAACTTGAAGCAACAGGGTGACGTTCCTAAGATAGCAGAGGATTGAGTTCTGTCCAGAGTTTCGTCTGATTCGGCTTGGCGGAAAGTGAAAGAATGCTGGACAGTTGATGGAGGTTGTTCGGGGATAGACAGAAGAACGAAAGAGTGGCTAACCGCATTGCTTCAACTTCTCAAGATAGATCGAGTCGGTTTGAAGCTCAGGCAGTGCGTATCGCTGGTCGAGTGCCACTACGCGCTCAAGACACCGTCGTGCTGACACGAGATCATGGCGGGTGTCATACACCGTGGCAAGGAGTCGGAGCACCGCAGCCTCGGCCGGTTCGTTGCCGAGCTTGATGTAATGTTCCGAGGCATTGTTGAGACAGCGCTCGGCTTTCGTCAGGTCGCCCTGGTCGAGAAAGCACTTGCCGAGCTGGCTATAGGTCACGGCGAGTCCTTCTTCATTCCCAACGACCCGGTGATAGTCGAGGGCCTGTTTAAACGACGTGACCGCCTGCTCCCACTGTCCCTCACGAGCCTCTTGCAACGCCAGATTGTTGTGGAGAATGCCGAGTGCGCGATCGTCGTTTAGGTCGCTCAGCAGATCCAATGCTTCGAGATAGTATGGGCGAGCTTTCTCAGGATGATCGGCGCCGATGTGGAGATTACCGAGGTTGACCAACGTGTGCGCGATGGCGTGCTGGTTGCGTTCCGTGCGTTGGATCGAGAGTACCTCCCTATAGCAAGCTTCTGCGCGCTCCAGATCGCCGGATTGGGCGCACACGTTGCCTAGATTGCCGAGCGAATCGGAGAGGGCGCGATCATCCTTGGTCTGGCGATCATCCGCGACTGCCTGTTCGTAGGCCGCTTTGGCCTGCGCCAGCTGGCCGCGATGAAGAAAAATACGCCCGCGATGTTTATGATCGTCCGACATGAATCGGCTCTTGTGAGAAGGCGGGAAGTTTGCTACGTTGCGTTCACAGATGGCTCACACGAACTGCAAACGTTGCGGTCGCGAATACATCTACCATTGTTGCGATGGGCCGGTCTGCATGCCATGTCCCCATTGTGGGCACGATGAGGCTGATCAAGAGCCCTCAGCTGTCAGCGAACAACGCTCTGCTTCTGACAATCCCTAACGCGCATGTTTAGAGACTAGTCTCCTCCCTTAGGCGTGTCCCGGCGAAACTCGACTTGAATCTCATCTTCTTCATCGAGCCCCAACCCATCACGAAATGACCCATAGAGTTCCGTGATCTGCTCGACATCTACTCGATGTTTCCCATCGGAAGAAGCCAGAAATGTTTCGCAGAGCCGGAGACCGGTCTGGAAATGATGCGCGATGGTCTCCTCCGTCACCTGCTGCCAGGTGATGAAGATACAGAAGGCTTGAAAGGAATGTGCGGTGGGATAGCGGACCGCGAGAGCGAGCAAGCTCTCATAGGCCTCCCGCGCCGTCGATCCGGCGTTCGAGGAAAATGTGCCTTCAAGCTCTACGGCAGTATCCCAGTCGGATCCAAGCTCAGCTTCTGCTCGTCCAAATGATTCTTGTGCGGCAAGTGCAGCGTCGAATTGCACGGGTCTCTCCTTGGCAATGCTGATTGCAGCATACTCGCGGGGAGAAACGGAGGTCAATGCGCACGTTTACTTTCCTTCTTGCGGCTCTGTAGACTGGCCGTACCTTACAATGAGTACGAAAAAACCAGTTTCTGCCGCATCAGTTGAGCCCGTCTCGATCGACCCCATCGATTGCGTGATCCGCTATCACATCCAAACCAAACATCATTTCAATCGCTATGCTCGTGCGCTGGGTTATCTGGATTGGGCCAATCAGCCTGATCCATTTCGGCGGTTTGAAGGAGCACCGCTTATTTCGTTGCCGCTGCTGCCGCCGGATGAACATCCTGTATCGCCTACCTATGACGCCCTCTACCAGTCTGGGACAGTTGCCTGCCCGCCGGTTAATGTGCGGACGCTTTCTCGGTTCTTCGAGTTTGCTCTCGCTCTGTCGGCTTGGAAGAAGGCGGGGGAATCGGAGTGGGCGCTACGGAGTAATCCCTCGTCGGGAAACTTGCATCCGACCGAAGGCTACTTAGTTTTGCCGAAGATCGAGGGACTTGAACTGAACCCGGGGCTCTATCACTACGCGCCCAAAGAACATGGATTGGAGTTACGCGCTGAATTTCCCGCTGAACAGATCGCTCGGCTGCTGGCGCCGTTTCCGCCTGGCGCATTTCTCTTCGGGCTCACCTCCATTCACTGGCGAGAAGCCTGGAAGTATGGGGAGCGGGCGTTCCGGTACTGCAACCATGATGTCGGTCATGCGATCGGTTCATCGCGGATCGCCGCGGCGACACTCGGATGGAACATGGTGCTGCTGGATGGCGCGGAGCAAAATACCACCGCGATGCTGTTGGGGACCGATCGCGCGGAGGACTTTGGTGAGGCTGAGCCGGAGCATCCGGATTGTCTGGCAGTGGTATGGCCTTTTAAGGATGTGAAGCGTGAAGCGTTAAACGTTAAACGCGATACGGAGCCTGCCATCCCATTATATCTAGACTCGGTGTTAGTACAAAAGCTCGCAGCGACTACATGGGTTGGGAAGGCTAATCGTTTGAGCGGCGAGCATGGAGTGCAGTGGGAGATTATTGATGAGGCGGCAGCAGCGAGTTGGAAAGCCTCTTACGAACACCGTTCTGTCGCTCCTCCCACCTCTGTTTCGTTTCACCTTTCACCTTTCACGTCTCACGATGCCCCTTTGGCAGGCCAGATCATTCGCCAGCGGCGGAGTGCTGTGTCGTTCGATGGCAAGACGTCGATCTCCGCTGCGACCTTCTTCCGCATGATGCAGCTGGTAATGCCTCGTTCGGATCGGCCGCAATTGGATCGACCGATGCCGTGGGATGTTTGGCCTTACGAGCCGGCGATTCACCTTTTGATATTTGTTCATCGTGTCGAAGGCCTCACGCCAGGGCTGTATGTTCTGGTCCGTGATCCTCAGAAGCTGTCGTTTATCCAGCAATCGATGAATCCAGAGTTGATCTGGACTGCGGCGCCAGGTTGTCCGGAAGGTCTACCTCTCTACTGGCTGCTTGAAGGCGATGCGAAGAAACTGGCCACGCAAGTAAGTTGTCATCAAGACATTGCCGCAGACAGCGCCTTCTCGTTCGGCATGCTGGCCGAGTTCGAGGGGCGCTTGCGGGAAGGAGGGGCTTGGTGGTACCCACGTCTATTCTGGGAGTCAGGGTTACTGGGACAGGTGCTGTATTTGGAAGCGGAAGCTGCGGGGGTGCGGGCCACTGGGATCGGATGTTTCTTTGACGACCCAGTGCATGAGATCGTCGCGATGAAGGGGTTGAGCTTCCAATCGCTCTATCACTTCACCATAGGTGGACCGGTCGAGGATGGACGATTGATGACATTGCCGCCCTATGAGCATCTGAAGCGTGAAAGGAAGAAAAGTGCTGAGTGCTGAGACGTGCGTGCTGAGGGGATGGTCATCCGGGGGATGCACAACGAAGGGTGAGCTGAGAAATGTTTAAGATCAAGAAGAAAGTTGAGAAGCAGAAGCCTGCGATTCTCTATAACATTGTCGAGGATTATTCCGAGTTCGATGCGCCAGGGAATGTGACGGCCTGTGCGATGACGCTGAAGGAAGATCTTCCCGCGCATGCCAAAGTGTTGTCGGAAAGCTACGAGGTTCCGCTGGAGACGATGGTCAAGTTGCTGACTGAAGGCGGAGTCTATGTGTACCCGCAGATTGGCGGGGTGCTCACGCGAGGGTTATTTGCCTGCCGGATTGATCCGACGGGAGCCGTTCCTAAACAGACTTGGACGTTAGATCTCATGCAGTTTGCCGAAGCGGAGCAATTGTCTCAAGCCCGAGGGATTCCACTCGATGAGGTGGCGGCCATGATTTTTCACCGGACACTGCCGGTGGAATTGACGATGAAGCTTGATCAAAAGAATCTTGGTATCGATTACCGCACATTGGACCGAGTAGTTGCGAAGGGTGGAGACATCAAGTACATCGACTTCCGCAAGGATTGGTCCCCGCATTTCAAACGACTCTGCATCATGCCGGATGGGCGATTGGTTGAGACGGGAGGAGTGGAGGAGTTCGCCCAACTTCATGGCATTACGTCGGCACAGGCCAAGACGTTGGTTGAGCAGGGGGGGGCGCTGGAAGTGAACGGCGAGATCCTGGCTTGTCAGATTGTGAACGGTCGGCCGGCAGTGGCGAGGTTTACTGCGAAGAACTATGCTCAGGCCAAGGAGCTGGTCGCAACGCAAGGGCTCCATATCATGGATGCGTTGAGTGAAGTGGCGTACAACGATCCGGTTATGATGCGTTCATTGGGCAGCAAAGAACTTCAGGGAGGCAGATGAGTCGGTTAAAGAGTGTGGCTACGATCCTGTGGGTTGGGAGTGATATTCTGATTCTGACGGGCTGCTAAGGCGGTCTTCCTGAAGAGGGGAAAATGGACGCCCATGAGCCTTCCGGTCACATTGGCGATGATGTCAAAGATTGAGGGAAAGCGGCTGTGGCAATAGACTTGATAGAATTCAATGCCGGGTGATAGCGCGCCACCGATTCCGGCAGCGAGAAGCCATTGTCGTGAAGTGTTGAAGACGTGGACAGACGGCTCAGAAAAAGCCACGAGGAAAAAGCGCGCAGTATTTCCGACAAGGTCGATGAAGATGTCGAGAATGTATTTTGGTGAGCGAATATCTTCAGCAGTCGGAGCCCACTTGATGTATTCCCAGTGAGCGTGACTCACAAAGTTTTTCAGGGGCAATACCCCCGCCATAAGAATAAGCACGATCCAGAGGGTAGGCCGCTTCATTTTGAACGCCGCGCTGTTCTTTCTGCCAGAATCATGACGACACGACGGGCCAGTTGCCAGGCATTTGCATCTTCTGACCACAAGAATGAGGCAAATGGCTGTGAGCCGACAAAGATAATGAGGCCGAATAAATTCGATTGGTCGTTAGTGCTACTTGGCGAGTTCTTCGTTGACGGCTTGAACGAGTTTGTCGATGTCGAAGGGTTTCTCAAAGACGCGACGGGCCCCAAAGAGTTTCGCAACATCGAGAAAGTTGCGGTCTCCTCGCGCGCCGGTCATGGCAATGACCTTTGCATCGAGATATTCGCGCGTCAGTTGCAACGTGGTTTCGAGACCGTCGGTTCCTGGCATCAGAATGTCCATAAGGACCAGGTCTATTTTGTTTTGTTGGTAGAGAGTCAAGCCTTCTCGACCATCACGGGCTTCGAGTACACGGTGCTTTGCTCTTTCAAGAACCTCCTTCAGCAGGTTCCGGATCGATTCTTCGTCGTCGATGATCAGGATCGTGGCCATTGTGTGAGAGGTGCTCCTAATATTTTGAATCTTACCTATGTTGGGTTCTCCTGTCTAGGAAGAAGTTGATAAAGCACAGCATCTGTCCGGTTTTTGCAGCACGTGATCGGTTCGAGTTAGGGTGCCACGCAGGATCGCCATCATGACACTGTCAGCAATCATGTAAACGCCCCCTTCTGTGATCATCTAAAATTCTCCCTCCCTCACCAAGGAGGACCGCGACATGTCCGAGACCACCATGCATTCAGCAGGCTCCAGCCCGTGTATTACGCATAGCGGGGGAGGAGCCGATGTTGGAAGCAGACAGGGTACAGGAGGTGCTGGCTCGACTGGCGCGGGGTGAGGGCGTGGATCGCAAAACAGTCAAACGTTGGCGGCGGCTGTGGGTGCGGGCCTATCTCCATGCGCAGTTGAGTGCGCAGCTGGACGGCCATGAGCGCGCCTTCCGGTACTTCTAGGGTGTGCCACTCACCTGTCTGCATGACGATCCACGCACCCTGGTGCTCAGGTGTCGGGAGCGCGATGTGCAGTGGCATTCGGTCTTTCAGGACTTCGCCCGCTACTACGGCTAGACACCCGGTGAACGGAATTATGTGAGGAAGTCCGAGAGAAGGGTGGAAGGCCGAAATTAACGAGTGCGAGACTGGGTGCTAGAATCAGGCTTCTAGGATTGAGTTTTAGTTGACCCAGCATTCGACGGCAGCTACAGTTTCCTCCCTCACGATGGATGTGGCGACTATGCCGCTTGGAATTGGTCTCATCGGCGCCGGCCGTCATGGCAGTCGGTATATCCACCATCTCCTGCATGATCTTCCAGGGGTGAGCCTTGCCGCCCTCTGCCGAAAACGAATCGGGGAGGGACTGCCTTCGTTTTCGACGACAGCCACTCCTGTCTATGGTGACTATCGCGACTTGATCGCCGATCCGAGGGTAGAGGCTGTCGTAGTGGTGACTCCTCCGTCGCTCTCTCCTGAGATATGTCTTGAGGCCGTGAGGGCAAGGAAGCCCATCCTTATTGAAAAGCCGCTAGCGCCGACAGGCCGTGAAGCACGAATGATGGTGGCGGCAACAGAAGAGGCAGGTCTGTTGCTGATGACCGCGCAGACTCTGCGCTACGACTCGACGATTCTTCTTTTGAAAGATCATTTGCCGGGGATCGGCCAGCTCAGGTATGCCACCTTCACCAGCCGGATTGAGATGAAGGCCAGTGCCCAGGTTCTGGCACCGATGCCAGGCCAGCGTGGGGCGCTCTTGGAATTTGGGGTTCATCTCTTGGATTTGGTGCCTTTTCTCGCCGGTGAAGAGGTGGTTGCCGTTCGCTGCGAGTTGGACCAGCTTCCGACCGTGGCGCCGGAGACGGCGGCGATCGTGCAGGCACAGACCGTGAGTGGCATGTCATGCGTCATGGATATTGCACGCGTTGCAGCGGGGAGGGTTGCGAGAACAGAGTGGGTGGGAACCCAGGGCCAAATCGCCGCTGATTGGTTTCACCAGCGAGTAAGCGGCGTCATGGGTGATACCGCTCCGTTCGAATGGGCCGTCCAGCCGCAGCAGACGACTCTCGCCACACTCCGCGCCTTTGTCCATGCCATCGAAACGAACAGTCCACCGCCTATTACCGGGCGTGCTGGATGTTGCGCCGTCGAGGTGGCCGATGCCTGCTACCGGTCGGCAGAACTTGGCGGAGCTGTCGTCAGCGTCTCGTCTCTCCGCTAGCTGGGTGCTGAAAAAGTCTCTGTTTTCACCCGCCCAACCTCGGTGCGCCAAGACGCACCTTTCTCAAGGCGGCGTTCTCAGCTCATCGAAATCCTCAACGTAGCCCACACGGGAAAAGAGCTGTGGTTAGAATCCTACGCCTCCGGTTTCGACTCGCCAGGGTTGGGCGGGTGAGATGTGTGGCCTTTTGAGCATCTCGCGATGATACTCCCTTGTTACTCCTGAGAAATCTAACGCTGATTTCAAGAAGGCTCTCGATTATATTTCTAGGTATCGGCGACGATGTGTGTATCTGTTTCCTCAACCCCTTCGACTTGGTGAATCTTTGTGATCACCACATCCGAGAGCGCGCGTTCGTCCGCGACACTGATGAATAGAATAATATCCGGCCGCCCAAAACAGGAGTGGGCTTGTTCGACGCCGGTAAGGCGCTTGAGCACCTGTAGCACATCTTTTGTCCTCCCGGCTTTGACTTTGATGAGGATATAGGCTTTCGTTGCCATTGCGCCCTCCCTATTACTATTAATGATTGTGTCCTCCCGGCATCTCCCGCCGGCGTTGCGCAAACACCTGGTGGATGTTCTGTCCCCGTTGTTCCAAAGCAGTCCGTGTCTTCGTAACAAGTTCCATCAACGAATCAAAATCTTCCAGGCGGACGTTGAATTGGCGAAAGCCTGGCGCCAAACGTTCTCGCTGATCGATCGCCGTGGTGACCCACTGTTCACTGAGCGCCTCAAGTACTTCCGACGTCCAGCCCGCCGAACGAAATCGAGACAGGGTGTTGTCCGCGCTACGCTCTCCCTTGGTAGTCAGTGCTTGAGTCAGAAGTAGCTGCACGGCCGGATCACCACTCTTCATAAATACCGATTGAAATTGGATGACGGCTTTGATGACGCGATTGGCATCGGGAGTGCCTTCAGGCGGAAGCACATCGGCGTCTTGCAGTGTTGCCAGGACAGCCATCGATGCCCCAATTGGTCCAGATGGGGTGGTTGCACGCCCAGGCACTTGGGCTAAGACGGGAGTGCTCACTCCCATGATCAGTCCACTGAGGAGCAAACACACTGGTATATGGCCTGACAACTTGATGTACGGTGCAGGTTCTTGCAGGCTCAATCGAAGACAGTGGGAATGGACAGACATAGGAAGGGATTATACAGAAGGGTAGAAGAGGGTGCTAGCGGTCGGACTGGTGTGATGGCAAGAGAGAAAATGGAACCATTTCCTGCCGTCTCCTATTGTTTCGATTGAAACAATACGACCGCGTTTCTATAATCCGGCAGCCCTGCGCGTTGCACCGGAGTCACCCATGCTTGCAAAAGTTTTGAGTGCGGCACTTGTTGGTATCGATGCACACTTGATCGATGTGGAAGTCGATATTGCTGGAGGGCTTCCACAATTTTCAGTCGTCGGTCTCCCCGATGCCACGGTACGGGAGAGCCGTGATCGAGTCCGCTCCGCACTCAAGAATACGGGCTTCCATTTCCCGGTAAAGAAAATCACGGTGAATCTTGCTCCAGCGGGAATCAAGAAGGAAGGGTCCGGGCTCGACTTGGCTATTGCCATCGGGATTCTCGTCGCGGAAGAAGTGATTTCGCCTCAGAATATACTAGGCCGAGTCTGTGTGGGTGAACTCTCATTGGATGGACGCATTAAGGCGATTACCGGCGCGTTATCCATTGGGATTGCCTGCCGGCCCAACTATAGTCTGCTCTTGCCTGCTGAGAATAGCCAAGAAGCGGCCGTGGTAGAGGGTGTGACGGCCTATCCACTTCACACACTTCCCGAGGCCGTGGCATTTCTTAACGGCACGATTTCGCTGGATCAGGCTCACGCAGACCAGGAGCGGTTCTTTGCCACGCGCCCGGTGGAGGATGATGACTATGGCGATGTGAAGGGCCAAGACCATGCGAAGCGCGCCCTGGAGATCGCTGCAGCTGGGGGCCACAATCTCTTAATGGTGGGACCGCCCGGGTCGGGTAAGACCATGTTGGCGAAGCGACTCCCGACGATTTTGCCCCTCATGGACCCTGAAGAAGCGATCGAAACGACCCGCGTCCATAGTGTATCCGGACAATTGCCAGCTAATCAGCCACTGTTGACGATCCGCCCCTTTCGCGCTCCGCACCACAGTATTTCCGATGCCGGACTCATCGGAGGCGGAACAGTTCCTCGACCTGGGGAAGTATCCTTGGCGCACAATGGCGTGCTGTTCCTGGACGAATCCCCGGAGTTTCGCCGTCCCGTTTTGGATGGATTGCGGCAACCGCTGGAAGATGGGCATGTGACCTTGACTAGGGCTAGCGGCTCGCTCCGTTATCCCGCGCGATTTATGTTGATCGCCGCAATGAATCCCTGTCCTTGCGGATACTATGGAGATCGCACCCGTGAATGTGTCTGCACCCCGCACCAAATCCGCCGCTATCGAGCCAAATTATCGGGACCGCTCCAAGACCGAATCGATATGCATATCGAGGTTCCGCCGGTCTCCGTGCGAGACTTGCACGATCATGGTCCTATGCCGGAAAGTTCCGCCACGATTCGATCGCGCGTCCTGGCAGCGCGGGATCGACAGCGCCAGCGGTATCGTCAAGACGGGATTCACTCGAATGCTCAGTTGAAGCCGCGGCTCCTGAAGCGGTATTGTGGCCTGGAGGCGCCGGCACAGGAGCTCTTAGAACGAGCGCTGGCCAAACTCGGATTGTCTGCTCGGGCCCATGGGCGCATTGTGCGTGTGGCGAGAACCATTGCCGATCTCGCGGGCTCTGATACGATTGAGCCGCTGCATGTAGCGGAAGCGATTCAATACCGTAGTCTAGATCGTCGAATGGAGTTTTGAGGAGTCCCTGTGTGGTCGACCGTGAAAGTCTTTCTTTGGTGGTTCATTGTCGGCGCCACCATGGCGCTGGCCGTGATCATGTTGCAGGGCGGCATACGGGAGGCTATGCAAACTCAAGGGTCTGTATGGGGGCTCAAATTGGTCGAACTGCTCACGACGGTTTTGGGAGGGGGTCTGCTCGGCGGGTGTATCGCCTTGATTCTAGATCGTATCAAGAAGTCGTAACGAATGTTTTTTACAGCGCAGTGAAATGAGGCCTAGCATGGATGTAGAAGTGGGTTCGAATTTGTACCGCAACACCGATGGCATGATTGAAATCGAGGGGGTTCCGCAGATTCAGGTGGCGCTGAAACCGATCACTGGCGCGCTACTCGTGAACTTTGCGCTGTTCAATGCGGAGGGAAAAGTGACGGCCAAGCTCAACGATAGCACGCTCATGATTAACGAACGGCGCGCCTACGACGTGACGAAGACTCCGAAGAGTCTACGGCTCACACATTTGGAATCGGGAACGGTCATCTTACAGATGGAAGTGACGGCGCCAGACGTTGTGGCCTTTACGAAAGGAGAGTTCCATACGATCAAGGGCCATGTAATCCGGATCTCTTCCACCGAATGGAACATCGACAAGATCCGCGCCAGCGGTACGACCCAAGATCTAAAAGGTAAATCGGTCGTCCTTGGCTGAAGCAGAGTAACAGGATGCTGAAAAAGCCCGCCAGCAGCGTTCTCGCATCGTTCAGATCCTCAACGGGGACCCGGCCGCCTCACTAACTCGGCGGCGCGCACAGACGTGGTGCTCCTTATTCGTCGCACCGTGCGCCCCAGAG
>JBDSDL010000113.1:0-20780 GCA_039920585.1 Nitrospiraceae bacterium | reverse complement strand
AGCGGGTTTCCCGCGCGAGACCCCATGGCACCTGTGCTATGGGGTTTTTTGTTGGTACCGCTGTTGGAGGGAACAGATGGAAACCGAAGACAATGTCATTGATGAGCTCGTTCGAGAGATTGCTGGCCTGATCCACGAGTACCCAAAAGTGCTCGAACGGCGTGCAGCCGAGATTCATGCCAGCGGGAAAGACCCGGATTTGGCACACACACTCGTCAAGGCTGCCGATACCATGCGCGACAGTGGAAATCTCTATCTGACCTGGGCCAAGCACTACGCATCAGTCGCATCAGGCAACACAGATGCAAGCTCGGACGAGGATGAAACAGAAGACTTCGACGTATAACGGGATAGACGAAGGTACGGCTAGTATTGTTCTGATGGAAAAAAGTCTCCCCCCAACCAACGTCTTTTGCTAGAATACGCCTCCCGACGATGGACGATCTCGTTCCCCGGTAGCTCAGTTGGTAGAGCAGCCGGCTGTTAACCGGCTGGTCGCAGGTTCGAGTCCTGCCCGGGGAGCCAATCCAGACGAAAAGAGGCACTTCACTCTGTGAAGTGCCATTTTTACTTTCCCCCACCATTGAAGCAAGAGTTCCTTCCACCTATTCTGCATTCGTCGAATCAAGCAGCCATAGCGGAAATACGAGGACCCCCTCCCCTCCCAATTTATCGCATCCAGGCAATTCATACTGCGAAGCCATGGACCTTTTCGGTATGATGCCCTCCATGTCACCAGACGGGCGAGAGTTTACACCGACAGCCTGGTTTCGCAATCCGCATCTCATGACGATTGCCCCGGGGTTTTGGCCTCGCGGAGGGCTTCTTGCTGGAGTACCGATCGAATCGCGGCTTTTCACCACCGAGCCTCATACCCAATTGCTCGGCTTCTGCCACTGGCAGCCACACCGCACAGCATGCCAGACCGTGATGCTCGTGCATGGCCTCGAAGGCTGCAGCGAGTCTCACTATATGCGTGGCATTGCCGCGAAAGCCTATCGCGCAGGATTCAATGTCATCCGGATGAATCAAAGAACGTGTTGTGGGACCGAGCACCTGACCCCGACGCTCTATAACACCGGCTTGAGTCAGGATTATCGAGCCATCGTCCAGGAATTGGCGCGCGTGGATGAACTCGCTCGCATATGGCTTGTCGGCTATTCGATGGGAGGAAATCTCATCCTGAAGGCAGCCGGAGAGGCCGGCTCATCAGAAACCGCGTTGGCCGGTGCGATCGCGGTCTGCCCAAATATCGACCCTCCGAAATGCGTCGAGGCCTTGGAGCGGCCGCGAAACTGGATTTACCACAGGCATTTTCTCGTGGAACTCAAAGCGCGACTGCGACGAAAGGCTGCGCTCTTCCCCGGCAAGTGGGATCTTCAGGATCTCGACCGTACTAACAGGATGAGCGAATTCGACCATCGCTATACGGCCCCGGACGGAGGCTACGCCAGTGGAGCCGACTACTACAATCGCGTGGGAGCATGCCATGTGGTTGGGTCCATCGTCGTCCCCACCCTCATCATTACGGCACAAGACGATCCCTTCATTCCTTACTCCATGTTTACGGTGCCGCCGATTCAGCGCAACTCTCGGATTCGAGTGATTGCGCCTCGCCACGGGGGCCATTGCGGATTCTTGCAGTGGGCACACAACGGAGAAGATCATTTCTGGGCGGAGAATCGGATTATGGACTTCTTGCAAGAACGAACATAAGGTGAGTGCGGGCGGGCCGACCCGATCAGGCCGTTTGAAGATGGGCGCGCACTTCCTGCACGTAGGTCTTGAACGGATCCGGCATGGGAAAGGGCGCTTGACCACGCAGTTGGAAGATCGACCAATTAATCACATAGGAGGGAGAAAACCGTTCTTCCGGCTTAGGATCAGCCGATTCATCCGGAAGCCCGCAAGCCAGCAAATGGCGAACAAGTTCGCCACGCCCAAACGCTCTGGTGTTGCGTGGTGGATGCTCCATTGCTAACGTAATCGCCTTGTCTGTAATCAGGCGTGGAACTCGCCCTTCTTCCATGAGGCCATAATAGAGCCCCCTGCCTTGATGAAGATTGTGATACTCCAAATCAAGACTCTTCAGCGCCGGATCTGTCCACGCTATCTGCTCCGCCTCGCGAAAGGTGTCGAGCAGCCACAACTTCGACGCCCAATCGACCCGGCCCACCAGCGTTTGGTAGTCCCCGCGTAGATCGTGCAAGACCGCTTCCCATTGATCGAGCACCCAATCGGTTTCATCATCCTGCCCGCGATAGTGTTCTTGCGCCGCTGCAAGAAACGCTTCCTGAATGTCGATTGCAGAGATCGACTTCCCAGATTGCAACTGAACGATCCATTGCCTGCTCTGATCCTGTGACAGCTCCTGCATGGTTTCGACCGGTTCATTGAGATCGAGATCAATCGGCGCATGGCCCTCTTCGATCAATTGAAGGACAAGCCCTGTCGTGCCCAACTTCAAGGCTGTCGCCACCTCGGCCATGTTTGAATCGCCCAATAGAAGATGAATGCGGCGGAACTGATTCGGATCGGCCAAGGGTTCATCTCTGGTATTCACGATGGCACGATTCTGCTGCACCCACTCGAAGAAATCATTCACGATGTAGTCTGCGCGCTGAGAAATCTGAAATGGGAGGAGAGACTCCTGCCCGTGACGATGGCTCGCTCCTCGCGGCACAAGGAGCCGGTCCATCTGAACCCAGCCGTCCTGAGGACCAGCCGCTCCGATACGTCCAGCCCCAGTAAAGATCTGCCTGGTGACGAGGAAAGTCACAAAGGGTCCAAGGCCGCGCCTGGTAAAGGGAAACCGCCGTGAGACGAGATAATTTTCGTGCGATCCAAATGTTGCATCGGTTTCATGGTCCACATTGTTCTTGATCAATGACACCGTGTCGGCCAGATCGAGGTCTTGAATCGCATCTTGCAGCAGCTGATCGCCGGCGCGGTCGGCGGCCACCACGTCGCTGAGCGATTCACACTCCGGCGAGGCCCATTCCAGATGTCCCATGTCGAGGTACATGCGCCCGGCGTTGGTGAGAAATCCTCCGTTGCCTGGCGGTTCATCGTGTCCCCGGTGGTGCAGATCGAGGACGCCACACCGTTGGACGTGAAAGAGATGGTCGCGAATCTTATGGGCAAACCAGGTAGGGGAATGATCGGGCCGGTCTTGATTCACCAAGAGTCCGTATTCGGTTTCAAGTCCGAAAATACGGTTCAACATCTCAATTCGCCACGACGGATTGGAGCGCCATCGGCAGGAGGCGTGAAAGGTCTGCTTGCTTGAGAGGCCGATACTTTGAGCTGCCGGGAGCCTGGCGATCGAGGACCGCGCATTCGATCGTCCGTTCACCGACAAGGCCCCGCACATGTGCAATCAATGCGTCGCTGCTTGGGATGGCAACGGCCACTACACCCGCTCCACTTGTCGGTGGCTTGGCCTCAGTCTGTTGATCCGCCTCATCCTGTTGCTGCGCTAACGAACCGATCGCCCAGGCACGCAACGCCAGATCTAACGCCTGTGCCAATGACAACGTGGCTGGCTGTTGCTCCTTAAGATAGGTCAACATCTTCGCCTGGATAGCCGTGGTAGCGGCCAGAACCGCATGACCTGTGACTTCCTCAAACGTCCCATCGTAGTTGATCGTCAGCAACGCGTCCTTATCCGGCTTCTGCCCCAACTCGGCCACCAGAATACGCACGATAAACGGCGCCTTATACACTTCTTCAAAAGCCTGCTTGATTACCGGAGCAATGCCGTACTTCACCAGTCTCGATCCTGTTACATCAGACGGAGAGCGGTTGAAGCCTTCGACATGCGCCATTTCGAGCAGACTGAAGCGAAGCTTTTCCAAATCTGTGGGATGTCCCATCCCGCCCAATGCCAGCCGGTCGTAGATCTCGTAGAGCTTCGGAGTCCCCTTGCTCACCGTCGTAAGGAGAATGCCTCCGTCATAGGTCAGCGCGACAACCGGGCTCCCCTGTTTGAACTGTTCATCGAGATACTGCCGTCGATTACCGACCGCTTCTACCCAGCGATAGGGTTCTTCATACATAGCGCACCACCTGCAATTCGTAGAGAGGTTTCAAGGTCGCATCCGGCACCGTCTGCACACCAGCTCCGGTAATCAACTTGATCACGGGATACAAACTCGCCTCCCGGTTGACACCGCCGGTCGCCGAATCGAACTCTGCCGCGCTCGTAAGCAATCGTAAGGCCTGCACCATAGCCTGTTCTTCCGGTAGCGTATTGAGGGGTTGTTCGCCCCACGTATTCAGATAATGCAAGATCCCTCGGATCGTGGGGGAACCGGACCCGGATACGGCATACTCCACACCTTCAAACTCCGCGCCGAGGATATCGTAGAAAAATATCTTGGCCGACCCCTGCTCCAGATCGTAGCCCGCAAACACCGGGACCACCGCGCCTGTCCCGGCCAACGCCGACGGCACATTCTCCTTCAAGAGCTTGGAGACAGCGCGCAGCTTGCCATCGAAACTTAACTCTTGCAGCTGCGTTCTCCGGTAATATTTAAAAGAATGTTCCAAGACGCGCACCATTTCATAAGCCGTCGCCGGGACGCCGGCAATGGCCATGACACTGTGCCGATCGATCTCCAACACCTTGTCCGTCCGATCGTACATCACCATGTTACCGGCGGTCGCGCGACGATCTCCTGCTACCAGCACACCATCGCGATACTTGAAGGCCAAAATCGTGGTGGCGTTCGTGAGCGCATGACCGGTCCCCACCGATGGTGGCACGCCAAGTGTGTAGCCCTGTTCCTTCAGCAATTGAAAAAAGTCCCCTTGCATCCCCATCTCTTCACCTTAGTTCTGAGTTAAAAGTGCTGAGTGCTGAGTAGTCGTTCAACGTCTGATTCCTGAGTCCTAGTCCCTTCTGAGTACTCAGTACTCAGCACCCAGCACTTACCTTCTACTGTCCCGTTCTCTGCCGATACCGCTCGGCCTGTTTCGGGTCGACCTTGCGCATACGCTTGAGCAGATTATCTTTGTCGGGTGACCCGGTCTCCGGCCGTTTCGGCCCGCCACCTTCATCGGACGGACTCGGGGCTTTCGGCATCGGATTGCCTGGCCCTTCACGACGTTCCGGCATCGAGATGTAGTTCATAATCGGGACTCCTTTCATCTGTTCCATGCATTCAGCGCATCCATTGGAGATGCCGCGCGCTCGAATATCTTCGCACAGGTTTGCACTGCATGCGGCTCGAAGAGGTCGCCCATCTCCAATGTACGCGGTAGCAGCCCACCGCTGAACTGAATGCGTTCCCACTGCATCGACTTGATCTGATCCGGAAACCGCCTGACGCAGAGACCGCGAATCCCCCCTCTGGTATCGGCCGGACCGGCTACCAATGCGGATTCGATGTCCTGCTCCGACGTCATCCTCCAGGCCTTTCCCTCTGCCTCGATCCCCAGAAAGAGCCCACGATCAGGATTCACATTATGGTACTCCAAATCCAAACTCGCCAGCCATCGATCATCCCAGCCAATCTTCTCTTCCTGCATAAAGGTTTCCAACAGCCAGAGCTTGGTGACCCAATCGAGCTTCCCGACGAGTTGTCTCCGATCGCCGGTAAGCAGCTGCAATGTGGCGGCCCATTCACGAAGGATCCAATCGGTCTCTGCGTCGGCGCCGGACAACTGCTTCTCGGCCGCGAGGTAGTACTGTTCTTGAATGTCGAGGCCCGTGATGGTATTGCCGTCCTTCCGGCGAACCGCCGCCTTTAGATTCTGATCGCGAGACAGCTGCTTCACCGCTGCAACAGGCTGTTCCAATTCAAGAGCCGGAGCAGCGTTGCGCGCGATCAACTCCAGCACCAACTGCGTCGTCCCGACTTTCAACGCCGTGGCGTATTCGCACATGTTGGCATCGCCGACGATGAGATGGAGCCGCCGATACTTTTCCCGAACTGCGTGCGGCTCATCCCTTGTATTCAGAATCGGCCGGTTGTGCATCGTATCGACACTCAAGTCCGTCTCCATAAAATCTGCTCGTTGAGAGAGCTGGTACTGGCCAGGCACAAACCCGCTCTCCTGACCCTCCACCCCAACTTTTCCTGCTCCAGCAATAACCTGCCTACTGACAAGAAACGGCAGCAACCCCGCAGTCAGCGAAGCGAAGGAAATCGAACGAGAGACCAGATAGTTATCGTGACAGCCATAGCTATGCCCGTGGAAATCCGTGTTGTTCTTGTAGAGCTGCACATGCGGTCCGCCGAGCGCATGATTGCGCCGCGCCGCCGCCCGCTGGGCAATGCGCTCCCCGGCACGATCGTGGGCCAGGATAGCTAAAAGGCTCCGGCATTCGGGCGTGGAATATTCAGGATGGGTATGGTCGTTATAGAAACGTGCGCCGTTCGGGAGCACGAGATCGCTCTTCATCTCGTGAAATGAAAATGGCCGATGGGCATCGACCTTGGCAAACTCATCTTCTTCCTTATCCTGCTGCAGGCCGGAAACCCGGAACCCCCGCGCATCCTCATGCGGATCTTCACCGCCATAGTCCCAACGCCGCTCGAACGAGGCCGTCAGATGGGCCCGTACCAGCTCCATCGATTCCACGACCGGATCGACCGTCTCCTGATCTTCCCTGGTAATCCCATACTCTGTTTCAATGCCGAATAGTCGCATAACTCGTTAGAGGTAAAAGGTAAAAAGTGCAACGAGTGGAGTCGTCCAAATCTGAGACAGGGAGTCTGCACCTTTCACGTTTTACGTCTCACATTTCACGTCTTCAGATAATTTGGTTGATCAACCGCTCTTCGGACTGCCGCCCCCTCCGGAACGAGGAGACTCCGATGACCTGCTCCGGATGGTGATCGAGGAGTTTGAGCCATTCTTCCGCCGCATCGTCAGGTGGCAACATCTCGCCCTCTCGGAATTCTGCATGGACGGAGTTCACCAGATCGTCCAAGGTCATGCCGCCTTGCTCAGCCCCACCAGCCGCAATCATGCGATCGATCGCCTGTTCCTTCGCCCGTTGAACGATCGAAGCCAAGATCGCCCCGCTGGCCAGATCACTCCGATAGAGAACCTTATTTTGTCCGCTTCGAAGCCTGATCGACAGAAGCCGATTCTCATCGATGCGCGAGAAGATTGCGGAAAGCGCATGCTCGACAAGGTCGGCACAGGACTTCTTCCGATCTCCGCCATGCTGGTCGATCCATTGCCTGTCAAGCGGAAGATCATCCGTGAGATAGACATTCAGAATCGCTGCCGCCGAGTCACGATTGGGGCGGCTCACTTTAATCTTGCGATCGATACGCCCTGGCCGCAGCACAGCCGGGTCGATCAGATCCGGCCGATTCGAAGCCAGAATGATCACCACATCGCGCAACGACTCGATCCCGTCCATCTCGGAACAGAACATCGGCACCAGGGTACTGGAGATATTGAATGAACGAGACGCCCGTCTCGTGCCGAGAATCGATTCCGCCTCGTCGATAAAGATAAACGGCAACGCCCCCTCGCTCCGGCGCGCGCGAGCCTGGGCGAAGAGATCCCGGACCATCCGCTCCGATTCTCCCAACCACATATTGAGAATCTCTGGCCCCTTGACGTGGAGAAAAGCCCCTCGGGTGACCGGCAGCTTGTTTCCCTTCGCATTGGATGCGCCCTGATCCGACTCTCCCACCAGTTTTGAGAGGCTGGCGGCCGCCGCTTGTCCGATCAAGGTCTTCCCGCAGCCGGGAGGGCCATAGAGCAGAAAGCCCTTGGGTTGAGTGAATTTGAAGCGCTGAAACGTCTCCGCATGGAGCAAGGGATACTCGATGGCTTTCTGAATGGCTGCGATTGCTTCCGTTTGGCCCCCGATCTGCTCCCATGTAACCGTGGGAACCTCATCGAGCAAGTGGGACTGGGCTTTCCTGTCTTCCAATTTCTCGATCGCCACATGGAGGCTGGGTTCGATGCGCACCTCATCGCCTGCCTTCAGGTCCATGCCGACGAGATCGCTCGACCGTTGGAGGATCAAGACCTGCCGCCCCATCTCCTGCTCGAAACGAAGCCGCCCATCCGCCAAGGCTTCCGCCACTTTCAACACTGGCCCATTACGGTCATAGCTCAAGACCTTAATCACCGCGTAGGCTTCATTGACCAGAATCTGGGCGCCGATCTTTAACTCAGCGGCCTGCACCCGTGGATCGACCGAGGCATAGTACTCAGCGCCTCCTACCAGGATCCGTGCGAGACCTTCACCAGGCACCTCAAGCAGAATGCCGACCCGATTGGCCGGTGCCGTGAGCTTCGCAATCACGTCAGCGACTTTCTTGAATTCAACCTCGCGCTGCTTCTGCGCTGCTTGCCCGAGGGTCACGACATGGCGCAACTTGTAGAGGATCTTCTGCCGGGGGTCACTGTCAGGGAATGAGGCGAGGCATTGCTCTATGAGATCAAGCGGATCGGATTCCCTACGCATCGACGGATCGGCGGCATCCTCCGTCTCTCCGTTGGATGCGGGATCCTGTGGCCTAGCTGGTCGGCGATCACTCATCGGTGGTCCTCCATGCGGAACAGATGGGTGATCCTACCATAGCGAACGCATGGATTGCCGATCAATTGACGGCTTGTAGGGTCACCGATACACGTTCGTGGCGGGTTCCCCGTAGGATCTCGACCGTGACCTGATCATTGACTTTGTGCCGTTCCATCACATCCATCAGTTCATCCAGGGTCCCGACTTGTTTGTCGTCGACTGCCGTAATGATGTCACCCAACTCCACACGTCCGGCGACAGTCTCACGCGCACCCTTCAACCCGGCCTGCTCCGCCCCGCCGCCACGCGACACCTTGCCGATAATCAGCCCCTTGATCCCCCAACGCTTGGCCATCGCATCGGGAACGAGCGAGACTCCGAGCCCTGGTCGAATGAGCTTGCCGTGCTTGATGAGCTCCGGGACAATCCGGTTGACCGTATCGACCGGAACGGCAAAGCCAATTCCAGCGAAGGCCCCACTTGGGCTGACAATCTGCGTATTCACACCGATCAATCGCCCAACACTATCGAGCAACGGCCCGCCGGAGTTTCCCGGATTGATGGCCGCATCGGTTTGAATGACGCCTTCGATCGTCCGGTTCGAGACGGATTTGATCGTCCGCCCCAAGGCGCTGACAACACCAGTCGTCAGCGTATGGTCGAGACCGAACGGATTCCCGATTGCCAAGACTTTCTGTCCGACGCGCAAATCCAGCGACGTCCCGACAGTAAGGGGCGAGAGCGCTTCTTCAGGCGCACGAATCTGCAGCACCGCCACATCGTGATCGGGGTCAGCGCCAATGAGCGTGGCCTTATACTCCGTCCGATCGGCCAGCGTGACGGTGACCGAATTAGCCCCATAGACGACATGAAAATTGGTGACGATGTGCCCCTGCTTGTTCCAGACAAATCCCGATCCGGACCCTTGGGGTACCTCAAAGAGATTGAACGACCAGGGGTCTCGATGAATCGCCGTATTCGAGATGAAGACCACGGATTTCGTCGCCCGCTCAAACACAGCCATCGTGGCCCGCTCATCCGCACTCAACTCGGCAGGCGAGGGTGTCACAACGCGTGGCTTCCCTTCAGGCCCATCGTAGGCGCCGCCCAACGGCTTGCCCCACTCCGCCGACGACAAGGCAGGCCAAAGACTGATGAGCAAAAGTCCTGCCGAAACGACAATCCCCTTCATCACAATCATTCACCCATGATTTGGATAATGATTTCCCTGGTCCGGGGTCTGGTATCGAAATCGACAAGCACAATCTGTTGCCAGGTCCCCAGCAACATCGCTCCGTCCAGAAAAGGAATTGTGACTGATGGCCCTTGCAACTGACCTCGTAAGTGACTGTGGCCGTTGTCCTCACCGGCATTCCTCGTATTGTGCTGCCAGGCAGGATCGGCCGGCACAGCCCGATCCCAAAAGGCTTTGGTATCGGCCCTGATGCCCGGTTCATCTTCGATGATCATCACCGACGCGGTGGTGTGCTTGACGAACACCGTCACGATCCCGGCCAACAGCCCGGTGCCTGCCAGGGCTTCGACCACGGACTTCGTCATGTTTTCGATCTGTGTGTTCCCCTGCATGGGGAGATGCAACGACACTGTCTTGACCGCCATCTTATGGCTCCATCGCTCGGAGCGCTTGCTGTTCCCCCTGCGTAAAGGGACAACCACGAGCCTCCTCGAGAATTGCATCGAACTCGCCTTGCGCCGTCAACCGGCGCAACGCCCCCATTACCGCCCCAGTCAAGACCCCTTCCTGCTGCAGCTTCTCCAAATAGCCAAAGGCTTCAACCAACGTCTCTTTCTTCCGCACATAGTAGTCCCGTCCACGGCGCTGATTGCTGAAGGCTTCAAACTGTTCGCACGCGACAAGAATCTCCGCCAACTGCCTAACCCAAGGCTTGGCTGATGCCAGCTTCTCCGGATAGTAATAGTACAGCATCACCTGCTGCATCCAGGGCGCCCACGTCACTCCCATTTTTCTGAGGGCGGGCCGAACCATACGCAGGCGACGGGCAAGCCGTCGCGAATAACCCAACCGCATCTCGACCTGTTCCTTGGCCCACAGGGTCATCGCTATGCCATCGGCCTCAAGATTGTTTATATAGCACCGGAGAAAGGCCTCCGTTTCGCGCCCATAGATCGTCTCCGGATGTATGGCTCTCCATTCACGCGGTCTCGTCGGAATGCCGCGCTCCTTGGCCCAGGACCAAATTTTTCCGAAGAGTCGGCGATCAAGCCCGGCGCGGCCTAAGTCATGCAGCAAACAGGCAATCTGATACTGGTGAACCCGCTCAGCTCCGTGACCCAGTGCTGTGGCTACTGATGCGCACATACGCGCCGTCCGCACCGCATGAGGCCGATCATACCCACGAATGATGCGGCCAGGATGAACAGGGTGCGGGTAATCGTAGAGACGCATCAACTGTGACAGGAGTACGCGGGAAACTAGGAGCGGGGCAGGTGTGAGGGCAGATCGTATCATGAGTTGGAATGCACGCAGCACATGGGTTACGGATACAGTCGCGATGAGAATATCGTTCGATGAAACGAGGTGTCAAGGCGAGCCTGTGCGCCAGCACTCGATGAACGTCTCGTTCTCTGCTATGCTCCGACCGAAAACATGACGTAGGCTGAGGTTGAGGCCAAGGTTGAGCGACGAGCAGTCTTTTAAAGGCATCTTGCGAAGACACGATGACTAGAATACATCTACCCACTGCGGCACTCATTGGAGGTCTCCTTTTCTCCTGCGCCCTGCTGACCTCGATAACGGGGTTCGCGGCATCCTCACTGGATCAACTCACCGACCTAACCGGCAAGGCCTCCGTCGTCGTCACGCTCACAGGGCGAGACAACTTTACGAGCGAATACCGCTACGACGTCCGTGTCAGAAACCACACGTCTGATATGTTGATCGCCGACTCGCTGGTAATCGTTCTCGATAAGATCACCAACCTCGCAGGTGAAGACCACGAAGGGTTGACAGGCGAATCCTTCCTTAAACGATTCGAGGTGCTGGGACAGGACGGCGAAACCGCTGACGGCAGACCATTTTTTCGCATTCCGGTAGGCCTGACTCCGGACCTCACCCCACTCACCGACAGCCTCCCTGCCAGCATCCGCCTCAGGAACAAAGATTATCTCGCGGTCTTCACACCTACTTTCAAAGTATTAGGGCAAAAACGTCCACCGCCTGACCCAAAACAAACCCAAGCTGCCCCAGTTCAGCCTGCAACCGCTCCGACCGCGCCCAGTCGTAGCTCGGTCGACAAGCTGATTCAGCTATTGATCAAAAAAGGCGTGGTGACAGAAGAGGAGTGGCGCAAAGCCAACCAGCCATGACGGATCCCACATGCAAAGCCTGCCAGGGCAGCTGGCCGAAAGAAGACCGTTTCATCGCCGACCTCGGCCTCTCCAAGGCCTACCTGCACGACGATCAATTCTTCCCAGGCTGGACCGTCGTCGTGTTCAAACGCCACGCGACGGAGCTGTTTCATTTGGCGCCTACAGAACGGATTCAACTAATGGAGGAAGTGAACCTGACTGCCAAAGTTATCGCGAAAATCTATGAAGCCAGGAAGATCAACTATGAACTCCTCGGCAACCAACTCCCCCACATCCACTGGCATGTCATTCCACGACTAGCCGGTGACCCAGCCCCCCTCGCACCAGTGTGGCAGGTACAACACGCGCCCCTGCTCCCTTCGGGATCTGAACTCCAAGACACGATTCAGCGCCTGCAGCAGGGCATTCAGACTGCTCGCTGATGGAGATCCCCGCAATAAGCTGCAAAGTATCCTGCAAAATTCTCCGAAGCCGCTACCCTCATTCGCTAAAGATACGGAGGGTTCTCCTCGCCTTCACCCCGTAGCAGCCTACTCCGCCAAAGTAGCCACTTCGGCTACAAAGGCCGGAAGCTACGAAGTATTCGGCGAAGGAGAATAGTCCATGAAATCATCCTGATCCTGGAACCGGTCATGCGGGTACGACATCCCCTCGACGACAATGATCCGGTAGAGGCTTCGTAGAGGCTCAATGTCCTGATTATCGGCCAGCACCAACTGAACGGGCGAGCCGTCCTTGGGCTTCGCGTCGGCAGGAAAAAAGAGACTCATCGGCTAGACCTTGGCTTGCATAAGTCGATAGTTATGCCCAACCCAAACTTTCGGGGGGCATGATTCTAAGTGATTGGAATCTAAAGGCGATACAGCCTCTTAAGATTTTCTTTGAAAACTGAAACATTTGATATACTTTTTCTAGGAGGTACATGCCATGTTATACGAACTCTTCATGTTGTGGATTGTTGGTAGCATTAGTGTGGTTGTGGTCAGCATGGTGATCGGTGGCTTATTGTGTGTGTGGTGTGCCTATAAAGGTGGTAAGCGTTGCCAATTGGCCTCCGACCACACGCGTCAACCAAGTCACCCATAAAATAGCTCCTTCCAAGCCTCCCTGTTTTCCTCCTCCGAAATAGCACTCGTAATCGGACCTGACTGCGGGCATCGAACGAGCAGTGCTATCTACTCAAACAACGATCGAAACATAATCACCGCATCCTGATACGTCCCCTCGTTCTTCCGCACTGCGCCTGGGATCACACCCAGTTCTTTGAAGCCGAGTTTGTCCCAGAGACGGCGCGCGACCACATTTTGAGAAAACACAAGGTTGAAGATCATGCTCCGGTAGCCGAGTTGCTTGGCGTAGGTAAGCATGGTCGCACCCAATAGCCAACTTGGTCCGCATTATTCATGAGCGCTTCTGCTGCAATCGCGGACTCACCGCTGCGACAAGCCTGGACGGGGTCGGCCCGGCGTCCAGGCAGGCGGGCTCGCCGTTCGGTCGGTCAACATACTGCGTCAAGTATGCCTCCCTCCCTCGCGGCTCCGCGCGCCTGACTCGCCTGGCGACTGCGCGATTTCTCGACGAACCGTCATGAATAATGCGGGCTGGCCTTTGTTGCGCCAGTCTGGTGCCATGATGAAGCTGGCGTTCGCCACCTGTCTTGCCCGCCCCGGCCAGTTCGCTTTGAGGTAGAACGCCCCCACCATGCCCGTCGCACCAACACGGTCCGGCACATAAGCCGCCACCGTGCTCTTGCCTCGAAACCACTACTCCATGAAGCCATCCTCATCCGGAAACCGGTCATGCGGGTACGACGTCCCCTCTTCGACAATCACCCGGTAGAGGCTCCGCAGAGGCTCAATATCCTGGTTGTCGGCCAGGGCCAATTGAACTGGCGAGCCGTCCTTGAGTTTCGCGTCGGCAGGAAAAGTGAGACTCCTCGGCTAGACCTTGGCTTGCATAAGTCAAGCCTGACCATGGCTTTTGACCCCTACCCCGATCGATTTCCCGAGACCTACCATTAGCCTAGATGCGGGCCTTCCAGTCCGCTTCACCTCTCATTAAGGGCGTGGCCAAGGATACTCTCCACCATTTTTTCGACCGCTAAAGACTTCAAGATCCCTTCCGGCAGGAAAGTCCAATTAACCTGCGTCAAAAAACTCCCTTTGAAATCATATAAAGTGGGGGGGTATTCCCCGAACGAATTGAACTATCCGTGGGCCTGTTCAAAAACAAATATTTCCTGCGCCCACGCAAGTTCGCCTTTACTTCATGTTTGCTTATCATTCTAGATGCACCCGTGAATCAATTCAGATGCACCCGTTCCGCTTCCTACGCATCCAAGCGACTGTAATCTGATTGCATCTCCTTCCATCCTTTTCGGGGATCTCACGGCCTCGGAATTGCGCCTTGCTCTCCAATAAAAGCCCTGCGAACATAGAAATAATTTTGCCACCGGACCTTGGGGTAAACGAATCTCCTTCGCCCTGAACAGCCGTTCTGACTACATGAACTCCCGTTCATAATTAGGCTCCTCGCATCCCTGGCCTCCTTCCCTAGGTGCCGGCTGCTTTTCTGCTAAAGATCCCAGCGATAAGCAACGTACTGGTGAGTGGCAACCGTTCTGGCACAGAGGTTGCGGTGCTTTTGGTCATAGCACAGATTTGGGGAACGACTCGATGTGCGAGAGGACATTGATGCGAATCGGCGACTTGAAAATTGGGCTCTTCCTCGTAAGCGTTCTCCTACTCGCCGGCTGCGCAACAGTTGTTGTGCCGCTGGATCCTCAACTCGTTACTGAGAGGCTTCCCTTCATTCGAGATGGCAAGACTTCCAAAGAGGAGGTCCTCAGTCGTCTGGGCGAGCCGTATAGCCGCTATGAAGGGGAGCAAATCCTCACCTATGTGATGTGCGAGGATCTCTCTCTGGATGGCGGGCGGCGTCTCAGCCATACGCGCACCACGGACACGAAGGGCGAAGCGGTTCGCTGTTCGCCTGAACGTACCAATAACCTGATCCTTGTCTTCGGACCGGACGATCTCGTTGAGCGACATAGCGTGGTGCTCTTGAATCTCGTTAAGCGAGGTAGCGTGGAACTCTGGAGATGATTCGAATGAAGTGCACACGATCTAACGCGAGGGTCATGCTTGGCCGAATGGTCCTGCTGGCCCTCACGGGACTCGGACTCAGCGGGTGCATTATCCTCCCCACCCCTTCGCACGGAGGGGTGGGCGTGATCACAAAAGAGACCATTGAATCGTTTGAGCCGGGCAAGTCAACGCGCGCCGATATCCTACTGAGACTAGGAGACCCCGCTGAACGGCTGAAGGAAGACCGTTTCTTCGTGTATCAGTGGAAACGGATACATGGGTATTTTTTTGCCGGGGGGGGCTACTCGGGCGTCGGGGCTACACTCCTCGCTACACATTCCCTGGGCATCGAGTTCACGCCTGATAACCAGCTGAAGCGAGTCAAGGTGATCCATCCCTGGCTGCCTCTCACTGATAAACGCTCCAGCTTAGAGGAATGGATGGCCGAGGAGCGTGAGTTGCCGCATCCGTGATGCAGAACATATCCCATGTTGCACCGTCCAGATAAGATGACAAGTGCTGTTGATCGTGCGGCTCGCGGGGTACGACCGCAATGTTCCTGGCAAGACCGTGGAGAATGCGGGGTTAACGGCATAGGCCCCCTATTTCTCCCCACACTTGTGGTTCTATTGCTAGTGTCTTTCCTTACAGGATGCTTCGCGGTAAAGTTGGCAAAAGGTGAGAAGGGCGTCAACGTCACCGGGATCCAACCTGGTGTGACACGGGCGAATGCCGAGGCCATTCTCAGACCTCCGGTCAGGGAGTGGACATCGTCGACGGGCATCCTCTACACAACCTACTATTACGACGCTGGCCGCCCATCAAACATGCCTGAAGCCGCTGCAGTGGCAATAGTGGATGTCATATCCGTTGGTATGTTTGAACTCGTGGTGGCAATTAACGAACAACAGCCATGGACTCTTGACCATATCACGGAGAGGATAGTCATTTCTTACAATGACCGCGCCGTCGTCTTGGGCATTTTCGATGAGTTCGACGAGCTGCCGCCAGATGGTCGGTCTGGCTTCCGGCGATGGAAACGTGCGCTCCCGGAATCCGAGAATTGAAAACGTCAAGCACGCATGACCTTGTGACTATGCTCATTTTTTGCTCAACTCCAACTCACTCCAAACCCCTTCACCGTACGCGTTCTGGGAGCAAGAAGGCCATCTGGCCGCTCCCTCCCCATCCTTCCAGGCTCTCTTGCCTATCTCTTTGGGGGCAGCCTGATTGATCCTCGAATGCGCGCGTCGGACGAACACATTCCTAAAAAATAGCTCCTTCCAAGCTAGCTTGTTTTCTCTTCAAGGGAGGGTGCCCTGCTTGGTCTCCCACTGCGCGCGTCGAACAAGGACCTTCTGAGGCCGCGCGTTCCTCGAGCACAGGTGATCAACAGGCTACCCTCCCCTCTTCTTTCTTGCGGGGCCATCCCCGCATCCCATGCCGGTTCAAATCTTCCCGCATCGAATGCGCCTCTCCTCCATTTTCTGAACCCCTGAATTTTCCTCAACTCGCGCCCACTTTCTCCCCTTCCTAACGTCGGCACTCCGGTTCTCAAGCATGTGGCCAATGGGCGAACAGATCGCGGATGGGAAAGGAGGTGGAGGCAGGCCCAGACCATCAAGGTGGTGAGCCTCAGCAAGGATGGTCCGATCTGTTGTGACGGCTACTGTGGGTACGATGGAAAGAAAACGGGATGAGAGAAACGCGGCTAGTTGGAATACTTCCGGCTAGTGTTCTTCGGGGCTTTCCACTTCCACGGCGGTACGGGATTGGGCTCCGACCACAGGCCTTTGCGCTCGGCTCTGGCCAGCTCTTCGAGTACCTCAAGACTGGCATCGCTGGAGGCCGATTTTTGCCACCAGGCCAACCCTTCTTTCAGCAGCTCGTGCCCCACATTGCGCCCGTCATGCAGCAACACCTCGGCAGACACCCGACCATGCTTGTCTCGCGTGAGTCCTCGCACAACCACGTCGCGGTTCCCCACGTAGGCAGCAATCACGCGCTTGGCCTGTTTCCCATAGGGCTGCTTGGGTTCAGGACAATCGATGTCTTTAAGATAGACCGTCTCACTTCGCCCATCGTGACGAATGGTCAATCGATCGCCCTCATGGACGGTGACAACTCTCGCGGTAAAGTCCGCCCACGACAGAGTCGGGCATACGGCTAGCAACGTGCACACAAGACCAGCCATGATGTAATGCTTCGACATGATTCCGTATGCTAGCGTCCCCCGGACCATCCGGCCAACTATTTCTTAATTTTCTACAACGAGGCCCTCCACAGGGAGTGAAGAGTCTTCGTCTGCTGGAGGCAAGGCGCCAATCTGCCACGATGCGACCGAACGCGGCGGCAGACATGACGTGAGATATGGAGCCGGCGATCCGGATTGAACGGACGACCTGCGGTTTACGAATGTGAGCAAGATGTTTTTATAATGGCTCGGTGTTTCAAATGGTTTGACGTCTCCCCGGAAAACGACGGCAATTCAGAACTCGAGTAAAATGGCAGCTTCGGTGGGCCTTGACGAAAGGAGTGGGCCCATGAAGCGGTCAAGATTTTCGGAAGAGCAGATCGTGTATGCGATCCGCCAGGCCGAAAGTGGCACCCCCATCGGCGACCTCTGCCGACAGCTCGGGGTGAGTGAGGCCACCTGCTACGCCTGGAAAAAGCAGTACGCGCACCTCGGCGTGAGCGAACTCCGCCGCCTGCGGCAGGTAGAAGAAGAAAACAGCCGGTTGAAACGGCTCGTGGCCGACCGCTCGCTCGACAAGCACATGCTGTCGGAGGCGCTGCGAAAAAAAGTCTGAGGCCCGCACGCCGCCGAGAACTGGCCGCCTGGTTTCAGGGGACGTTTCAGGTCAGTTGCCTGCGGGCCTGCCGCGTAGCGCAGTTTGGGCGGGCGTCGTGGTATCGACGCAGCCGCGCGAAGGATCAGTCCGCGCTGCGGATCCGCATTCGCGATCTGGCCCATGCGCGCCCGCGGTTTGGGTATTTGCGCATCTGGGTGCTCCTGCGTCGGGAAGGCGGGCGGGTGAATCGAAAGCGCGTCCGACGACGGTACCGGCTCGATGGCTTGCAACTGCGTATGCGGGTGCGGCGGAGGAAACATCTCGCGCGGCACCGAGGCCCCGCTCCCACGCCAGCAGGACCAGCTGCGCGGTGGAGTCTGGATGTTGTGCATGATACCGTGGCCGATGGACGGCCATTTCGGATCTTGACGGTCGTCGATAACTGGAGTCGCCAAAGTCCTATTCTTGAGGCCGGTTTTCGGATGTCTGGTGAGATGGTCGGCCAAGTCCTCGATCGAGCGTTGAACGGGACGCAAGGACCACGCGCTATCACGGTGGATCATGGCACCTAGTTCCAATCTCGGGCGCTCGAAGATTGGGCCTATCGGCGGGGCGTGCAGCTCGACTGTATTCGCCCGGGCAAACCCGTGGAGAATGCCTTCATTGAATCCTTTCACGGTCGCTTGCGCGACGAATGTTTGAACGTGCATCAGTTCGCCTCACTCGGTGACGCGCAAGCGATCATCGAAGCGTGGCGGGTAGATTACAATCACCGCCGGCCCCATAGCGCACTCGGGCACCTGACCCCGAATGAGTTTGTCGCACAACGTCAGGCTAAACAGATCGCCGAAGAAGTCGTCTGCTCTGGTTAAGAGTTGTCTCGGAATGGGACCAACGTCAAAGTGCAGAAGATTCTCCTTTTGGACTGCCTACTTTTCAGGGGAGCTTACGAGAGGATAATATGATGCCCGAGGCTTTGGCTGTAAAGGCGTTTTAAATCATAATAATACCAGCACCTGGAGAATCTCCGACAAGACATCTCCGTCGCAATCAGTGTGATAATATAGAAAAGAGCTGGAGTAGCCGTGGGAGTTGCACATCCGAACCTCATTGTCGGCATTGGCGGTTCAGCTGGAGCTCTAAACGCCTATAAGGCGCTCGTGGACGCCCTGCCATCTCATACAGGTATGGCCTTTGTCTTTGTTTCTCATCTTCTCCCCACCGCCAATACTCAGTTAGCTCAAATTCTGTCGCGTCACACGACAATGCCAGTACTGGTGGCTTCCACGGCAATGCCGATCCGGGCAAATCGTGTCTACATGAGTCCTCCGGACGCAGATCTTCTCATTGGGAGCCATACCTTCAAAGTCGTCTCCCCGCCCACTCGAAAGCACGCGCAGATAGATTGTTTGTTTATGTCTTTAGCAGAGGCGATGGGGGCGCGTGCTATCGGCATTATCCTCGCTGGGTATGGTGGCGACGGTATTGAGGGATGCAAGCACATCAGGGCCAAGGGAGGAATAACCATTGCCCAGGACATGTCTGCCGATATAAACGGCATGCCTCTCAGTGCGCAGGCTTCAGCCTGTGTTGATTTCGTGCTGCCTCCTCAGGAAATCACTCTTGAGTTATCCAGAATCAACCGCCGTTTTAGGCCGCTGCCGGTTTCAAAGAAAGCAGGAACGGAACCGAAGTCAACACTGCCTTTCGATCCACAAATCTTTCTTGCCAAGATCGGCGCAGGACACACGATAGGCAACTACCGGAAGAACCAGCAAGTGTTTTCGCAAGGCGACCCGGCCGACGACATCTATTTTATACAGCACGGCACGATCAAGCTCACGATCGTGTCCTCAAAGGGCAAAGAAGTGGCCGTTGGCATGCTCGGGAGCGACGACTTCTTTGGCGAGAGCTGCCTCGCGGGCCAGCCGACGCGCATGGTTACGGCCACGGCCCTGACGAATTGCCGGATCGTGCGACTGGAGAAAGCGCAGGCAGTTCAGGTGCTCCATGACGAACCGGCTTTTTCCGAACTGTTCATCTCCCATCTGCTGACCCGTAACATCCGGCTGCAGGAGGATTTACTGGATCAGCTCTCCCACTCCAGCGAGATGCGGCTGGCGCGGGTCCTGCTCTTGCTGGCCAACTTCGGTACGGACGGCAAACAGGAGCGAGTGATTGCGAAGATCAGCCAGGAAATGCTAGCGGAAATTATCGGCACGACGCGCTCCCGCGTGAGCTTTTTCATGAACAAGTTCCGTAAATTGTGGCTCATCGAATACAACGGCGGATTGACAGTCCACAGTTCCCTTAAGAATATCATCCTCCCCGACTAATTCCATTTATTACTTAATGGCATTAGCTCGCTGTCCTCCCTCATTCATTTTATCGAAACTGTGCACTGTGGGACAGTTTTCGACGTTGTTTTGTATTAGTCTCGGACCGGAATCTCAGACCGAGGTAACTAGGAGACATGTATGCGTAAAACTTCTCAGAGAAATAGGGCCTTTCATCAGCATCAATTGATCAAGTGCCCCACCGGCATCAAAGGCTTTGACCAAATTACAGAAGGCGGGCTTCCGAAAAATAGAACTACGTTAATTTGCGGAAGTGCCGGCTCTGGAAAAACCCTTTTGGGGCTTGATTTTCTCATCAAGGGGGCGGCCAATTATCACGAGCCAGGCATCTTCATGTCGTTTGAAGAGACAGAAGATGAACTGTATAAAGACGTGGCGTCTCTCAGCCTGGATTTACAGGGGCTGGTGTCACAAAAAAAGATTCTGCTTGAACATGTGCTTTTGGAGCGCAGAGATATTCAAGAGCTTGACTTTAATCTTGAAGGAATGCTTATTCGTTTGGAACATGCCATTGATGCCATTGGCGCCAAACGCGTGGTGTTAGATTCTATTGAATCTCTCTTTGCGGGCCTCACAGATGCGGGCATTCTTCGCTTAGAGATAAAAAGACTGTTCCGATGGCTGAAGAACAAACACGTGACGGCGATCGTGACCGGCGAGCCGGGACACGACTCGTATACGCGTCATGGCCTGG
>JBDSDL010000112.1:0-3066 GCA_039920585.1 Nitrospiraceae bacterium | reverse complement strand
CGTGTGCTGAAGGAAACCAAGGGGAATAAAGTCAAAGCTGCAAAGATTCTCGGCATCGATCGGCGCACACTCTATCGGATGGCTGAGCGGTTTGGGTTAGATCTTGGGGATGATGCCGACAGCGGAGAGTTAGAGTAGGAGACACGCCTGGTCTGTTTGGTCCATTTGGTTTATTTGGTTCATCTGGTTGATCCGCTTAGTCTGGTTTACCCAAACAAGACAAACCCAATAAAGCAAATAACGTTCTTCTTATGCTGGCGGACTTTTTCAGCAACCTGCTAGCCCGCATTATTCATGAAGGTTCGTCGCGAGAGCGTGCAGACGCGAAGCGAGACGGGCACTCGGAGCCGTGAAACCCTGAGGCATACTCGTGCAGTATATCGAAGAGCTGAACGGCGAGACCGCCCGTCACAGCCGCGTATCCGCGCTTGCAGCAGAAGCTTCATGAATAATGCGGGCTAAGAGGCGAGGTTGAATTCGCAAAGAGCGTTGGTCACTTGGCGTTACTGGCCTTCAATCGATAGACAAGATGGGTGTCTGTTTGGAGGACGCCGTCGATCTCATGAATCCTGCTCAGCACCAACTGGGTCAGGGCATCCTGGTCCGACACTTCCACCACCACAATAATATCGGGCTTGCCCCAGCAGGGATCGATGGTCTTGATCTGCTTGATTCCGGATAAAGCCCGAACCACATCGCTCGTGCGCCCTGGCTGTACATTGATAAGCACGTAGGCTCGATCCGACATGATTCTCCCGCCATCGACTGGAGCGTGAATCGTACAAGGCCCCGCAGGATTCGTGGGATGCGCGTCAACGTAGCGGATGCCTGTCTGCTCTGTCAATGCGAGAGAGCCCACAGACGATCGGGGAAGCGCAGCGGCGGCAGATTTAGACTTCTTCATGTATCACCTCATTTCGGAGCAATCAGTACGCCGATGGTCAAGGAACCGTTCACCGTGGTGAGCGCGGTTTCGTAGGCCCTCGGATTACCGATGCGGCCATCGGGGTCGTAAATAAAGCACAAGAGCGACGCACATCGGCTTTTGGTGAGATAGTGCTCGGTATCGATCCGTAATTGCTCAGTGAGGTCTTTGGCGGTGAGTCCGTTGCGCGTTTTTTTGACGAGCACCGCAAGCTGATTGTCGTTCAGTAGAAATGTTGTACGAGTGGCTCCTTCGGCATAACTCGGCATCCATTCCTCCGTGCCGATATCGTTAAACTGGGTTCGCAGCAATGCATGCAGCAGATCCTGCACATCGATCTCGTCCTCCACGCTTAACGTGGCTCGATATTCCCCACGGAGTCGCAGCTGCCGGGCGACGGAGTGGAACCGATAACAGAGTGTCTTCACAAGTTCGACAGGGGTCGACTCGGCTTGAGCAAGCTGAGATGTGGGCTCCTGGTGCGAAGAGGAGGAACCAATCGGCATCGACGGAGGAGGCGCTTCCTGTATCTTTGGTTGTTGGCTGGCACAAGGAATTGGATGCACGATGGGCTCCGGTTCGGGTTGTGGTGTCTGCTGAGTCCCTGCGGCAGGGGATATATCTATCTGCCCAGTCTGTAGCGTTCGTGATGGCGGTGGCTGGCGCTCCGGAGCAACTGGAGCTACCTGTGGCAGTGGGGCATGCGGCACTGCCGTCGCAATCGGGTCTGATGAAATCGGTGATGGCTCAGGCCGAGTTATAGATGGGCTCAAGGGCTCAGCCTGCCTCGAAGAAGCTGCGGGAGCCAGTGGGGGCTGAGGTGGATTCGGTATGTCAGTGACTGGGGCCAGGCCGAGGTTCGTTGCCACCGCCACCGGCGGTGGCGTAATCGGCCCTGTTTGCGTCATGGTCATCTGAACCGTCGAGATCGATGCCGGCACTAGGGTCATCTGTGGGCGTGTGGGCATTGGTGGAGCCAGCGGCGTTGCTGAGGTTTGTTGAGAAGGTGGGCCTCCTTGCACGTTACGTTTTTTCTGTTCCAATGTGGCAATAAGCGTCTTGATCAGGGCGATGCTCTGCCGCGTCTCCTCAGGGGTGTCCATGAGAAGTTTGTGATGGCGGTGCTCTTGGAATTCCGAGGATCTCTCACCAAACGTGCGACGAATGCATTCACGAAATTGCAACTCTGTCCTAGCTCTGGCTGCGTCAAGATAAGGGAAACCTTCTCGGCCAAGGTCTTCCATCTGCGCGAGGAATTCCTGGAGCTCCTTAGCGCCACGAGTGAGTTCTTCAACCGTGGCCGTTTTGGACCGCACGCGAGACGGTTCTGTTATTTTTGCTCGTGCCATAGAATCTTGGGAAAGTCTAGCCCAGCCTTCACAACGTGGCAAGAAAACATGGGAAAGCAGACAGAGCCACAGTGGGTCAGCTACGCAGAATGACAGTGTATCCCGATGACAATGTGGTGGTAGGGAGAGGCCGTGTGGTTTGGTGCCCCCGATACGAATTGAACGTACGACAAACGGTTTAGGAAAGCGTTGTCACGACCCTACTCCAGCTCATTCAGGCTCATTCAGGCCAAGTCTAGCCAAGAGTTAAGAGAAAAGCGAACGTTGGCGGGAGTAAGCTGGAATGAGTTGGAGTGAGGTGGAGTTGAGCACAAAAAGAGCACAATTGGCTCTCTGATCTGTATCCTTTGCAAAACCCCAGTTTGAGGTTCCCGGATCTATGGCGAAGCAGAACTGAGTAGAGCAGCCCCGCAACCTCCTAGCGAGCCTGTGGCAACTGACGAGGACCAGGAAGTTCAAAGAAAAAACGAGTGCCCGCCAGGTACATCTTGACACGGTCGCGTACTGAAATGGGCCGCGCCCAACATACTTCCACCAATTTGGTGCTCGGCGTTTCCCTCGCCTCTGAGGGCACCTGAATTTCGACCACTTGCCGTCTGTGTAATGGCACAGGAAGCAAGAGCAGCATGCCCCTGACGCTCTTATTGATCGCGTGCCCGGATCCTTTTGTCAGCTTCACAGTGCTCTTGTCCACAAACTTCGTCAGTTTGAAGAGGCAAACTAGCCTGCAGGGCGCACGCTTGCTATCTCTTCGCTCCTGTGCACCCTGCATCACCTGGCTGACGCGTAATA
>JBDSDL010000111.1:0-21386 GCA_039920585.1 Nitrospiraceae bacterium | reverse complement strand
TCCCGCGAGTCGTCATCCGGCATCACGAGTTATTCGTACAGATCGTCCCCCAGCAACATGCGCTCGTTGCAAGGGATCGACTGACACTTGAGGTGCCGCAGCAGAAGACTCCGATTCGTTTCTCCCTTGCCCCCACGCTTCAGATCGACCACATTGCACTCGTGCAAGAATCGTCCGGGGCGGAATCCCTGATTCACGATGTGCCGTTTGAACTCGAGCGTGGTCCCACGCCGGAGTCGGCGCAACAGATCATGATTTCCTCACAGGTTATGGCAGCCGGATTGGTGACCCTGGACGTGCATTATCATGGCGTCATCAACGATCCGCCGCGAGATCCGCGCCATCTTCGATTTGTGACACCCAGCGAGACCGCCGGACATATCGGGCCGGAAGGCGTCTATATAAGCAGCGAAAGCTCCTGGTATCCCGATGTCCCGGAATCGCTCAGCACCTATGCGCTGCTGGTTGCCGTGCCGGCGGGGTGGACCGTGGTGACCCAAGGGAAGGCCGGTGAGTCGCGCACTTGCCCAACCACACTCTGCCGCGACAATAAGATGGTGATAACGGACTGGGTCGTGACGCAGCCGAGCGAGGCCCTCACGCTCGTGGCGAATACATTTGTCACAACGTCTCGAGATTGGACGGCCAAGACCGGTCAGAGGATTCGGCTCTCGACCTATTTCTTTCCTGACGATGCGCATCTGGCCGAGGAATATCTCGATGCCACTGCGCGCTACCTGGACGCCTATATTCCCCTGCTGGGCCCCTATCCGTTCGAAAAGTTCGCCGTGGTGGAGAATTTCTTTGCCAGTGGGCTCGGCATGCCCTCGTTTACCTTATTGGGGAGCGGCATCGTTAAGCGGCGTTATGTGCAGCCCTATGCGCTTGGCCACGAGATCGTGCATTCGTGGATTGGCAATGATGTCTTCAATCGCGCCGAGCGCGGGAATTGGGTGGAAGGTCTGACGACGTACCTAGCCAATTATTACTGGCACGAACTGATGGGAGACCGCGCGCAAGCACAGGAGCAGCGGCGCTTGATGGTGCAGAGCTACAATCTCCATGTGCCGCCGGAGCGGGACTATCCGGTCGCGCAATTCACGCAGAAACTGGACGAGCATGATAATGCCATCGGCTATCAAAAGGCCGCTATGTTGTTTCACTTCCTGCGTCAGGAGGTGGGAGAAGAGACGTTCTGGCGGGCGCTAAAAAAACTGGTGGCGCAATATCACGGCAGGCATGCGGAATGGCGCGATCTTGAGCGGGTTTTTGCAGAAGAGAGCAGCCAGGATCTCCGGTGGTTTTTCGCGCAATGGCTGGAACAGGATGGGGCGCCGGCGCTGTCGTTGTCGGAGGCCACCGCCCGTCCTGTGGCAGGGGCGCCAGAGCAGACCTTTCAACTTGAGGCCACGATCATCCAATCGAATAAGCCTTTCCGTTTTCCTCTACAAATACGGATTCGCATGGAGAATGACCGCGAGCAGATGTTGACGGTGCCGTTGCGTTCGCCGCGCCAGCCGATCTCCGTGACTTTGCCCGCCCGCCCGACCGCGATCGATCTTGACCCCGAGTTCATGGCCTTCCGGCGGATCCCTCGGCAGGCGCTGTCGCCGGTGCTCAATCACTTTGTCACCGATCTGCGGCGATCGGTGCTGACGGCGTTTACGGATGAGCCAAGCCATCCCTCGCCGTTTCGTGAAATAGTTGCGCGGATCGAAACTCAGGAGCGGCAGAAACCGATCGGCGAGCGAACGGTGATCGCCTCGCTGGCTCCGGACGGGCTATTGCCCCAGGAAGGTTCGGTGTTAGTATTGGGCGGTCCAGAGTCCCGTTCGGGAATACAATCGATCCTAGCCCATTACTGCGGCGAGCGCGCAGCCTTGAACGACAGGGGTGTGACTGTGATGAGAACGACGCACGAAGGGGCAGGGTTGGCCCTGCTGGTCAGTTGCCACAGGGTCGATCATCCGGGCAGCGTCGTGACGGTGTTGTATGCGGCTTCGCCACAGGCGGTGGGGAAGGTGGCGCGGCTGCTCTTTTTTTACGGATGGAATAGTTTCGTGCTGTTCAAAGATGGAGTAGTGGCTGTCCGAGGGGAGTGGCCGCTCGCCAGCGATCGTACGGAGGTGGGTCTCGATGCAAGCAATCCCATTCGGTAAGTGGTGCATGATCGGACTCGTCTTGCTGTTGTTAGGTGAGCAGCAGGGGCATGCAGAGGATCTTGCGTCGAAGGTTCGGGTGGTTCCCGCTCATCAGGCTGAACGGCATCTGAAGAATATTCGCCAGCTGACGGTGGGCCGGCAGAATGCCGAAGCCTACTTTTCCTTCAGCGGGACCAAATTGATTTTCCAGTCCACGAACGATTGGGTGAAAGAGACTTCCACGGTCCCGCTCAAACCGGCCGACGCCGGGTTGGGTTGTTATCAAATGTACGTGATGGACTTGGACAGCTACCGCGTTCGATTGGTGAGCACCGGCATGGGGGCCACGACGTGCGGATATTTTTTCCCGGGCGATCGCCGGGTGCTCTACTCGTCGACCCATGGGTCGGGGCCGAACTGTCCGCCGAAGCCGAAGCGGGAGGGGGCTTACCGCTGGGCCTTGGACGATTACGACATCTATGCTGTCGGCATCGATGGACAGGAGATGCAGCGGCTGACTTCTACACCGGGCTACGATGCGGAAGCGACCATATCGCCGGACGGCAAGACAATCGTCTGGACATCCGTGAAAGATGGGGACCTGGATCTCTATGCCATGAACCTTGATGGCTCGAATCCCCGCCGGCTGACGCACGAGATTGGCTATGACGGCGGGGCATTTTTTTCGCCTGACAGCAAGCGCATCGTCTACCGGGCGGCGCATCCCACCGATCAGGCGGAAATCGACAAGTATAAGGACTTGCTTGCCCAGCGGCTGGTGGAGCCGGGGCAACTTGAAATTTTCGTGATGAATGCGGATGGGAGTGGCCAACGCCTGGTCACATCGAACGGCGCTTCGAATTTCTCACCGTTTTATTTTCCCGACGGCAAAAGGATCATCTTTTCATCGAATATTGAAACGAAGGGCGAGGGAGGCCGGCCAAGTTTTCATCTCTATCTGATCGGCGACGACGGAGCCGGGCTCGAACGGCTCACGTTCGACGGACAATTCAACAGTTTCCCCATGTTCTCGCCGGATGGTACCAGGCTGGTTTGGGTTTCGGATCGACAGACCAAAGTCCCTGGCGAATTCAATGTTTTTCTCGCCGACTGGGTGCCGTAAAGCGGTGATGAGTGATCGGTGATCAGCGATGAGTGATCACGTAAGCCAAGACCGCGACCCCGACACGATTACTCTTCATCCCGCACCCCGCACCCCGCACGTATCTGCGACGGTTAGCCTCGCTCCCCTGCTTTTTTCATGTACTGCCCTCATCCTAGTATTCGTGGGGTTGTTCGAGTGGGATGCGCCGCTGACCCGGTTTATCCGTTCTCTCAACGATTTGCACATGGACCATCTCGCCAATCCCTGGCTAGCTCAGCTCAGCGATATCGGTGACCGCCTCGGCAAGGGGGAATCTCTGGTGATCCTGAGCCTCGCGCTGCTGGCGGTCGGGTATGGATTGAAACATTCGCCGTGGAAAGACGCGGGCTGGCAGAGCCTCATTGCGCACGGTCTTGCCGCGTTGAGCGTCAATATTTTGAAACATGCCATCGGCCGCCCTCGCCCCAAGTTCATGCATGCTGGAAATCTAGATCTCTCACCAGTCAGCGGCAGCGGATGGGATTCGTTCCCGTCTGGGCATGCGGCGGCTGCGTTCGCGGTTGCTACCGTGCTGGCCATAAAGTTCCCGCGAGCGAGATGGCCTATTCTCGCAATCGCAGTGGCCATTGCTGTCAGTCGGATCATCCGTGGGTCTCACTATCTGACCGACGTGGCCGGAGGAGCCGTCCTCGGCTGCCTCCTGGGAATGATTGCAGCCTATCCTTGGCGTGAATGGCGCTCGTCAGCGGGAATCGCTGTCAGTCGGATGACGCCATTTTTTGTCGCGACGTTCGCGCTTGTCTGGACGATCGTGCATTTCCCGTCCGACGCCTGGCCGTTTCAACAGCTCTTGTGGGGTGGACTGTTGCTCACCCTGGCGGGACTCGTGGGCCATGTCTTGTGGTCAATGCAGTCGTCATGGCGTCCGGTCTGGCTGTCCGGATCGTTGGCTCGAGGTCTGGTGGGATTGGGGCTAGGGATGACGACCGGTTCTCTGTTTGTCACGACCGCTGTGCTGCTCGTCTGTGTTGCCCATTGGCTGGATGGGCTTTCTGGCCAGATTAAGTCCCTGGCAGAGAGTCATGTGGGATTATGGGCGGCCATGGCAGAGGGTTTGTTCGTCGCGGCCATGTTGCTGGTGCTGGGGGCAAGCTATGTCCTGAAAGGCATCGTACCGATGTGAGTCTTGTTTGTCTGGTTTATTTGGTTGAACCAAACCAACCAAATAAACCAGATCAACCGTTTAATGGCCGAGAATGGTAGGCGGCGGAGGTGGAATTGCACCTTCTGGGATTGTGACCATCGGCTGGTTGGCCAGCAATACGTAGCCGTAGCGTTTCAGGATGGGGACCAGCCCGTTTGCTTCCGCCGGCAACTTCGATTGTGCGCTTTCCGGCAAGAGAATCATTACTCTCTTCGCCTCTTTCAGGGCCGACCGTATCTTGTCTTCTTCCCCAATGGGTACGAAGAGCGTCTTGCGTTTCGCGTAAAATACGGACGACGGTCTTAGGGTGCCATAGGCAATGAATTGATCCTGGCGATCCAGGTTCAGTCCTGCGGCATAGGCGAGTTCCTGCGGAGGCGCGATCACATATCGGTTGATGTGCGGAAACGCGATGACGATAACAATCAGAACCAGGCCGGCCAAAGTTCCCCCCGCTGCCCAGAACGCTCCTCCGCGCCGTTCATCATTCAATCCAAGATATCCCACCAACGTCATCCCGATTAACAACAGAGCTGCAACCAGATAGGGACCACTGCCGAGATCCACCTGCCCGGCCAAGGGGAACTCCCGCACCATTTTGGAGGCGTAGGTGTTGTAGAGCGTGGGCAGGCAGGCAAAGGCGATCGCCAAGAGATATCCCACTCCCATCATAAGATGTATGGACCCCCGAATCCCTTTTGTCGTCGGATCTTGCAGGCACCTGGACCAGTAGGAGGCTGTCAGCAGGGCGGCGGCGGGAAACAATGGGCCAATGTAGTGGGGCAGGCGGGTCGCAGAGGCCGTGAAGAAGATGAAGGTGCCCACAAGCCATAGAGCGGCAAAGAGGTCAAGTTCAGATGCTTCGGTGGGAGCTGGATGGGTACGCGTACGGCGTATGAGGTACCAATCTTTGAGTGTGCGATAGAGTGGGACCGGAAGGAGCGCGCTCCAAGGAAAGAAGCCTAAGAGCAGGACCGGGAGATAAAAAAAGATGGTGCCCTGATGTCCCTCCATCGGACTGAGGAACCGGCCGATCGTATGGGCTTTTGCGCTTGTGGCATAGGCGTCGCCATGCACGAGGAACATGGCCGCATACCAGGGAGCGGCGAGCAAAATGAACAGCAGTGTGCCTGCAAGGGGGACACCCTTCTGCCAATACTCGTGCCATCGGCGCGTCCAGGTGAGGTAGAGTGCCGCTGCGACGAGGGGCACGGCGAACCCAACCGGTCCCTTCGTCAACGTGGCAAGAGCCATCCCGATATAGAAGGCCCAGATCCATCGGCGTGCGCCGCCTGCTTCATGCAGTCCCAGCCAGAACCCATACAGCGATGCCGTAGTAAAAAAAATCAACACACTATCGGTCAGCGCCATGCGTCCGAGTCCAAGGATTTCTAGATTGAGCAAGAGCATCAAGCCGCCGAAGAGCGCGACGGTTCGATCGCGCTGGTGCACAAGAAACAGGTAGTGCATGAGGATCAATCCCACGCCGAAAAGGGCCGAGGGGAATCGTGCGGCGAACTCGTTGGAACCGAACAGACGATACGATTGCTCCATTAGCCAATAGAGCAAAACCGGCTTTGCGACGCGCAACTCACCGTTGAACGTCGGAGTCAGACGATCTCCCGACTCGAACATTTCCCGACCGGCCTCGGCGTTCCGCCCCTCGTCGCGGTCGGTCAACCCCATGTCGCCGAGTCCTAAGAAGAACAACAGACCCGACAGAAGGAGGAGGGCTATGAGTAGCAGTGCGTGACGAGAACGGTCGGTCGTGGTCATAAAATCGTTCGGATCGTGTGGTGACCGCGTGTGTTGGGTGTATTGGATCTCAAAGGATTACGAGGAGGGGCTGGCCGGCGGGTTCGCCTGGCTTGCGCGAGAGATCAGCATCAGGTTGCGAACATAGACGATGGATCCGATGCTCTGTCCTGCGATGAAGACCGGATCTTCCCGGTAGATCGCATAGGCGAGCGTGATGAGTCCGCCTATCAGGCTCATGTACCAAAATGAGACCGGAACCTGGCTCTCCGCTTTCTTTTCAGAAGCAATCCATTGAACGACCCAGCGGCCGAAAAACAGACCTTGGCCGAGAAATCCGATGGTGAGCCAGATTGTTTCGAGGCTCATAATAGTATGGTGCTGAGTGCTGAGTGCTGAGTGTTGAGTTTCTTTGTAAGCGAATAAATCGGTGCGGCCCAATCCATAGCTTTCTTCACACATCGAGATCTTTGTGCGTGCTCACGGTCTTCCCGTCCACTGATTACCCACCACAGATCACTCATCACTCGCTCGTCACTTGTCGCGGAATGTATAGCGCAGCACTCTGGTTTGCATCCACCGCACGGCAATCAAATCGTAGAGAGATTTGAATAATCGGTTGCCCATACCGTATTTGGAGACGCCGTGAATGCGCGGGTAATGCCGGACCGGCACTTCCGTGACCGTGAACCCGTGCATGAGTGCGAGCGCGGGAAAAAATCGATGCATGCCTTCGAAGAGTCGGACGCGTTCCAGCACGGGTCGACGGAATATTTTGAGTGGGCATCCTGTGTCGTGGACGCCGTCGTGGGTAAAGAAGTTTCGCACACGGTTGGCGACTCGGGACGACAGTTTCTTCACCAGGCCATCCTGCCGCTCCTGCCTCCATCCGCACACGAGATCGTGGGTATCGGTATAGGGGAGGAGTTTCAAGATGTCTTGGCTGTCCTGTTGGAGGTCGCCGTCGATTTGGATGATGATGTCTCCGGAAGACTGGCTGAAGCCTGCTTCGAGCGCACAGGTCTTGCCGTAGTTTCGATCGAGGTGGAACACCCGAATCTGGGAGTGCTGCGCCGCCAGGCGATCCAGCTCATCACCGCTGCCGTCGCTGCTGCCATCGTCTACGAAGACGATTTCGAACGGCCGAGTCTTCGAGGCCGCGTGTGAACTCATGACGGTCAGCAGACCCTCAATCAGTGGAACGAGATTGTCTCGTTCATCCTTAATAGGGATGATGACGGAAGCCCATGGATGGGATGGCACGGCCATGCGGGGTAGATATTCCTGATGCAGAAGGGAGCCAACATGCTCACACGGGCATTCTACAGAATGCTGGGGGGAGCGTCAAACCACGGAAGTGCTGAGTGATGGGTGAACCGTGATGAGGGAGACTATTCGGTCTTTGCTCATCATGCATCACCGATCACCCATCACGTCCCCGCTGCGGCGATGGTGAACCGCATCGTGCCCATCAGGCTCATTTCGTTGATCTGTTCTCCCACATGAATTTCCACTTTATATCGGCCGGGTTTCCAGGCGCCGCGTGGAGGAGAGAACGTGAGATAGCCAGTGTCGTCTTCGAGCGCAATGTGCATCGCATCTTGTCCGATCGACACGGTGGGATCGAGCCCGGCTACCGCTTCCGGGTAGCAGCGTCCAATCACCTGGAACCCCTGATAGTGCTGGTGAAGGTGGAACACAATGAAGACTGCCGGGGTATCGGGGCGGAACCGTTCGGTTGGTTTCACCGGCACAATTTCGTGCGTACGGTGAAGGCCCAGTTCCTCGTCGAATCCTTCCGCTGTCGTAATGGCGCGGAACAGGCCTTGCGGCGGAGCGTCGAAGTCGTAGGGGACGACGTCTTGGGTGCGGTTCTGAAAATCGGGGATGGGGGTATTCTTGGTGATCGGCAGCTCTGCTGCCAGGGTCGAGGTTTCCGTAAAGCCACAGAAGACTATGAGTAGTGTGATGAACAGAGTAGGCATGGCTGCTTTCGTACACCGGTTGATGGGAGCTGTCAAGTTAGCGTGCTTTGGCCAGAGGCAACGGGCGAGAGGTACGGGCGAGACGGTTGCGACTAAATTTCTAGTTCTGTTAGAATCCGCCTCCTTTAATGCTGGAAACGAGAAGGGCTGAACGCGCGGGACAAGCGCGACTCAGGAAGCAAACGAGTCCCGCCTCTCTCGCATGTCTCGCTCGCTCCAACCAGGATTTTTATGTTGCAAGACGCAGACGCCTTACCCCAGCTCATCGGCGACTATAAGCCGGTTGATCAGTGGCAAGTCCATATCAATAGACTCTTCTACCGTTTCCGGGGCGATCAGGTCCACAGCTTCTACCAAACGTTTGCTTCAGCCGACTATCGGCTTGCCCATGCGCTCGCAGCAGACTATTTCGAAAAAGTCGTAAAGCGCGACGCTGCGCGCGCGTCGAAATCTCAGCACTCAGCACTCAGCACTCAGTCCTTGACAGTCATGGAACTCGGTCCCGGCAACGGCAATCTTGCCGCCTGCTTCTTGAGCCATCTCAAGATCCTCGATAAAGATGGACGAGTGTATCCCCGCATTCGCTATGTGCTGGTCGATTGGGAACAAGCCGTGCTCGATGCAGCCATGGCGCATCCGGAACTCGTGTCCCACCGCAACCGGGTCGAGACGCATCGGGGGTCTGTGGATCGACTTGATGGTATAGCGGACGGCAGCGTAGATCGCGTTATCTGTAACGAACTGTGGAACGATCTCTCAACGAAACTGCTATCACGCCAGAGGGGCGACATTGAAGAAGAGTTCATGCGACCGAACGTGAGCGAAGCCGCTTATGCGAAAATTTCCGACTGGGCGGCTTTTGTCAGGGCGTTCGACAGCATGGATACGGAGGCGCTCAAGGGTTTCCCGCCGTTTCTCGATGAGCTGGTATGGGAGCGTGAATATCGGACAGTCGAATGGAAAGAGGTCCCCTACCGGAAGACGATCACGGATTTTTTAAAACGTATCGATGAGCATGTGCTGGTTCCAGTTAATCTGGGAGCCTATGCCACGATCAAGGAAGCCAAGCGCCTGTTGGCCTCTGATGCGATTGGGTTCAGCAGTTTCGATGCAGGCACAGCGGATATGAACGTGCTGAACGATCCGGAGAAGCCTTGCTATGGTCAATTTGGTGGGCAACAGAGTTTCATGGTCAACTTTGCATTAGCCGAAGCGGTTGCCAAGCAGTTGGAGGCCGGCACGATGACTATAGAAAGCCAGCGTGAGTTCGTAGGGCGCAGCTTGGGAACCAACGTCTTGACCCTCATGGACCTCATCGCGACCCATCCTTCCGCCGGTACGAGAATGGCGCCATGGGAACAGGACCGCTTGATGCTCAAGACCCTCCGTTCCTTGAACGAAACCTATCGGAGCCCCTATGCGCGCCATCTGGACTTCCCCATTCCATTGGAGATGCCGCCGGAGGAACGTGAATCGCTCCAGGCTCTAGTGCGCTCCCTCACGCCGACAGGTATTCCAGACACCGTCGCTTACCTCACGGAGGAAGAGTTGACCCTGGGCTCGAAGGATCTCGAAGCCATCGGCTACGACCCTCACTCTTTCATGATTGCCTTGACCGCACCACCGAGCCCTGTGGATTACTGTCACTCCTTTATCCAACCGCGCTGACTTTCTCAGGCTATAGGATCCGATTGTCGAATTTCTCCGCTTGACTCAGTTCTTGTTCTTCCTATACCCTTTATAGCCCTATCCTCGTATGAGGATAGGCTCCATCGGTTGTTTGTTTCACCGCCGCAGGGCGAGCGGGTCTGGGTGAGCAAAAAGAGAAAGCAGGTGATTGATGTTTGGATCGTTTGGATGGATGGAATTGACGCTGATCCTGGTCATTGTCTTGATCATTTTCGGCGCCGGCAAGATTCCGCAATTGGGTGAGGGGCTTGGGAAGGCTATTAAAGGATTTAAGAAGAGCGTCAACGAGGCTGATGCCATCGATGTGACGCCTCCTCCGTCCGAGGCGCCCGAAGCGCCGCCACCGCAGGTCGCGCAAGCGCAGGCCGTCCCACCGGCGACAGCGCCGGCTCAATCGGGGAAGCAGGTCAAGCAAGGGTAATAACGAAGGGGCAAGAGGCTAGAGGCGAGGGGCTAGTGGAAAAATATCTCATGACCGGAACCCCTCGCTCCTCGTCCCTTATCTCTCGCCAAGGTTTGAACCATGTTCGGATTGGGCATCGGCGAAGTTCTCATTATTTTGGTGATCGCATTCTTGCTGTTTGGCCCCAAGCAGCTGCCTGAAGTCGCTCGCCAGATTGGGAAAGCGGTGAAGGGGTTCAAAAGCACGGCGGAGGATTTGCGGAAGTCGGTCGAGCCGGAACTCAACATGATTCAGCAGGAAGTGAAGATGGTCGAGCAGGACTTTCAGGCCTCGATCAAAGACGCTGAAGAACAGATCAACGCTGTGACGGCACCGGCAGAGAAACAGATCGAGCCAAAGGGATCAAACAGTCAAGCGTGAAGGTGCAGCAAGAAAAACGGGAAAAACGAGACGAGTAAGCACTGAGTCGTCTACCAGTCGGCAACCATCGCCGACTCGGCTTGATGGGTAAGTCCACTCCCTATGAAACGCACTCGGCTTGAGGCTCACGGAGGCTATCTCTTCGTCCGACACCTTCGCGTTGGTCGAGTAGCGCGTGTTGTCCAGTTTGGCGTTAACCGTCAGCCCTGCCCTCGTCGTGGCCACCCCGAATAGTTGTATCACTACTTTATGACTCACCGACGATCGTCCGCTCCAATTCGCAGGAGAATCGAATGAGAATCATCAGACAGGCAGGGTGGGCTAGCATGGCTACTTTTTGTAGTGTGGCTGCAATAGCAGCGGTGATGCCATTCGTGACGACCCAGGCGCACGCTGCGTTTGAAGTGCCGGAGGGTGAAAGAATCACCCACGTCCCTGTTGTTGCTCGCTCGATTCCGAACAAGGAAGAATACGAACTCTACGATCCAAAAATCGGAAAGAATTTCGATCTCTCAAAATTCTGGATACGCGGCGATCTCCGCGTGCGGCCGATCTGGCGGAACGGCGTCTGTTTCGGCAGCGCTATCGTCGGGAACGGAGCCTGTAACGCCCCTAACACCACCACTACCGCGAATGGTACTCCTGGCCAACAAAACGACTTCTATGCCCAACAGTGGGTACGATTGGGTATCGGGTACGACCTCTCGCCGGACCTGAATTTCTACATGGAACTACAAGATTCGAGGACCTGGGGTGGAAACGGGGCCAATGGCAGAGAGGGCACCCAAGACGACGCGAGAAACCATAATGGCTGTGCAACCGCCAATGGCGGGGGCAACTGCAACACATTGGGGGTCCGAGCTGCCTACATGTTGGTTCGGAACTTCGCGGGGCTTCAAGGCCTGAGCGTGAAGGCCGGTCGGCAATATGTGTCGTTCGGCAACCAGTCTCTGTTCGGCGCCTTCGACTGGTCCAATACAGGAATTTCCCATGACGGTGTGATGTTGCAATACAGCACCAAGGCTTGGGATACCTACGGGGGGTGGTTCCGCACCTCTGAATCCGATCTCGGGCAAGCCGTGCCGGTCGGCGCTCGCGACCCGAACATTGGCCCAAGCCCTTTCAATAACGGCAATGCGAACCAAGACTCCGACTTTTTCCTTCTCTACAATCAGATTAAGTTGGTGCCAGGATTCATCATCGAGCCCTACTATTTCCTCTACTCCAACCGGTACAACTCACAGGACAACCGGGGTCAGGGTCTCGGCACGCCGAGGCACTCGAACCAGACACGTCATAATGTCGGAGGCCGAATCGAGATGCGCAAGGGGAACTTCGACGCGATAAGCGAAACGCTCTACCAGTTCGGCCAAATGGGTGATAGCAACCAGCCTGGGTGCTCACCGAATTGCGGAAACTCGAAGAACCTCCACATCAGCGCCTGGGCGACCAGAAACTGGATCGGCTACACGCATTATGAGTGGGCCTGGAAACCGCGGTTAGCCTTCAACTTCGACTATGCCTCGGGCGATGGCCGAGCGAACTGTACGTTCGCAGGGTCCACAACCGGCTGTAGTACTGCCAATACGTTTGAGAACATGTACCCGACCAACCACATCCACATGGGCTACATGGACGTGCAAGGTTGGAAGAACATGATGGGTTTCGCGGTCAACTTGCAATTCCGCCCAACCACGGTTGACCACATTGAAATATGGGCAACCAGATTTAATCTCGCCAACACGAAAGACAACTGGTATCGGGCCACACAGGGCGTCTATGTCTATTCAAAGGCGGACAACAATAAGCGACACGTCGGCGACGAAGTAGACGTCGCGTGGACGCACATGTTTATGGACGGCAAGTTGTCCCTCCAGGCGGTCTATGGCCATATGTTCGCCGGGGCGTATATCAAGGAGAATCTGGGTACTAGCGCCGATCAAGACTGGGCGTATGTCCAGCTCTGGATGAACTTCTAGCGTAGAGCGCATAGCTGTCAGCCATCAGCTGTCAGCAACGAAACAACCCCCGATGGAGCGATCCTCCGTCGGGGATTTGTTTTTCCTGCATAACGAATCTGTCAGATCTCAGCGGTCAGGCTTCAGCTCAAAAGTGGACTCTCTTATCTGATGTTGATTGCTGAAAGCTGAGGGCTGATTGCTATAGATCGGTTCCTCCGGCTTGCCCGCAGTGAGGCAGTCGTCTATACTCCGTTCGCGCTCACGTTTCCCTTCATTCATTTCTCTGATTAATCTCATCGTGGATGATCTGACTCGACAACTCAGCGAACAGTTCGGCTTTACGAAGTTCCGATCCGGCCAGGAAGAGGTTATTCGCGCCGTGCTGGCTGGCCGCGATGCGATGACGGTCATGCCGACCGGGCAGGGCAAGTCGCTCTGCTATCAATTGCCTGCGACCATTTTGCCTGGGTTAACCCTGGTCATCTCTCCGTTGATTGCGCTGATGCAAGATCAGGTGGCCAGCTTGAGGCAGCGAAAGATCAACGCAGCGGCGTTTCACTCCGGCCTCACGGGCTCTGAAAAGCACCGCGTGATCCAAGATCTCAATCAGAAACGGCTCCAATTGCTCTATTTGGCGCCGGAGCGGATGCAGCATGAAGGGTTTCTCCAGCTCTTGCGGACGCTGTGGGTTTCACTGCTGGTGGTCGACGAAGCGCACTGCATTTCCCAATGGGGCCATGATTTTAGGCCCGATTATCTCAAAATCGGCTGCCTCCGCCAGGAACTGACCAATCCCCCTTGCCTCGCCTTGACGGCTACGGCCACTGCCCGCGTTCAAACGGATCTGTGTAAACGGTTGTCACTCCGCGACCCGTTCCGATTGGTGGCGGGCTTCCGTCGTGCCAATCTCGCCTTGTCGGTTCGTCTCTGTCAGTCCCGCCAGGAGAAACTGACTGTATTGGAACGGCTGGTTCGTGAGGCGGACAAGGGCACGATCTTGATCTATTGCGCTACGCGCCGGGCGGTAGAGGAGGTCGCGGAATGGCTTGAACAATCTCACCAGTCGGTCGGCTACTACCATGCGGGTCTCTCGGATGAGGAGCGGCGGCTTGTACATGACGACTTTCGCCGGGGGACTACGAGGATTCTGGCTGCAACGAATGCTTTCGGCATGGGCATCGATAAGTCTGACGTTCGGCTGGTCGTCCATTTCGACATTCCGGGAAGTGTGGAGGCCTATTACCAAGAGGTCGGGCGGGCCGGTCGCGATGGGCGACCTGCCGCCTGCTGGTTATTGTTCCATGAGCGTGATCTGGCCACGCAGGAATATTTCATCCAGCAAGCGTCACAAGATCCCGAAGGCGCAGAGCGCGCCAAGCGGATGAAGACGCTACTCCAAGAAATGCTCGGATATGTGTCGGCGCCAACCTGCCGGCAGCTCGCAATTCTTGAGTATTTCAGCGATGAAGCCGAGCTGGCCCTAGGCCCTTGCGGCCTGTGTGACCGTTGCGTCGCTCCAGTGCGGCAGCCAAGCAGGGAAGTATCCCATGATGATGCCGCTTCCGCGAAGGCTATCTTGGAGACCGTGTCCTGGTGCAGGGGTCGGTTTGGCGTGAGTCGAATCGTCGAGATTCTTCGCGGGAGCCGTTCGAAAGCCATGCAGGCGTATGGTGCGGAAGATTGCCCGACATACGGAATGTGCCGCGCACATTCGAAGCTGTCTATGACTGGCTTAGTGAAGGATCTGATCGACTCAGGCTATCTTCAAGTCGAAGGTACGGAGTATCCCACTCTCGATGTAACGCGCAGGGGACAGGAAGTTCTGCAAGGGGCCGGTGCTGTGCGGTTGAAACAAGGAGAAGAGCCTCAGACAGACTCTCCAATGACAAAGCCATATCGTGAAAGGGCGGCTGCTGTCGTTGCCCCGCGAGTATCGCCGGCGGACCCGCAGATTTTTGAACGGCTCCGGCAACTCCGCACGGAGCTTGCGGAGGAAGAGGGCGTCTCGGCCTTTCTAATATTTCACGACAAGACGCTGAAGGCTATTGCTGGCCACAAGCCCGTGACACCTGCTGCCCTGTTGGAGATTCCCGGCATCGGTGCTCTGAAGGCTGAACGCTATGGCCGTCGAGTGCTGGCGGTGGTGAATGGGGATAAATAGCCGTCAGCGATCAGCCTTCAGCTGTCAGCTTCTGAATAAGAGAGGTCAGCATGCGTTTCACCTCAGTTACCTGCTTGAAGAGCTGTTGGCTGACGGATTTATTGAGGATATTCGAGTTCACTTGCCGATCCGAGCACAATTCTTAAAAATCGAGCCAACTCTGGTTCGCCGCTCCTTCCGCAACCCTCTGCAATGTTCGCTGGTATAGACACTGCGGCGCGTCTTAGCTGACTGGTGAGACCAAACAGTTCTTGTTGGGGGAAAGTCGCCGTAGCTTTATAGATTACCAAACTTAACCCGTGAGCTTTTCCCCAAACTTTGAGTTGCCTGAAGTCCCGCATCCGTGTTTGGCTACCTCTCTCGCTGATAGCTGAATGCTGACAGCTACTTTAGATTCCCTGCCTGCGCGAAGCACGCGCGCAGCTCCGCGTAGGTTTTCGTCACCGGGAATTGCGGGAACTCTTTGGGAAGGTGATCTGGAGGACAGAAGAAGAATCCTGCGTGGGCTTCTCCTAGCATGGCGGTATCGTTGTAGGCATCGCCGGCGGCCAGGACGTGAAAATTGAGGGACTTCAGTGCCGCTACCGAGTGTTTCTTCTGATTCTGCATCCGCATGTGGTAATTGACGATGCGGCCAGCTTGATCGATCACTAGCTGGTTGCAAAAGAGCGTTGGGAAGCCCAGCTGACGCATCAGCGGTTGGGCGAACTGATAGAACGTATCGGACAAGATAATCACCTGGCATCGTTCGCGGAGCCAGGCGATAAAATCCACAGCGCCTTCCAGCGGACCCATTGTGTCGATGACACGCTGGATATCGTGAATGGTGAGTTTGTGCTGATCCAGAATGGCCAGGCGCCGTGTCATCAAGGCATCGTAATCCGGCATCTCGCGGGTGGTAATTTTTAGTTCGTCGATGCCGGTCTTGAGCGCGACGTTGATCCAAATCTCCGGAACCAACACTCCTTCGAGATCCAAACAGACGATCACGGGTTTCTGCATTCGCGTGTCTCCTTTGGGGTCACTGATCACTCATCACTGCCTCTGAAATGCCTGGCTTAGAAACCGCCACATGTTATCGAGTACCTGGTCCAAGAGAGACGAGCCGGACCAGGTCTGCCGGGACTCCTCTGCATGTCGCTCGGCCCACTCTAAGGCCATCGGGAGTGGGATGAGTCGAGGGGGAGAACTGGTCAAGGTTCCCCAGACCAGTCCCAGGATGGAACTGATTCGCATCGAGACCGGGAGGGGTGTAACCGGATTCTGCGCCATATCCTGGCACAGTTCCGCTGGCGAAGTGACGAGGAGTTCCCGGCATGCGGATGGTCGTGACTCGTAAATCGAACACATCTCATCCTCTAAATAGGGGCAAGGGATTCTCAGCGCATAGTAGGACCGGTTGATCGGATCGAGTTCCTCGTCCGGCACCGGCCTGCTGGCCTCTGCAACATCGTTGAGCCGATCCCACAGACCCGCTCGCTTCAGGCTATCCTTCCTGTCGCTGAGGCGGCTCAGCAGATGGGTTCGTCGGTCCGTCGGCAGCTGTTCAACGTACTCGCGCAACGCAAACGCTTCCGGCGCGGAAAGCGGAACCAGCATGCGGCAACAGGCGGCACAGCCTATTCGGCAGGAAATGGTCTGGCCTGTTTCGATGGCCCGCTGGACTTCCAGTTGTGCGGCTTCATCCCCCAGGCGGCGCGTGACGGAGACAATTGCCGTGATGGGGATGAGTCCCGTCGGCACATCAATGGCCGTGGTCAGCCGTCCGGCCGGGGTATTCAGCGCAACCTCAAATCGTTCGACCATCGCAACCCTTCGCCTCGGTCTGCTGGTTCGTCGGCATCATAAAGGAGGCAGGACTTGCGAGACAAGCGAGGGTGTCGCGACTCGAAAGTCGGACTTTGAACCTTGCCCGTTTCGGAAGCGCGCCGGTTCTTGTCACCACTGTGATATAGCCGCATAATGTGGGTAAAGGAGAACGGTATGGCGTTATCCGGTCATGTGGTGGGCTTGCTCAAAGAATACATGCAGGATCTGGTCGAGCAGGCGAAACAAGAGACGGCGGCCCATGCCTCCTTTGGCTTTTCCGTTACGCCCTATCGGGCGGATCAGGCGCTGTCGGACTTGTTGGCCATTCTGGACGATCGCATTGAATCGGAAGGGGTGCAAGTCGGGTTGCCGGACGATTTTCTCCACCAGATGTGGGGGCTCTGTAACGACGCCCGTGCCCAGGTGACAGAACGTGTCTGGTTGGATATGAACAGCAGCGACCAACCATCGTCGAAGGCCAGAGTTCGAGAGCTGACCTATCGTGCGCTGCTCGCCGTTCTTGAGGTTCCAAGCTAGGAGGAGCGATCAATGAAGTGTGCAATCATGTCCGGCGGCCACGGGGCGCTGCTTCTGGGTCTTCTGCTGTGTTGTCCTGCGGGAGCGGCTGAGACTGGCGGTCGCGTGACGGAGCCAGATGTCGATCTTGTGCCAGTGGTGGCCAAAGGTCTTCAGTCGCCGCTCTATCTGACCCATGCAGGCGATGGATCCGGGCAGCTCTTTGTCGTCGAGCAGCCTGGAACGATTCGGATCATCGCGCAGGGCATCTTTCAGGATGAGCCGTTTCTTGACATCACGAATCGAGTTTTGTCGGGGGGAGAGCGCGGCTTGCTCGGACTAGCGTTTCATCCGAATCATCGGAAGAACGGCCGATTGTTCGTGAACTATACCAGGCGCGATGATGGCGCCACGGTCCTCGCCGAGTATCGTCGGCAGGGCCTGAGTCTACAGGCCTTGACTGAGGAACGAACGCTGATCGTCGTGCCTCAGCCGTATGCGAATCACAATGGGGGCATGGTGGCGTTTGGACCGGATGGGTTTCTGTATATCGGTCGAGGCGATGGCGGCTCAGGCGGCGATCCGCAGAATCGCGCACAGAACCCATCGGAGCTACTGGGGAAAATTCTCCGTATCAATGTGGACGGCCCGCCGCCCTATGCCATTCCATCGGACAATCCATTCGCACGCGCGGGTGGCGGCCCTGAAATTTTTGCCTCTGGGATTCGAAATCCCTGGCGATTCTCCTTCGATCGTGAAACGGGAGCGCTCTGGCTTGCCGACGTCGGGCAGAACAAGTGGGAAGAGATCGATCTCGTCACACGAGGGGGCAACTACGGCTGGCGTATCATGGAGGGAAAGCATTGTTTCCTCCCGGAGAAGGACTGTCAGGTTGCGGGACTAATCATGCCGGTCTCCGAGTATGGCCATGACCAAGGTCGATGTTCGGTGACGGGAGGCTATGTCTATCGAGGCCGGAATCTCCCCGCGCTTCAGGGGAGCTACCTATTCGGGGACTACTGCAGCGGAGAACTCTTTGCTGTTCCTGTCGGTAACGGCATGGCCGCAGGCAATGAGCCGCGCGTGATTCGAAAGAGCGGAATGCGGATTTCTTCGTTCGGCGAAGACGAAGCGGGCGAAGTCTATTATGTGGTTGATCACCGGGGAGGCCTGTATCGTCTCGGTCCTTCTCCTGCACCGCCTGATCGTTAGCAGAATAGCCGCACGCGACTAGCGGGACGGGTTGATCTGTTAGTTTCGTTCAACTAAAAAAACCAAGCAAACGAGACAAACCAAGTAACGGCCTTCTTCTGCTGGCGGTCTTTTTCAGCATCCAGCTAAAGTTTCCCTGTCAGCCAGTACATCACCATGCCTGCTACTTCCGCCACTGCTTCCTTGGTGTGTTGTAGCTCGACATCGCTCGGCAAGACATCAAACGGGTCGATGTTGTCCCAGCTCTCTTGCGGCAGGTTTTGTGAAACATAATCGCAGGGAACCGGCGTAACGCGGAAGCCTTGCTTCGTGAACACCGGGACGGCGCGTGGCAGGTGGCTGGCTGAACTCACGAGTAGAATTGACGCGGGTCCGAGCAGCCGTTTGGTCCCGGTCGCGTTCTCGTAAGTGTTTCGGGCCTCTGTATCGATCTTTGTGGCGGACTCGGGAACGCCGAGGCGAACCGCCCATCGTTTCATTCCGACCGCTTCTTGAGAGTCCGTGCCGAGGACTTGCCCGTCTCCCCCTGTCAGCACCAAGATAGGAGCATAGCCTTGCTGGTAGAGGTCCACGCCGCAGGTGGTTCGGTTTCTGGAATAGGAAGATGGCTCGGTGGTTGGTCGAAGCGAGCCTTTCGCAATGATGCCTCCCCCCAATACAACGATGGCATCGAAGCGATCGGTCGGTGTCAACTGTGGGGAGCGGTACCAGGATTCGAGCGAACCGATCAGCGGAGTGGCGATCAACGGACTGGATAGCGCCACGAGGAGAAGGAGGGAAGACAGAAGGAGTTGGCGCACCCACCGCAGGCGTTTGGGCGAGAATGGCAAGAGGGCCAAGACCGTCGCTACGCCTAGGAGCAGCACGACCCATGTCAGCGGGTAGAGGCCGTACTTGACGAACTTGTACAGCCCGAAGAAGAATGGAGTCAGTTCCATCGGTAGACCTCGACCGAACAGGGAGGCATTGCCGACAGCATACACGGAGTGAGTTGAATGACCAAGCAGGAAGAGGTGACGTGATGGCACAAGGGCGCCGTTATTGGCTGATGAAATCGGAACCGCGTGTATTTTCGATCGACGATCTCGCGCAATCTCCCACGCAGACGACCTGCTGGGATGGAGTGCGGAACTATCAGGCACGCAACTTCATGCGTACGATGGACGTCGGCGACCAGGTGCTTTTTTATCATAGCAATGCCGAGCCGCCGGCTGTGGTGGGGATTGCGGAAGTCGTGCGGACAGCCTATCCAGACCACACGCAGTTCGACAAGGCAAGCCATCACTATGATCTAGCCAGCGTTCCCTCAGCCCCACGGTGGGATATGGTGGACATCCGGTATCGTCAGACATTCAAGACTGGTCTGTCACTCGATCGATTAAGGCAGGAGCCTAAACTGAAGGGCATGGTCTTGTTGCAAAAGGGTTCCCGCCTCTCGGTCCAGCCGGTGACAGAAGCTGAATGGGTTGTGGTGCTGAAGTTAGCCGGGGCCAAAGTCAGCTAGTGGAGCAACTATTGGGTATTCAAGTCGTGTACAAAGAGAGGATTTTGCAGGCTGCTCCAAAAGGCCGTCCAGCAAAGCCACAGCGAGTGAAGACCTGAGGCGTAGCCTCTGGGCTACGCTGAGGATCTGAACGATGCGAGAACGATGCTGGCGGGCTTTTGGGGCAGCCTGCTAATTTTTGGCTTTGCCGTTGTCGAGATGCCGGTGCTGCCAGTCGAGCCAGGCATGGCCGAGTTCGTGGGCCAGAATGTATCGCCGCCTGGTCACAGGCAAGCGCTTGCGAAGATAAATGGTTTTGGTGGCGTCGTCCCAGATGCCATCGGCATTGGGATCCCGACGGTCCATTTCCGTATCGGAAATCTGGTACACGGAGATCCGATAGCCGAAGGGGAATACGACTCGAGAGGGCATGCGCAACATATTTGCTGCTCCTGATAGTGTGTTAGCGTATCACAAACGCCTCTCTCGCTTCACGGTCGATATATTAATAACAATCAATGAGTTATCTATTTATTTCGTGGAAGACATCGGCATTCTCCGGTCTGCTTTTTTCAGAATGCCCAGACTATTTCCGGTGTGGCTGGGTCTGAACCACTCGAATCGAAGCTGACCGCTCATACTGCATGGAAGGTTTTTGCCGGCTTTCAGCGCGGCGACTCCACAACTATGGTGCTGAAAACGAGATGTTCTTCATTGGCGACCTAGAGCAGGAGTATACTGATCGCACATGAGGTCTACTATGCATCGTGTGCTCGTCTTGGGTGCGGGAAAGATCGGATCTCTGGTTGTCTGCCTCTTGTCCGAAAGCGGGGACTATGAGGTTGCTCTCGGTGACATCAGCTTCGACGCCTCTAAGCGATTAGTCGAAGACCTCGGTCTCTCGCGAGTGACGCCCCTGCTTCTCGATGTCCGGCATCCCGACGCCATGAGCGCATACTTGACAGCGCATCGATGCGATGCGGTCCTGTCGAGTCTCCCGTATTTCTGCAACCCCGTTGTCGCCGGGTTGGCACGGGAACACCGGCTTCACTATTTCGACCTGACGGAAGACGTTGAGGTGACCAATCAGGTCAAAGTCTTGAGCTTCGACTCACCGCAAGCCTTTGTGCCGCAATGCGGTCTGGCTCCCGGTTTCATCAGCATTGCGGCGCATGACTTGATCACCCATTTCGATACGGTGGATACGGTTAAAATGCGGGTCGGCGCCTTACCGGTTCATCCCAGTAACGCCCTCAAATATTCGCTGACCTGGTCTACCGATGGGCTGATCAACGAGTATGGCAACATCTGTTACGGAATTGAGGGGGGGGAGAAGGTGCCCCTCCAGCCCCTCGAAGGGTATGAGACGATCGAGGTCGATGGACTCCTGTATGAAGCGTTCAACACGTCCGGAGGATTGGGAACGTTGGCGGATACCTATGCAGGGAAAGTTCACACCATGAATTACAAGACGCTGCGGTATCCTGGCCATTGCGAGAAAATTCACCTCTTGATGAAAGATCTCAAGCTGAACGAGGACCG
>JBDSDL010000110.1:0-4649 GCA_039920585.1 Nitrospiraceae bacterium | reverse complement strand
TATCGCACCGCAAATATTTCGCGTCTCAACGACCGCGCTCTCACTTGGTACCACTTGGCAGACCTGGCTCTCCCAGAACGTGGCGCTTCAGGGGACCTCCCTTGGTGGCGTCGGTTATGGCGCAGCCGGCAGCGTCCAACGTACGGATGAGCGGGATTATCATTATGGCGCCACCCCACAAGCCCTTCTCTCGTTCCGTCTCATTCTTGGCGATAGAGCCATGCTCGATGTCACCGGACGCGAGTATTATGTCACCGGGCTGCTCTCTGCGGACCCTCAAGGAAGGGAAAATATCCAGCGAGCCGATGGATCTTTCACTGTGCGCGTCTTTGACCGTCATGGTATCGCCATCCGGTATGCCGTGTCCCATCGCGAGGCGCATTACCCGCAAGTCGACTTTAGGGATCAGACGATCAGCAGCGTGAGCCTGATGTACGTATTGCTAGGAAATAGCGGATTCGGCGCCGTCGATTGGCGTTAGGTTGCTGAACCAAATAACAGATTCACAGTCTGTTGCTGGCATCAGACGTCCAGCAATGATTTCGCGAGTGTTCATTCACGAAGAGAATCGAATTTGCGACGCAGCGGCTACGATAATGGATTGTCCCGTAACCGAATAGTCGCCTCCCGTTTTGATCAGGCCGCGCTTTTTAGTCGATCCAATCTCAGAAAAGTACCGCGTCAAAAATAGACCGACAGAAAGGCGACGGGGGCAGACCGTGCAGAGTGAGAGGATGAAGCGGCGCAGTGGCAACACCGTTGCAGAATGAAGCGCGCATGAGGCACTTCCTGGTGCAGGGCTGGAAAGACCGAGACAACCGCCGCCTATAAGTCGATACTCATGCCCGACCTTGAATCGCGCGTCCAAGCAGTTGCGATTCCGCGTCCAACCAGTCCTCCAAGGCCCGTCCTTCTTGTCGTCCCTGTTGCTCATACAATTCGTAGGCACGCGTCGCAACGCGGCTTTGGTGAACCAGAGCACGCCGTGCGGCCTGCTCAGCGCGGCCTACCTCCTCACTACCGGCACCGGCGTGAGACGTAGTTGCTGGCTTTGCCGGCGCGGCTCGATTGACGGTGGTTGCCTTACTCATCGTGATCTCCTCACGTTGCCCTGTCCATCTTGTTAATCCAGCGAGAGTCTCTGCCGCCCGTCGACACCACTATAGTCGGAGATATCGACGGACGTAGAGTTCGCGTGTCTTGGGAGTAAAATCTTAGGCTTTTACCTTCACCGTAAGATCGTTCTTCACCGACTTCACGCCGGGGACCTGCCAGGCAGTCCAAGAGGCTTGGGCACTGCTCATCAGGCTCGACACTTCGCCGCTGAGTGAAACCACGCCCGCATTGGTCTGGGCACGGATACCGGCAGTATTCAGATAGGAGTCTTTCGCGATCTGCTCATTGACCCTTGTCGTAATCGCTTCATCTTTGTCATCGATTGCCTCGCGTTTGGCAGGGGCGACGACTTGGAGCTCGTTCTTCACCGTTTTGACGCCGTCGATCCCTTTGGCAATCCCTTCCGCCGCCTGCTTGGCTGCGTCGGAATCGACCTTGCCGCGGATCATTACTGAACCCTGTGACGTCTCCACAGTGATCTCACTTCCCTTAATCCGAGCATCGGCAAACAGGGCAATCTTGGTCTTCGCCGTCAGCCACGTGTCAGCGATCGGCGTCTTTTCGTCAGCCTTGCCGAGCGCGTGTGCCGATCCGGTGAGGAGTGCTCCACCGATAACCAAAGCCGTGCAGAATGTCAGTATATAGCGTGTGTTCATGGTCTTCTCCTTAACCGAAATGTCACAGAGTGTCGTCAGACGGCTTTCGTGAGTTGCATCCGTTCAGCGTGGCTTCTTCTCTACGGGTTTCGGCGCCGACTTCGCATGCCACGCGTCCGCCCACTTCATCAGCTCAACCTTTTCCCCGGCATACCGTTCCTGAATTTTTCCGATAAACTTCGCGTAGTTCCCTTCGATCTGCTTGAAGTCATCATCGGTAAACTTGCCCCACTTCTGTTTCAATTCGCCTTTGAAATGGGTCCATTTCCCCTTGAATTGTTCAGCGTTCATAGCACCCTCCTCCTTGTAAAGTATCGATGTCTCAGCTTCAGATTGGCACCAGGTCAACACGACAGGACACTGTCGAACACCCCGACATCCACCAGTCACGCAACCCGACCGGACCGCCCCGTGACTACATGGATCGCGACCAACACGATCCCGACCAAGAACAACACCCAGGAAATCTGGACCGCAACCGCGGACACCCCGGCAAGATTCAGGGCGCCGGCAATCACACCGACCACCAGGAACACCAGTGCGTAGTAGAGCATGCTCACTCCTTTCTATGGAATGCGAGCGTGAGTCGAATAGTTCTCTGGAGCATGGCTGGCGTCCTGGTCGCTTCCATCAGCAGACCATGACACAAGGCATACAGACGTTCAGAGAAACTCTGACATCGAAACGGAGGAGACTGGAGAATCGGTCACGCCCGGAAGGATCAAGAAGCGCAAGAGATGGGACAGTCAGCGAGCTTCACACCTCGCACCCTCACCTTGGGCGCAATGAGTACGGGAGTCAAGCGATATAAATGCGATCAGGATAGATCAATTATGCTGGCGCGTTACAGCGCGCGCTGAGATGGGCAGGGTGCATCACGATCGCGGCGAAGAGAGATGTCAGGGCAGACGAGATGCAGAAATGAACGGTTTAAGAACGAGAAATATTCGCAATGCTTTCCGGATTGAATGGATTCACCTTCACCATGTAGAGATCTTTGGCATAGACGGAAAGAGAATGTCCTGACTGGGCAGAAACTACGTAAAGAAGTCAGTGTCAAAAAGCAGGGAAAAGTTTTCCAGGTGTCACCTGCCTAACTAGAGCTAATTTAGTGCCGCGTAAGTTTTTGAAATGGTGCCGAGGGACAGAATTGAACTGTCGACACCAGCCTTTTCAGGGCTGTGCTCTACCAACTGAGCTACCTCGGCACGGTTCACGGTATGAGAGCGAGGCACTGTTACAGGATCGTCCGAGAAAAATCAAGCTGCCTGGTCTGTCTGGTTGATCTGGTCTATTTAGTTTGTTTTGTTTTTTTTGGTTCATCTGGTTAATTTCATTCAGCCCAAAACCAGACAAACTAAACAAACCAAATGAACAAGATAGGCTGTGGCGGAGAGGGAGGGATTTGAACCCTCGGTAGAAGTTTCCCCCTACGGCAGTTTAGCAAACTGCTGCCTTCGGCCACTCGGCCACCTCTCCACTAGTCTCAGCTCTATGCGGGGTTCCCAATCATCTGCGACGCAGTTGATGACCGTAGGAATACCAGCAAGTGAGTGGTGATCTTACCCCAGGCCTTGTAGGAGGTACAAGCGATTCACGAGGAGGATCAAGAAAAACTCTCGGAGAAGATGGCAAAGGATTACCGGTCTAACTGCTTGGCCCACCGAAGGACGATTGGTATTTTTGCAAGTTGGACCAAGGAGGATGAGAGGATACGTGCCCATTGGCGTGTGTGTTTCATGTTGAGTGTGGTGGCACGATCCCATGACGACAAAGGGAGAGGGTGGGTCTGCGGATACCTGATCGCAGTTGGTTGCGCCCGGGAGGTGGTCATGCCGGCAATGGGGGTCGTGTAATGGAGTTCAACATGGCTGGGTCTGACGACACCGCTAAGTGCCAACATGTGCAATGCGGTTCGCTTCTGTTTTGATCGCAATCTGCGCAAATTCATGTAATGGATCTGAGAAGAGAGGAGATGCATCGTGTCTTCCTTCGCTGTTGAGGTGACGAGGAAGTGTTCTTACATCCAGAGTATTCGGCCGAGATCCTCATCGAGTCCTCGAGGACGCTGGCACTGAGAACAGCGGGCGAAGAGTTCTCCAGTTTGTGGCTGCATATTCCCGCGAAGCACGAGCTGATACTTATGACCTCCGCAGAAGGGGCAGGCTTTGCCGTCTAGTTCCCGACGAATGGCCCCGATCTTCCCAATCTGTTTGTGCATTGCTCTGTCCTCCAGGAAGCGATACCCATGAAGCAGGTTGCTGGACTGGACATTATATTGGGCCAGGGCAGAATCTTTGAAAATACCGTAGAGGTAGGTAGGGCTGAACTAAAGGGGGGGTGCTAAAGCTCGGCAAGTAATCTTCCTAACGAACCTAGCGTGATAGCCTGAGCGGTAGAGTGGTGGAATAGGCAAGGTGAAGATGTGCTGAGGTCGGTGTTGCCGGGAGGGAGCAGAGCTTTTTTGCTGCCCTGGGATGGATATCAGAACGCCGATGTGACGGCTGACTAAAGTTGCGCGCCTTCTGATGTCATTGGCGGAGGGGGCGTCCCTTTTTACGCTGTCTCAGGATGTCGCGCCCTGTATCATCAAAACTCACTGCCCCCTTGTCCCCATTGACTATTAGTGCCATTTGCCGTATAGCATCGTAACAACACGTCTCATGCAAGTGCAAAAGTTTTGTAGGGCGTGATGTATGGCTAGAAGTGAAGCGGAGGCTTCGGGAGGAGTGGAGTGCCAAGGCGCGCACGGGAATTATCAGCCATTCAGGTGAGACGCCTGGTGCGTCCCGGCTTGCACAATGTCGGCGGCGTGGTGGGGCTTTATCTGCAAGTCCGAAGTCCAGCGGCTCGGAGCTGGATTCTCAATACGGTCGT
>JBDSDL010000109.1:0-7241 GCA_039920585.1 Nitrospiraceae bacterium | reverse complement strand
CAGATCGGTGTCTACAAAGTGAAGATTCTGGCCAAAGACAGCCAGGGGGCCATCGCGTTTCAGGAGTTCGATCTCAACCTCACATCCGCCGCTTCTTCCAAACCGTCGGGCGCGTGACGGCATTCGTTCAATCTCGCCCCTAAAACAGAGATATGCATGGGGTAGTAGGCAGAAAAAGACCTTGTCATCATTGCTGAGCGCGGATATAACGAGTGTGCGAGCAAACACAACCATGAACCGACAAGGTGACAGGAACAGGAATGGTACGACAAACGGTGTGCCCTTCAAGTTGGAACGAACGGAGGAGACTCTGACGGCCCATGGGGGCCTGGCCTTGTTGGCCGAGTTCAATCACGGCCTGGGGTTGTGCGCCCACGCGGATCGGTACGTGCCGGAACCTGGCAGTAATCGGGGCTATGCCCCGGCGGTGGTTGTGGACCGGCTGATTCTTATGCTCCAAGCCGGAGGGCGGCGTCTGGAAGATCTGCGGGCGTTGCGACGAGCAGCGGGACTGATGCGCCTCCTGGGCCGAACGGCGCTCTCCGATCCTGATACGCTCGGCGATTGGCGGCGGCAGATGGGCGACCCGACCACCGGGCACGCCTGGCTCGTTGGGCTGGGTCAGGTGCGCGACATTCTGAATGCCCGGCTCCTCCGGCCCAATGGGCATGAGACCTACACCTTGAATGCCGATACCGCGCTGGTGGAGGCCGAGCACTTCAACAAGGAATTAAAAACAGGATTGGGGATGGAACAGATGCCGTGTGGAGATTCTTGAGCCCATGCGGTCTTCTCCCGGATCGGCGTGCTGGCCTACAACCTCTTCGTTGGCTTCAAACGCCTGGCCTGTCCGGCCTCGTGGGCGCCCCAAACGATCATGACATTCCGGCTGGTGCAGGTGTCGGGGTGGCTCCCGCGTCATGCAGGGCGCGTGGTGTTGCGACTCGGGCTGGAAAGCCGAGGTCCCGCCTGTTGGCACACGATCCGCCAGCGATGCTGGGCGCTAGCCGTGGCGACCTGACGCCCCACGCATCACGGCACACAGCGGGGAAGTGGGCGGATGACCAGGAGAGGTCTGCTCCACTCGCCGAGCCATGACCGAGAAGGGACGACCGAAGTGGGACACGTGAGCTCTCACGACCTTGGTCACCCGACGCACGCCCGTAAAAATCAGACCGCAGGCGCCTCAACTAAGCTGTGTGGAATTTCTCTCTCTGGATTTGGGGTGGGACGTCTCCTGGCACAACAGTCGATGCGGTGTTATGCTTATTCGTAATCCCGTGGGAGTCAACGAATCAGCCCCTGGCACGGTAGTCCTCTATAGAGAGTGTTGGCGATGCCACAGATCTCTCCTCCGCAAACTCTCACTCAACCGGCATTCCAGCTCATCCCATCGCCCAACCTACGCCACCTTGCGCTGTTCTTCATTCTGTCTGTATGGCCCGCAGTGACTCTGGCAGAAGTCCGAGTCGTGACCGCTCAGGGTGAATACCGGATGGGAGACCGTGACACCAGAGAAGACGCCATCCGCCTGGCCACCGAAGCAGCCAAACGAAATGCCTTGGAGCAGGTCGCCGTGTACCTCGAAAGCATCACAATTGTGGACGGTCTGGATGTCACGAAAGACGAAATCCGAACCTATACCGCTGGCCTGGTCCTTGTCCTAGAGCAAAAGACCGACACGACACTCGATGGGGATACCATCGTTGTCCGCACAGATCTGGTGGCCCAAATCGATACGGACGAAGTGCGACAGGCCATCGCGGCCTTGCGGGAAAACGAAGACGCCCGACATCAACTCGTCGAGCTGCAACAGGAAAATGATCAACTACAACAGGACCTCGATGCGGCGAATCAGGCCTTAGCGCAAGCCTCGACCGCCGACCAGACACAGCAGGCGGCCCAGCAACGCCAAGACATCTTGAATCGGGTGCAATCGAACGCCATGGTCTCACAAGCCTGGACTGATTGGGTGCTCGTCTCGCCGGCCGGCTATTCCTCTTCTTCCTTGGCAGGATTGGCCCAACTCCAGGCTCTCCTGAACGTCGCACAGGGCTTATATCCCACAAGCCCGCATGTCCATGTGGCACAACAAGTGATCACCTCAAGACAGCCGCCGTCGCCGCCACAACCACCCGTTCCCCCTGCACCGGGAACGAAGCAGCCAATCATGCCGAGACATCAGACCATGCCGGCGCCCGGATCGCCGACCGTCGTTCCTCGAACGTTGAACGAGATTACGCAGAACACACCGACAGCACCGCCGCACATCGGCAATCAACCAGGCGGGATACATCATATGCCGTCCTCAACGGGGTCGAGAACGTTGACCGATGTACGCCGGTTGAATCCCATCTTGCCGCAACCGGGCGCGACGCCACCCGTCTCGCAACAGACTCCGATGCCCGGCTCACGGTCAGCCCACGCGCTTCAGCAGTATTTACAGCAACTACGATCAGCGGGGGGCGTTCCCCCGACTGGACAAAGACGATTACCTCCGACAATGCATCAGCCCCATCCGCCGACCTCGCATCAAATGCCACGCGTTCCTCACCAGATGGCGCCAAGGGGATTTGGGGGCGGTGGGCACAGTGGGGGCGGCGGTCGTGGCGGGGGCGGAGGACGAGGGAGGTAGCGCGTGAGGAACAGACGTAGTCAGTTGATTGTTGCGTGGATCGTCGCGGGCTGTTCAGGCTTGCTGCCGCTGTATTCGTTTGCTGCGGGCTCAGGCGAGGTTCGAAGCCACGCGGAGCAATCCTTCGATCAACTCAAGCAGCACACGGGGCAACAAGACTCTTCGAACATGCCGTCCGAGTTGCGCCACAAGGTTGAAGATCACAACAACTATTCAAGCGATCACTACTTGATCGGCAAGGGCCAGGGGGACATGGCGAAAGGCTCCATCATCTGCCGGCGGGTGTCAGAACTCTCTGCCCGCACCGACTTGGCTAAACAGATTCGTATTCTGGTGAAAGAGCGCATGATCGACCGGGTTCGCGAGCGGACAGGCCGAGAGGCGGAACAGGACATCGAACTCACGAGGGAAGAAGTCGTCCAGGAATATCTTCAGGGCGTAAAGATCGTCGATCGCCGGATCGACGAAGACAGCAAAACCTGTAGCGCGACCGCCGTCATGCCCAAGAGCCAGATCCAGCAAAAACCAGCACCCGACCACCTCGAACCCACTTCAACAGTCGTTCGATAAGCCATCCCTCTTGTGATCTTTCATTGCAGTCTATCTCTCACATCGGGTATGTAACCTTCATATGCCGATCGAAAACAGCTTTCAGCACGACGAGATGTCACGAAAGAATCCCGGTGAGCGCCTCGCCGTTCGGGAGGTCACCCTGACAGACCTATCGAGATCACCCGCCGGGCAGGATGCAATGGCTGCCCTCGGCAAGCACCTCGCGCAAACCGGTGTCCGCGTGATCATCTTGCTGCACGGCTCCATCATGGGGACCGACGTCTTTGGGGTGCAACGATTGGATGAGCTGGGCGGTCTCAAACGTGGCTACTCGCGCGGCGTGGCAGGCCTCGATGCGTTATTGGCCCTGATGCGTGAAAGCAGTAACGGCATTTCACCGCTATTTGGTGAGTTGAAGACACCCCTCGAAAATGATGACGCCACTAAGAGATTGCTCGACGAGCAGATCGGGGATGCTGGAAATTTTACGAACACCTATCTGGAACTGATGAGACAATCGCTCAACCGAGGCCTAGATCGTCCAATCCATTGCATTCGCGAGCTCTGGTCCTGTGAACACCATCACTTGGGCCGTGCCATGGCGGCTGTCTCGATGCTCGGGCGTCTTCGTGACTGGGTCGAGGCAGACAAGCTGGTGCAAGGAGACCGGATCCTCATACAGGCTCATGGGCAGGCCGGGTTAGTCCTCGCCCTCACCTCGAACCTCTTATGTGTGACCGCGAATAGTAGCCGGAAACGGCTGCTCGACCTTTTGTCGGCTTTTGCCTCGCAGGTCAATCGACCAGACATCGCCTCGACGATTCAACGTGTCGCTCCGCTGCTGTCGAATGGTGCCATCCTCAATGGAGCGACGCTGGACGTCGTCACATTCGGCATGCCGGTACGCTACGGGTGGGATCCATCCGGATTGGGCAAACTGCTGCACATCGTCAATCACCGAAGCATGCGGACCGATGGAAAGACCTGGCTCTCGAAGATGGAGTTGCCCCAGATCACAATGGAGATGCCGATCGCGTGGGGTGGAGATTACATCCAAGAATTGGCTGTGGCCGGGAGCGACGCTGTGCCGACGACCGAGGCGGCAAAAGCAGTAAACAAAGCCGTGTGGGAAATGGTCGAGCCGTTTGATGGATTCGAACGATGGCTCGAATGTGCCCGCCGTGCCGTCCGTATCCCAAGTGAGGGACTGGGGATGCTCGCCGACTACAAAGATTCCACCGGGTCAACCAATGTGCGCGACCACTACTATGGCCACGCGGCCTATACCCGCCTGAATGCGATGCTGTTCAATACCACCGCAATCGTGCAGTCTCTCTATTCCGTTCCGTAGCGCTGTGCCTTCTTCGGTATTTCCTTGTTAGCCTTCACGCAGCTGCACCGCAAGAGGCTCCCAGGAAAATATGCCGTCCAGGTAAGCATGGCCGTTCGGCGTGGTGGCAACGAGTTCGATGGATACGTAGACGCTGATTGTCGTGACGCTGCCGGCTGAGGCGGAGACTTGCATAGTCAGTGCGGCTCTTGGGGCGGGTGACGCAATGTCCTGGTGCGTCCGCAATTGTTTGGGTGAAGCGAGAAGATTCACGAACTGAGCAGGCGGCGCCTGACGAAACTCGCCATCATAGGTCACCCACAGGCGCGGGGCGGCCGACACATGGGCGTACCACTCATCTCCGACCGCGTTCGTTTCGACCCAATTAAACAGGGTGTTCACCCGTGAAATGATCGACACCGTCGTCTGTTCCAACGAGGGGGGAATCTGCAACAGGGTCGTGTAGCCAACGTGGACGTACCCGAGCGTATCCCAGAGCGAAGGATTTGCTCCGACGCGCGCCTGGAGCGATTTATTCGGCAGCACATGCTCCACGTAGTGGGGATTCGCAGCAAGACGGAGATAGTGCGTGTCTTCGAGGTATTTGATCTGATCGAGCTTGCACAGAGTTTCATCCCGATCACCGAATCCGATGGTGTTCGGCGCCGAGACACTATCCGCTCCGGTAAAGATCAGCTTGCTCCAGCCGATCGGCGCAATGCAGCTGGCACTGGCCGACCCATTCAACTTCTCCAACACCGCCACGCGGCTCTTGATGTCGCTAAAGACCGACTCCAGCCCTTCCTTCGTTCCGCGAACCCGTTCGACCAGAAGAGTCTTTTCGAGTTTCCGCTGTTCTTCGAGTTGCCGCACAAACGAGGCCGTCTGCCGATCGAGTTCCAACACTGGTGCCATCGGATCCCCCTCTTCATGTTCATGTCATGTCCTCTACACCGCACATGGAAACCACGAAGAGATCAGCAAGATGGGTGCCCTCCTAACCACGTGCAAAGTGGCTCTGGGTAAAGGCTAGCTGAAGGTAAGTACCGACTTGTGGCACAGGTTTGAACGGAGCCTGTGGAAGGATGTTGAAAAAGTCAGCCAGCAGCGTTCCCGCATCCTACTACATGGGGAAATTATCGAAGATAGTCTCGCGACTAGGCGGGCGCCAACGCTTTTCGATGAGTTCCTTAAACCGCTCCAGATCTCTCTGAACCCGCTGAGACACCGTTCCCAATGCCTCTCCTGCATGTCCGGCAGAACCCTGAGGGTCATACTCTACTTGCAGCATGATTTTTGACCTGGCATTCGAGAGTGGGTGAACTGTTACGACCCAGCCCTTGATATCGCCGCCTCGACTCGTCCACGCGAGACGCTGGTCCGCCATCTGTTCCGTGATCTCCGTATCCCACTCTGTGTCCTGCCCCGCGACCCCTGCTTTCCAATGAAACCGCTTACCATCCAGCCGTGTGACTTCTTTCACACCCTCCATGAACAGGGGAAATTCCTCAAATTTCGTCCATTGAGCATAGGCGGTATATTCCGGCACGTTGACTTCAATGGATTTCTCAATAGTCGACATGCGTTCCTCCCTTCCATGATTTTTGGTGAGTTAGTGTGTATAGATCTATGATTGAAGGTCCGGGCCTGGGTAATGATGTTGGTCAACTCGTGGTCAGTCTCTTCGATGCACTGCCATACTATCGCAACTGCTCACGTGATTCACAACCCGACTGCGGCCGTCGAGACCGTCACTAACTCCCACCCGCTTGCCCCAAACTCGTTCGATCATGATGTTGCTTAAGACAATGGAAATATTCCGAGCATTCACAAAGCCTAACCGCGAGGGGCTTTCGTCAATCTTGGCTTACTCTTTCTCGCTCTTCGAGCACGGATGTGCAACCAGCTAATCGTGGCCGATGCTAAGATCCACTTTCAACGACACCAAGAGTCTGATGCGCTCCTATCCCTACCTTTCCACTTGGGGGTGGCTGGGATGATCCCAACTGCGCGCGTCGGACGAGCACAGTTTTATCGTGCGCGTTCCGCGAGCAAAGGGATCGTCCCAGCTACCCCCTTCTCCACTTCTTAAAGATCAGCCTCGGCTCCGTCATATCCCCCATCGAGACCGCCACCAACTCCCACCCGCCCGCTCCGAACTCATTCAGCACGGTTTGCATATTCTGGCGGCGACAATTCTACTGGGTCAGACCCCTTTGTTTTCTCCAGTGCGTGCCTCTGACTTTGCATCATTTTCACGCCCACACATCCAACAGGCAGTAAACAGACCAACGTGCCTCTCCCCACATCCAGCGCAAACCCAAGTGTGTCGCTCGACTTCATCTCCACTTCCCTGTTCCTCCAGAAGCTCCTTGGCTCGATCAAAATCAGCATCGTTTATCACCCACAATTCTGGGAATACCTCAACGAATGGAACTTCACCCGCCAGACTGGATCCTTGCTGATTTCTTATCGTGCAGAGAATACCGTCGGTGCTCAGAAGCTCCTTTAGCGACTCAACCTCAACTAAGCTTTGAGAGACAAAGAGTCGTTTCATATGTCTCCTTACTCTTAGAACAAAAATGACCTCAACTGCGGCCCTCGAACGACCACTTTCTGAAGTGGGGGTTCCGGGAGCAAAGGAATCGCCTCACTGCCCCGCACTTCTTTACTTCTTAAAGATCAGCCTCGGCTCCGTCATATTCCCCATCGAGACCGCCACCA
>JBDSDL010000108.1:0-7327 GCA_039920585.1 Nitrospiraceae bacterium | reverse complement strand
GCGGAGGGTTACCGGTCGGCGCCTACGGAGGGCGGAAAGAAATCATGGATCTGATCGCGCCATTGGGGCCGGTCTATCAGGCAGGGACGTTGTCAGGAAATCCGTTGGCTGTGTCCGCCGGAATTGCCACGCTCAAGCAGCTCAAAGCCCGCGGGGTCTACAAGCAGCTGGAAGAAAAATCGGCAGCCCTGGCCAAAGGGATTAGGGAGGCCGCAAAAAAAGCGGGTGTGCCGCTCACGCAAACCAGAGTCGGCTCGATACTCGGGGCCTTCTTTACATCAAACCCTGTGGTGGATTGGAATAGCGCGAAACTATCGGACACGAAACGGTACGGGCAGTTCTTTCACGCGATGCTGGAACAGGGGGTGTACCTGGCCCCCTCTCAATTCGAAGCCGCCTTCCTCTCGACGGCTCATTCAACCCGCGATATCGACTACACGATCAAAGCCGCGCATTCTGCATTCAAGAAGCTCTAACCGCGTCGCTCGTATCTCGTTCGATGTAGCTCTGAATCGTTTCAGATACAGCCTATGATCCCAGCAGGATGCTCAAAACGAGTTCATTGCTAGGCCGCAACGAGCGAGAGCCCGAGGCGTTGCATTTCTTGGAAGCTGTTCAAAACGACCGTTCAGCGAGGCCGCAGCGAGTGAAGACCGGAGGCGTACCCTCTGGGGTACGTTGAGGATCTGAACGATGCGAGAACGAAGCTGGCGGTTGTTTTCAACAGCTTCCTACTCGTCGTCCTCGTCTTCCGCGTCCAATACCTCTTGTCGTTTCTGCTCTTCCATGGCGTTATGCAGGAGCATTCGGACAAACATCGAATAGAGCGAACCTTTTTCCAGCGTCCCGCCTGGAGGAATGGCGATCTTGCCTTCCTTAATCATTCGATCCATCCAGACCTTTTGATCGGGTGCGATCAAGATCGGAATCTCGATCAGCCCCACACGTCCCATCATATCCATAGAAGCCTCCGTGAATTGTGAGCGAGACAGGCGTGGTCCGAAGGCCGAGGGGAAGGCTGAAGTGTTCAGAACTTCGAACCCCGACCTTCGGCCTTCCCCGCTTCAGCCTTCTGCCTTGAGCCCATCTCACCCGTCCCGCTTTTCGCGCAAGTCGCGCGAGTCTCGCGCGAAGAACTCGATACGCCGTTATAACAGCATGCGGCATTTTGCATTGTCAATCAGACCGCTCTGGCATGGACTGTGCGTTCTCGCAAGCTTCATGGCGCAAGGTCTAAACATGTTCGGTGCACTCGTCGTCATCGGAGTCATCCTGGTCTTCCCCCATCAGGTCCTGGCACAACAATCGACCGCTCCACCCTCATCATTGTCCACAAAACCTTTAACTCCCGGGGCAACCGAGTCCGAAATTCGCACATCGTGTGACCTTTGCCGGAAACCAGAGGAGAGGCCAGGAAGCGACCTTCGGCCTCAACGGCTTCGCCGTGAGAAAGGATTACGTCCACATAAGAGCCCGACGGGAACCCATCGCTCATTTGATCAAAGCCTCAAATCGACATTGCCTCGTCGTCCCGTCACACCTCCGGAAGCTCAGGGACAGCGGGATTCGCAAACAAGCGGACCTGCTGAGTAACTAGCCCGCATTATTCATGATGGTTAGTCGGTCCCCCACCCATCCCTCCCCCATACTATGGGGGAGGGTGAGGGAGAGGGCGCGAGGCGAGGGGCTAGAGGAAAGAGCCGTATTTCAGAGCGGAAGTCTTCGCCACTTGCCTCTCGCCCCGTGCCTCTTGCCCAAACATTGGCGATTGCAGCAGAAATGTTCATGAATACTGCGGGCCAGTAGCATTCAATCCCTTGTATTGATAAATTGGAGGCATGACAACGCCTCACCATGTGCTACAGCGAACGAAGCCATCGCGCTGTTGTGACAATCAGCGCCCCTCGTGGGCCTGGTCGCTGATCTTGGACCGGTAGACACCATGCCCCACGATGCCACTCTCATTTACAGCAAGGCGCTGCTACATCAGGCGGTATTCGCGTTTTGGCGGCGCTCCGTCGGTACAGGTTTCTTTGTTGCACTCTTGATCGCCGCGCTCGGTCTCGTCGTACTCGTAGCGCTAGGCCAGTCCTCTTGGATCATCGGTGGCCTTGCAGCCGTGCTGTTGGTGGGCATCGCGTTCGCTCTAGTGGTCTATGTCGTTCACTATCGTCGATCGCTACAGAAGTTCCGCCAGATGGGCCAGCCGCGGGCCACGTTTAGTGCTGACGACTCCTCGTTCACCATGAGTTCGGACATCGGCACGACCACGCTTCAGTGGTCCGCCGTCAAAGAGTTGTGGCAATTCCCGAGCGTGTGGCTGTTGCTGTACTCTAAGGCACAGTTCAGCACGTTGCCGCTCGCGTGCTTGCCGCCAGAAACGCAGACGTATATTGTCCAGTGCGTTCAGGCGGCAGGCGGCAAAGTGGATGGCTAGCCCATCCACTTTGCGGACGGACGGTGGCTTGTTATACGGAACCAGATAATTCATAGTTAGAAAGCACCGGACACATAGAGGCGCTCACATGTCATCGCAACCCGACACACCTTTGACAAAAAAAGGCAAGATTCCGTGGTACGTCTACTTTGGGGGATCAGTTATCTATACCGCTCTTGGCGGGTGGCTGGCAGCAGAATCGTCTCTTCTGGCAATTATTTGCATCATCAGTGCGCCGGTGGGGTTTTTCTTTGCTTGGAGAGCGTGGAAACAAGATAGACAAGATGCCTCGTAACCGTAGGTTGTAGCGAATCCTGCCATGCGCTATAGATGCAATCCACGCTCGTCATAGGCTTGGTTACTGGCTCTCGTGAGTAACACATGCCGGACCTTCCCGAGGAACTGACCCGAACGAATGCCATTCTTGGCGAGTACGTCGCCATTCATGACGCGATCTTTAAGTTTTCATGGCGCAAGACACTCCCCATTCCAGGGATTTTCAAGGCCACGGACTTTGGGGCTCACTTTAAAGACCTCAATCGATTAGCCTCCAAACTGGCTGCTATTTCGGTGGCCTTGAATACCGAGTCAGAATCGTTGGAGGGCTCCCGCCAATACACGGCGGCGTTGCTCGAAGCTATCCAAGCTCTCCGAGAGATCTGCAGGCGGTTTTATGAAAAGAGCCAAGGCGATCTCAGCAAGTATCCGATGGCTGAGTACAACGCCAACCTCAAGACCTATGAAGACCTCATGAATACGTGCCAAGAACTCGGCGTTGCGCTAAACCAGCACATACGGGATACCCAAGTCCAACCAGAGAGTTGACTTAGCCCGTCCAACGGCCTTGCTGTTGGATCGCCCTTAGCGCAGCACGTTCTGGCAGCCAAGAGCCCCGTCATGTTGGATAACGCTTGCGATGGCGAAAGTTACGCTGGAGGGAAATACGTACAGTTGGGTTACGGCTTCTTCTTGGGCTTTCTGTCTCTATCCATTGGGTTTGGCATGAAAAACCACCAGGCAAGTATAGCTAAACCGATTGTCCAGCCGGCCATAATGACCCAGCTCCAGAGCCCTGCCATTTCCATTTCGTGACTCCTTGTTGAATGCGGTCATTTTAGTATGGCGACCATCGCCTTGTCGAGGCGCTTCACTTTCCCGTTTCCATCCGTTGCCGCCAACCTGGCCGATCCTTCGACGACCACTCGCTGGCTTTCCCGCTCTCTGATTACGTGCCAAAACGTGAAGGAGGCTGCCGTCATATCGGAGACAACCGTCTCGACGGTCAGCAAATCGCCATAGTGGGCTGAGGATCGGTAATCCACTTCTGCATGTACCACGACGAACACAGTGCCTTTTTTCATGAGCCCGGCCACCGATACCCCTCGCTCTTCGAGGTACTGTGTCCGCGCCCGCTCGAAATATTTGAGATAGTTCCCATAGTACACCACCCCGCCGCAGTCGGTGTCTTCGTAGTAGATACGAATGTCCATATTCTCTACTCGCGAGACAGGCGGGACGGGCGCGACTTGCTAGAAGATTGCCCGTCTCGCTTTTCGCGCCAGTCGCACACGTCTCGCTAAACGTTCATCGTCGGAAACTTCGGCAACGATGTCTCGCTGACGCCCGATAGCTTGACGACCACATCATACAGCTGTTGCACCCGCTCGGCTTTCACGGCCTCGAAGCCGTGGCCAAGAACGGCGTGGTTGGCGGCATCGAGCAGGGGCTTCATTGTCGGCCACTCGCGCAAAAAGGCTTGGCCCATCTGGTCGCCCAATCCAGCCAGCGCGCGAAACTGCGCCTGCAAGGGCAGCTTGTATTTGCCGTCGAGATCTTCGAGCCAGCAAGATCGACAGGTTTCTTGAAGCGCCTGCGGCAATTGCTCCGGCTGCACGTCCCACGTTTTGATCTGGTATTGCTTGAACAGTTGTCGCTGGGCAAAGGCTTCGAGTGCACGCACGAGCGAGACCATGGCTGCTTCAGAATCGTGCGGGCCGTGCAGTCGCCGACCGGCATGGGCCAGCAGATCGTGGGCCTGCATGTCCTTCACGGGAGCGGGGTCGAGGACGAGCTTTTCCAAGAATCCCGCGTTCGCTTTGACGGCTGGTAACAGCGACGTGAGTCCTGGTGGTCCGCCCCACAGGGACGCCATCTCGAAGGCCTTGACGGCGATCCTGAGTTTTTCCCAGGCTTGACGATAGTGGAACCGTTCCCACAAATCGTAGCCATCTGCCAGATCTGCAAAGGCCCGATAGAGCGGTTTCTGCCCGCCGCTCACGCGTGCTTCGACCTCGCGGAACAGCTTCGCCGCTGCGGCAAACAATCTCCGATTGAACAGCTCGCAGCCCTCGCGACGTGAGACAGAGGCCGCTTCATCCCAGGGATTCCCCTGCGTCCATATGAACGACTGCCCGGCAAGATCGATCCTGTCCTCCTCTTGCCCCTCTCGTGCCGGCACGAGCGACACGATCCGTGAACTGAGAGAAAAGGTCGCCAGCGTCAATGCGCAGGCCATGGCTGGGGTGGCCCCGGTCACATCGACGACGAGCTCGCCTGGCTGCACCTCCCATGCACGCAACATCTCCAGGAGTGTCCGGGAGAGCATCTGATAACAGCTGACAAATTCGCCGGTCTCTGCAAGGATCACCCAATCCCACCGTCTAGGCATGTGCTCGATCTTCGGCTGGACCTCGGATTCTACGAGCGATTTCGCCCCTTCCGGCAACACGAAGCAAAGCGAATCCGGCTGCAAACGATTGATCGAATAGACCGCCGCCGCCGCATGGTCGGTGAGCGCGAGCACTAAGGCTTTGACTGGTTGGGCTTGCGCCATTGTGCGCGGACTATAACATCGGCCCGCTACGCGATCAATTCATGGCCGGATAATGCGCCTTCTGCTTGACGGTCTCGGGAAACGCGCTTAGACTTTCGTGACGATCTCCGCTCCTTGCAGACCTTTCGAACCGTAGAAGAGGTTCCTCAATGATCTGGTGGTATTGGATGCTCCTCGGCCTCGTGCTACTCGGCGTCGAAATGGCCACGCCCGGAGGCTTTTATATTCTCTTCTTTGGGCTCGCGGCATTGGCAGTGGGCACTGTGGCCGGAGTGGGGTTCATCCAAGCAGAATGGATCCAGTGGCTCTTGTTTTCAGGCCTTGCAATTCTGTCACTGCTCGTCTTCCGCGGACCCTTGTTGGCCAGGATAAAAGCCCGGGATAAGGAAATGCCGCTCGTGGACTCGATCGTGGGCGAGAGTGCGATGCCGCTCGAAGACCTGGCGCCAGGTGGCACCGGCAAGGCGGAACTGCGCGGCACCACCTGGACCGCCCATAATGCCGGGCTCGCTCTCCTGAAAAAAAACCAACGCTGCAAGGTCGAGCGAGTCGAAGGACTCACCTTGTGGATTACTGCCGAATGAGTGAGGATAGCCTAGAGGGCCAACGACTATGGAGGATGTAGCGATGAGCGGCGGACTATTTGTCGTGCTGTTGTTGGCTGGGCTGGTGCTGATTATCATCGCCAAGACCGCTGTGGTCGTGCCGCAGCAAAGCGCCTATGTGGTCGAGCGGCTCGGCAAATATGCCGCCACGCTGGATGCAGGGTTTCATATTCTCGTCCCCTTCATCGACCGCATTCGTTACAAACATTCGCTCAAGGAAACGGCCATCGATATTCCCGAGCAAGTTTGTATCACGCGCGATAACGTGCAGGTATCAGTGGACGGCATCCTCTATCTCAAGATCTTGAACCCTCAGCGCGCGTCCTATGGCATCAGCGATTATAATTTCGCTCTGATCCAGCTTGGGCAGACTACCCTACGGAGCGAGATCGGAAAGATTGAACTGGATCGGACGTTCGAGGAGCGGACCAACATCAATATTCAAGTGGTGAACGAGCTCGACAAGGCCTCGGATCCTTGGGGCGTCAAAGTCCTCCGGTACGAAATCAAGAACATCACTCCCCCCAAAGGCGTGCTGGATGCGATGGAGAAGCAGATGCGGGCGGAGCGGGAAAAGCGGGCGGTGATTCTCACGTCTGAAGGCGAGCGCGACGCGGCGATCAATCAAGCTGAGGGCGAAAAGCAACAAGTGATCAAAGCCTCCGAGGCGAAGAAGCAACAGCAAATCAACGAGGCGGAAGGCGCGGCATCAGCCATCCTCGCCATTGCCCAGGCCACCGCAGAGGGGCTGCGCAAGGTCGCGGAAACGATCCAGGTTCCGGGAGGTCAGGAAGCTGTCCAGTTGCGTGTGGCAGAACAGTACATCACCAAATTTGGAGAGTTGGCGAAAACGACCAATACCCTTATCCTGCCGGCGACGGTCTCCGATGTCGGTTCCATGATTGCGCTGGCGATGAGCGCGATTCGACAGACCGGTCCCATCGCCACAATAAAGCCTAGCCAGCCCGCGAGTCACGTTTGACAGATGGTGGAGGGTTGCCTAGAATCGATTCCCATGAAGGAACATGTGCTAAGTACGTTTGCCGAAAGCGCGACCGTCAAGCAACAGTTCGCGCGCGAGCATGCCGATCGCATCGTGCAGGTCGTGAAGTTGTTGACCACGGCCTTTCGCGAAGGACACAAAGTCTTATTGTTCGGCAACGGCGGAAGCGCCACGGATGCGGCCCACATCGCCGCCGAGTTCGTCGGCCGCTATAAACGAGAGCGGGATCCGCTCCCCGCCATCGCCCTCGCCACCGACATCGCCGCCATTACCTGCATCGCCAACGACTACGGCTTCGAAGAACTTTTTGCCCGCCAAATCCGCGCCCACGGCCAGAAAGGCGATGTCGCCATCGCTATCAGCACCAGCGGCAATTCACCCAACGTGTTGAAGGGTGTGGAAGCTGCGCGGGCCTGTGGACTCACCACCATCGGCTGGACCGGGGGGAC
>JBDSDL010000107.1:0-4812 GCA_039920585.1 Nitrospiraceae bacterium | reverse complement strand
TGAACGATATGTTGACAGCGGTGATCAAAACCATCACGGAGCGGGATCGAACCGGCCCCGGTATCGTGCGGATCGACGGGGCAGTGGTCCAACCTGTCTCACTCGATCGGGCCGCGCTTGCATCGTTACCGGCAGAGCACCAGCTCGATATCTCGACTGTGATGCCCGGCATGACGGGTAAAGGAATTCGCGTGAAGGGCCTGCTCGATATTCCGGCGCTGGCCATCGGGGCGGATCATGTGACGATGCATTCGGCAGACGGCAAATATTCCGCCTGCCTCACGCTCCAACAGGCAAGAGAGCACGGGGTGCTCGTCTATGAACTCGATGGAGCATCGTTGCCTGATGCGAAAGGCGGTCCGTTCCGGTTAGTGACACCTGGTCTCGGTGATCTGTGCGCCAATGTAAAGGGTGTTGCGTGGATCGAGGTGACGATCGGGACCGGAACAGATACGCGGCCATCGAATTGTTAGCAGGCTGTGGCTGCTTTTAAGGATCTCAATTCATAAACAGAGGCATAGCACGCATTGAGGACGAAAAAAGGGGGCGTGCCGTGAGGCGCGCCCCCTGATCTTTCCGCAGTCAGTATACTGAATCGGTTACTTCAACGCGTCGATGCCGGCGCCAAAGTTGATGTGAAATGCTGCCCCATTCATCACCAGAGCTGGAACTGACTTGACCCCAGCTGCTTCGGCTTCTTTCACCCGCGCTTTGTTTGTGCCAAGATGGACATGTTCCACGTCATATTTCGACGGATCCAGGGCATTGGCGACGCTCTGCTCGGCTGCGACGCACACCGGGCATCCTGCGTGATAGAAAATAGCCTTTGTTTTCATGATGTTCCCCCTTAAATATGATTGTTTTAGTGATACTTGTGTTTCCACAATAGCGCAGAAAATCCTCCACGCTCCTGGTAGCAGGAACGTTTTAGTTCCCCGTCTACCTGGTGGGCTAGCGTACTGACAATCTGACAATGAAATCAATGAAAAAATTACCGCCTAGGTGTGAAGCGCGAAAGCCAGATGGTTTCTCTTGTTTATTAGGTCTGTTTGGTTTGTTTGGTTGAACGAGACTAACCAGATGAACAAAACAGACCAGACCCGATGAACCTTCCCTCGTTTTGCCTGTCCCGCCCGTCCCGCTTGTCTCGCGTGGCGATCGTGCGGGCTAACGAATAACCTGAATCGCTTTCCACCGTTCCGATCGGTAGCGCCAGAGTAACAGCCCCATTCGGACCGTCCAATCCGCGATCATGGCACTCCACACGAAGAGCACATCGAGTGAGAGCCAGGGACCTGCGATGGTCGCGAGGGGCAGTCGGATTCCCCACATGCCGATCGTCGTCGCCACCATGATGAACCGGGTATCGCCGGCTCCACGTAACGATCCGGCTAGGACCATGGTGAGGGCGAGCGGGACTTGGAGGATGGCGACTATGCGGAGAAACAACGTTCCGAGTTCGACGACGGCTTCGTCATTGGTAAATATTCGGAGCAGCATGTAGGGAAAGAAAAAGAACAGTACGCCCATTGAGGCCATCGCGATGCCCGCCAAACGGTTCGCTTCCCAGTTTTCTAATTTGGCTCGGACATATTTCCCCGCGCCGATACTCTGCCCCACCATCGTGGCTGCTGCGATGGCGAAGCCATACCCTGGCAGGAATGACAGAGACTCGATCGACAAGCCGACTTGATGGGCGGCGTAGGTCACCGTGCCGTAGAGCAGGACGATCTTTGTGTAGAGAATAATTCCCGCCTGTTGAAATACTCGCTCACCGGAGACCGATGCGCCAATCTGCCAGGTGGAGCGCAAGAGATCGCGTCGTATGTGGAGTGATTTCTTCAAGAGCATTCGGCAAGACCAGAGGAGGTAGGCCACGCCCGTCCCTTCCGCGAGGCCGGCTGCCACGGCCGCGCCGGTGATACCCAAGGCTGGGAAGCCCCAGAGTCCATAGATCAGCGGGTAGGCGATCGTCAGATACAGGAGATTCACTGCAATCAAGGCGTACATGGGAGTTTTGGTATCTCCGGTGCCTTGAATAATCGAAGAGAGGATCTGCAAGAAGATCGTGCAGGGAATGACCAGGAAGATGAAGTTCGAGTAGGGAAGGGCCAGCGCAATGACGTCCTGCTCTGCGCCCAACAGCTCCATGGTGACACGATTCAGTGACAATCCGAGTACGACGAGCAAGCAGGACATGATGGCGGCCAATCCGAGGAGATGCGTGGCGGCTTCTCCGACGTCTTTGGTGCGGCGAGCGCCCCACAGCTGGGCGATGAGGACGTTGGCACCCACCGATAATCCAGAGACAAGGGTGGTGGCGATGAAGGCCAGTAATTGGCCAAGTCCAACGGCCGCGATGGATGTCGCGCCGAGACCACCGACAAGGAAGACAGCGTCGATGCCTTCGGTGCGTTGAAGCAGGGTGCTGACCGTGACCGGTAAGGCAAGGGTCAGGACGGACTTTCGGATCTGTGAAATGCTGGATGCCATGGCGGGCCATCCTAACAGGATGAAGCAGATGGTTATTTAGTTTATTTGGTTTGTTTGGTTTGTCTGGTTTTGGGTTGAACGAAACTGGCCAGATGGACCGGCCTCGCACGGTTGTCCAGCAGGCTAGACAAAGATGTGTCTGTCCGTTTAGGGTCATCGTGCCATGACTGAACCTAGCGATCTCTTACCCGCTCCTGTTCCGAAGGCTCCCCGCCTCTCAAAGTCAAAATTTCTGTCCGGCCTGCAATGTCACAAGCGTTTGTACCTCGAAGTCCATCATCCGTCTCTCGCGACTAAGCCGGATGCGGCGACTCAGGCGATGTTCGATATGGGAACAGAAGTCGGGGAGTTGGCTCGGAGCCGTTTTTCAGGCGGGGTATTGGTGGCAGCGGGCTATCGCCAGACAGAAGCCGCGCTTGCTCAGACAGCTGCGTTAATCCAGGACCGTACTGTACCGGCGATTTTCGAGGCGGCGTTTTTATTTGGTGGGGTGTTGATTCGGGCGGATGTGTTAGAGCGTGTTCAAGACACGGAGAGTCAACCTTGCGGCTGGCGTCTGATCGAGGTCAAGTCTTCGACGAAAATCAAAGATGTCCATCTCGAAGATCTCGCGGTTCAAAGCGAAGTAATACTGGGCGCAGGGCTGACGCTCATCTCCGTCGGTCTCATGCATATCAATACCGGGTATCTCTATCGAGATGGAGCAATCGATCTGACAGAGTTATTTGCGATTCAGGATCTGTCCGAGGCGGTGGCTCAACGACGGGCTGAGGTGCCAGGGCGATTGGCCGAGATGACTCGCATGTTACTCCAGACGCAACCCCCTGCCATTGAGCCGGACCGGCATTGTCATACGCCCTACGATTGCCCCTTCTGGGAACATTGCACCAAAGACAAACCGGCACGATGGATTCATTACTTGCCTGGGTCGAAGCAGGTAGTCAGTCAATTGACTCAACAGGGGGTGACAACGATCGATGAGATTCCAGCCGAGACGAAGCTGTCTCCGGTTCAGCGCCGTGTGAAGGAGAATGTCGAGTGGGTGTCGGAGAAATTAGGCGCTACGCTCAAGACTGTGCGGTTTCCCGTCCATCATCTGGATTTCGAAACGGTGATGCTGGCAGTTCCACGATTTCCGGAGACGCGCCCGTATCAAGCGCTACCGGTGCAATGGTCGAACCACATCGAACAAGACCACGGTGACATCGTGCATCACGAGTACCTGCACGGAGAGGGGACCGATCCGCGCAAGCTGCTGGCCGAAGCCTTGCTGGAGTCGCTTGGAAGCAAAGGAAGTATTTGTGTCTACTCGCCCTATGAAAAGTCTGTGATCGAGCAACTAGCCGAGGCGCTTCCTTTGTTGCGTACTGCTCTTCGAGCATTAGTCAAGCGTATCTGGGATCTGCATCCAATCGTGCGCGATCACTACTATCATCCACACTTTGACGGTTCTTATTCGCTAAAAGAAATCCTTCCTGCTCTCGTCCCATCGATGGGGTACGACGACCTGGCCATCAAAGAAGGCGGGCATGCCGCCAGCCAGTATTACCGCATGGTCTTTGTCGAAAGGGATTGGGTTGAACGTGCAAAAATCCAAGACGCGTTGTTGGCCTACTGCAAGCGCGACACGCTTGCAATGGTCGAACTCAGGCGAGCGTTACTGGAAAAGGCGCAAATGAAAGGCGAGACGGGTTGATCTGGTCTCTCTGGTTCGTTTGGTTTCTTTCGTTCTTCGAACCAATCAAACAAGACAAACCAAATGAACAAGACAGACGCGCCGGAGAAGCCGGCGGCATGAGCGAACTTAATTTGGCGGAGAGGGTGGGGATCGAACCCACGGTCCCGTTGCCAGGACAGCAGTTTTCGAGACTGCCCGATTCGGCCACTCTCGCACCTCTCCGCTTGGTTGAACTTGCTCACGTCAGGATAAGGTTGAGGCAAATGTATCGTCGTTGTGATCGACTGTGGGGGAGGAGCTTACTATGGAGAGTGTAATTTTTCAATCGGTTTTCTTCATTTTCTGCAGACCTCAGGTTAGTCAATACAAGTTTATTATGGAAAACTGTCGTACTGGAAAAGCAAAATATTCTTTCGATTTTTTACCAGGCATACTATGCTGTCCATAAAGATGGATGATGCGGCGTGAATCAGTCTTCACCATTGCTGAACGCTGATCTTACGCTTTTGAGGGCTATCATTCTTAGCGTGTTATTGAGAAAATGCCTCCGGTATTTTCCTTTAGATAGACGGGTCAACCCTTGATGCCAAAGCCCCTGCCTTCGGCTATTCACAGCCTCGCTGACCTCTTCGAGTCTTGTT
>JBDSDL010000106.1:0-6605 GCA_039920585.1 Nitrospiraceae bacterium | reverse complement strand
GTACGACAGTGAGGCCTCCTGGAGTCGGCGGCGCCGGCGGAGTCCCGGCTGGGATGAAGACCGCAACGTTGCTGGGGCGCGACTCATGACCCTTCTTATTGTAAGCTGTGATGACGTAGTACTCTACCTGTGCCGGTGACCCGATATCCAAACTCGTTTCTTTTCCCACCGTAATGAGACGAGACCCAGACTTCTTCGTGCAGGGCAGGCCACTGCATCGATAGACGTGATATCCCACCAGATCCGATTCAGTATTGGGCTCCCACGTCAATGTGGCACCCCACGCAGCACTCGACCAGAACACAATCACAGCAGTGATGGCTCGTACTCTGTTCATACAGATACTCCAGTCATCCTGCTACGTCACTTCCCCTTCGGCAGCAGGCCCTCTACGTCTCGCGGGGATGGAAATCTTCTAGTAACGAGGGTCCCCGGTCTCCCGTTGTGAGTGAATTCCGATTGTCATTGACGCGCAATCCTTGATTGGTCGTGAGGTATGCCGCGACGGCCTCTCCGCCACGGCTTCCATCCCTTCCCCGCGGCCAGCCCACTACCAAACAACAGCGCCGCGCCAGGAATCGGCACAGGGGTCAAGTCTGCCGGATTTGCGCGAGCAACGTCTCATTGGCCCCCCATTCACTGTGGCCACCGTCTGCCCCAGGTAAGGGCTTATCTTAAGCTTAAGGGTTTTCGTCAGACCGTCCTGAATTGCACACACCTGAAGCCCAACCAACCAACCAGGGGCGCACATAGATGGCGGTAGGCGTGTCATGCCGCGCCATAATAGCGGGATCGCGCCAAGCGAAATTGGAGGGATGTCCGAGTGGTGAGTGATCGAGAGCGCGACAGACTGAGTGCCATGTGCGGGGAGACGTGATGATTTCGAGGAGTTACTCTGGCCATCACCCTAGCCGCTCGTACGGCCAATGTGTAAGGCTTCTGGTTGCCAACCGATGATAACCGGCGAGGACATCGAACAGCGCAAAACCCGAACTGATGGCCGCCTTCAGCTCGGATTCGAATCTTTACTTCGCTTTTCGGTTCACTGTCATTCTCAAGGCGGGATAGGCTGGGATAAGCCCCCAACCCTCTCTTCCACTCTCAAGGTTCGTACTCTAGCGTCTCAGGTTCAGAATCGAGCGACGCATACGTCCGATACCACCAACACCAGCCCTGCCTGACAAGTTCCTGATTGAGGTTCATCCCATACGGCAGGATCACGTCTCCGAGGGTGCGCTTGTACTTGTCGTAGCCGTGGGTCTGGATGGTGACTTGTTTCCCGAAGGCGCGATCCGAGGCGGCGTGCTTGGCGTTGTTGCCGTAAGCTTGGCCCTTCTCCGGACAATCGATGCCGTTCAACCGGATGCGCTCAGGACGTTGGTTGTGCAGCACTTCAAGGGTGTCGCCGTCGAGGACGGAGACGACGAGGACGGTGGGTGTCACACTCCAACAGAGACGCCCCCTTTGCAATTAAAACAGATGCAGCATCGCATGGTACCGTCTACTCTTCACCGTTGTACATCTGTAGGCAAACGGCTGCACTGTCTATCCTCCTGAAAAACCTACGGTTGACTCAGCGCGCTCCCACATTCTCGTACAGACTCCCTGCATATTCTCATCAATCATCCTTTCGCCACGGCTCATATTCAGGGTTTTTGTTCTGACCCTCCTGTTCCTGCAATGGCATGCCCCTTGCGTAATTGCCCCGTGACGGGATCGTTCCCCGCTTAGAGCTCCCCTCGGATCACGGAATCAGTTCTGCAATCCGACAGAGAGTCGAGCGCAAGAAGTCTCAGAGTATTTTCGAAAACATTTACAAAATTTTTACCTTTTCTTTATCGCCGACAATTGCATTCGACTGTTAGGTATTTAGCATCCGTGCTATCTCCTGTGCGCTTGGTGATTTCGGCACAATCTGACAATGCCTGCCTTCCTGAAATTTGGCGTAGTGCTCGTAATCAGCCTATTTGCCGGTCCTGTCTGGAGCAACGAGGCACAACCGGACCAAATCCCTCCGCGGTGGTCTTCCTGGTTCTCCGCGCAAGGGCTGGAGACCAGTGCACAGCCTGCACAGGCTCCGGTGTATCAAGCGACTGTCACACGGACCTCTTATACTCCCCCTATTGTCCCGGCGAATGTGCGTGGTCTTTCGCTTGATACCAATCGGCCACGCCCACAGGGTGTTCTCGCGTCGACAACCTGGCTCAATGGAGCATTCATGACAGAAACTGAGATGGCTCATGATCAGAGGGAGAGCAGCATTCCCGGGGACACACAAGATGATCCAGCGAGCCGCATGATGCGAATGGGCCTGACCACGTCGTCAGGCCCGGCCCGCTATGGCATGACATACCGGAGGGCGGGGCAGGCTTTCTACAATGGACCAGACCAGGATCTGAGAGAAGTCTGGGGAGAGTGGAAGAAGGGGGTGACCACCGTTCACAGTGCGATCGGCCAACAATGGAATAATGTAGACCGCAATCCCACCCGGTCTCGCCTCGAACAGAATTATGGTCGAATTGGCCTCTCCTGGAACCAGGCGTCCTGGCCAAGCCTCGCCGTAACCTATTCGCAGAATGCTCAGAATAGCACGCTGGATCCGACCGGCATCGCAGCACAGAAAATGACCAATCACACACTCGAAGCCGCTGTTGGGTATAGCGGCGCGGCCTCGCTTCGTCCGCTCAGTACCCTGACCATTGCACCTACACTCGGCTATCGGACGGAACAGCAAGACCTGTCCGGCGCCCGAATCGATTCGCCCTCAGCCTCTCTCGCCATGAATTACCAGCAGAGCCAGCGGCTCCTCGTTAGCGCCATGGGAAACTACTCCGGCATACGATCGAGCGATCGACTCATCGACTTGGAAACTATCGGCGGGAAAGGCGTGCTCACGGTGGATATTCTACAATTACGAGGATGGACGACACGGATGTCCATGGAGGGGGGCTATAACAGGCAAACAAATCGGATGATGTCCTCCGTCGAAACCCAAGATGTCTCTGGGCTTCTCCGCCTCATTCTGGCTCCTTTCTAGACGTGCTTCAGTGAGGAGGGACGGCTCAGGAAAGGCTGCCTCAGGGATGCGCGCACGAGGACGCTTTCGGCGAGACTCGGCGATGATGTCGTAGAGGTCTTGCTTCGTGCAGAGGCTCTTCCGCTCCAGCACTTCCACAGTCGCGGCAATCTCCCACATGTTAGAGACGGTGGCTTTCTCAACGGACATGGTTTCGCGTTTGGGGCGGTCGTCGCTCATTTGCCTTTTGGCTTCCACTGTCTTTCGGTTTTCCCTCTAACGCCAGCTGTTGCGCTTTGAAGATCTGGGCAGGGGTCATTCGTTTGGCAAGCGCATCACGAAACTCGGCCCCTAATTTATCTCCGTTCGCTGCCCCCAAGATGTACCACTTATGGGCCAGGATAAAATCCTTCGTCACGCCGTTCCCACGCTCGTACATGAGGCCAAGTTTTGTTTGTGCCATTGCATTTCCGTGTTTTGCGGCCAGACGAAACCAGTACAAGGCCTGCTGATAATCTTCCGACACCCCTTGTCCGTTTACATACAAAGTCCCCAGCTTGACCTGCGCACTTGAATCTCCCTGTTCGGCCAGCGGTTGCCACTCATGCAAGGCTGTTGCGTAGTCGCTTCGGTTATAGGCATCTTCGCCAGCCTTATAATCGGCCCATGCAGGCACGGCAAGAGGGACGATCGACAGCACAACGGCGATAGGGAATTGGAGCGACATGCGCATAGGGGCCTCGCAGGGAGGTGTATTGTAGGAGGGATGCGAAGGAAGGCGCAAGGGCCGAACAGGGGGAAATGGTTGTATTTCGAAGGCTAGCAACGAGTTACGCCGTTACGACCGGAAGCGCATCCCAATCGGTGGTGTAGGCAGGTGAACGACGGAGAAACTGCGTCTTCCATGCCTTGGTGATACCGTTTGACGCATAGTGGAGGGTACCGTCGCCCCAGCGGGCATTGATCGCATCTAACACAGCGAGTGGCAGATCGACCGACAAAGTGTTCGACTCCCTCAATGAGGTGGAAGCCAGGAAGAAAGTAGAAAGTGAGCAAAAGAGGTCAGCACGAGAGGTTGGGCTGGCTCATCATACGCGCATTCAAGGGGGACCACTCTCCTACATGGAGCGCATATGACCCAGGACCAGGCCGCGAATATCCACGCGAAGTGGAAACAGGATGGTGAACGCATCTGTGAGCATCCGATTCAAGAATGGGTACGCTTGGCCCGCAGTGATGATGGTGTTCTGCTGGGCTCCTATCACTGCCGCGAATGCGGGGAAGCGATTATTTACATCGACAGGTCCCCGCCCTTCTCCAAAAGCGATAGCACGCCGAGCTTTCTCCTAATCGCCGCCCGATGTGTACGTATTGTGAAAACAGGCCTGCGCACCATGTTGTTTGGCCAACTCCCACGAGGGTCAATGCCGAAGCAGGGTGAGGACCACAACGACGGTCCACCTGCCTCTGTTGCCGAGAAGCCCTAGGTGAGAAAGGTCAGTGGACATGCCTAGAGAACGGATTAGCATTCTGAATTTCCTCCGAGCGAGCGAAATCTTCATTCACGAACGCGACCATTATTCTCAGTCCGAACGGGTCTTGTTGCGGGCCATGCTGGGTCGCCTGGATACCAAGGTGAACAAGACCAAGGATACGGAAGATCCTGTAGACCACATGGCCGGACGCCTTCTAAGGCAATCCGGCCAGGGAGGGTAGGTCCGGTAAGGGTGGGGTCGGTCCTTAACCACACTATCTTGGGATGGGGTATAGGGGACTCTGACCTAGTATTTGCAACATAATCCCTCTCTTTTGAGGGGCCTGCACAACTGAGGATCTCGGAGTATTGCACAGGTCCCTACCAAGATGGTCTACCAGGGAGGTTATCCCATGAAGATCCTCATCACGCTCCCCATCAGCTTGTGTCTCACTGCGCCCGCGTGGGCGCTCTCCTATACGGGGTCGGCGCAATTCGATTGGTCCTCACTGACGTTCAGCGGCGCTGGGTTTACTGAGGAGCCTCATTTTTATCAACAGTCCGCGTTAATCCTCGATGTGGCGATCCCCGCTCCGTGCCCCATTGAGGCGAAGTTCTGTGCCCCCATGCCAGCCTTCACCAAGGCTGAGGAAGGCTTCTCGCAGATCGGTTTGGCCGAACGCACCGTGACCGCCTCACTCCCGACGGTGGGGACGGCGTTTTCGCTCTCGACTGCCGACTCGCTCCTCGCGTCGGCAGAGGTCTTTGGCGTAGGGTTTGCGCAGAGCGATGTGGAATGGAACACACTGCTCCGCCCTACCGAGAGCGGTCCGTTGACGATCAGCATTGGCTACACGCTCTCCCATCAGAATGTGCCGCTGACGATAGGGGAGATCCCTGATTTTTGGGCGGCCTCGCGCACGCAGTTAATCTTGACGACGAATACAGGTGCCTTTGATGTCGCCTTGGCTGAGTTGCACGCGACGACCGGGTCGTCCTCAGCTCACGGCTGGGGTACGGAGCTTCTTGAATATCCGCACGAGCCTGGAGGTGAATCGCCCCGTAGCGGATGTGCGGTCCGTCCCCGAACCTGCCACACTCTGGTTGCTGGGACTGGGGTTCGTGGGGCTGGTGGGCGCCATGGGGTTGACGCGACGAGCGCAGGCCTAAGTCTTACTGTTGTAGCACCCAGACCTTTTCAGCCTATATATGGAGGTCTATCATGACACACGTCGCGCAGCAGACGATGAGCACGTTTGAGACCGATGTGGACGCAGGGACACGCTTTAAGTTCGGCGAGAACGGGCATGCGTTCCTCAGGGTCCTTACCCCTGAACGCATCCGCATTGCAGAAACGTCCTTGCGCGAGATGCTAGGCGTGGAGCACTTGCGGGGCCGCACGTTCCTCGACGTGGGCTCCGGCAGTGGCCTCTCCTCACTCGCGGCCAGGAACCTCGGCGCGACGGTCTATTCCTTCGACTTTGATCCGTCCTCCGTCGCCTGCACCCGTGAGCTGCGGCGGCGCTATCACCCCGATGACGCCTCGTGGCAGATCCGGGAAGGCTCGGCCTTGGATACGGCGCTGCTGGCCTCCTTGGGACAGTACGATGTGGTCTATTCCTGGGGCGTGTTGCACCATACGGGCTATATGTGGGATGCCTTGCACAATATGGTGGGGTTGGTGAAACCTGGCGGCATCCTGTTTCTCGCCCTGTACAATGATCAGGGCCGTACCTCACGACACTGGCGAGCCGTGAAGCGGTGGTACTGTGCCGGTGGGGTGGAGCGGGCGGTCGTCCTCACTCTCTTCCTGCCCTATTTCTGTGCGAGGGTCGTCCTTGACTCGGTCCTCGCGCGAGAAAATCTCTTCGCCACATATCAGAAGCATCGCGGCATGTCCATTATGCACGATTGGATCGATTGGCTCGGCGGGTACCCATTTGAAGTGGCGCGGGTCGATGACATCTTCCACTTCTATCAGCGGAAGGGTTTTACGCTCACGACGCTGCGCACCACGTCCGACTTGGGTAATAATCAGTTCGTGCTCGTGAAGAGGTGAAGAAGGAGGAAGCAGTCGTTGTATCAGTGAGTGAACCATGACGCCCTCCTAGTTAA
>JBDSDL010000105.1:0-7172 GCA_039920585.1 Nitrospiraceae bacterium | reverse complement strand
ACTTCGCCTCGATGAAGGAAGGGGCTATCGTCTGCAACTCAGGCCACTTCAACGTCGAGCTGGATATTCCCGCCTTGGAGAAATTGAGCCGGAGGAAGCGCCTCATCAGACCGGGCGTCGAGCAATTCACGCTGAAGACCGGCCATCGGGTCAGCCTACTCGGCGAGGGACGACTCGTGAACCTGGCGACGGCCGAGGGCCACCCTTCCAGCGTCATGGACATGAGCTTCGCCAACCAAGCGCTCGGGGCGGAGTACTTGGTAAAAAATTACAAGAAGCTGGAGAAGAAGGTCTATCCGGTCCCGCCGGTGATCGACAAGGAAATCGCCCGGCTCAAACTCGCGGGGATGGGAATGAAGATCGATACGCTGACGAAGGAGCAAGTGAAATATCTCGCGTCGTGGGAAATGGGGACATAGCGGCGGGCCTGAGGCTCGCTGTCGCTCCCAGGCTCCCGGAATGACCCTTCCGGCCTCAAGCGACGCGAACCTTCTGGAATTCCTTCAGCTGCGGTCGCTTCGGCGACCGCAGTCCTTCAGTCAGTTCCAGCTTTCACATCGCCCGAGGCTCGGTGGGTCCCCATTCCTACGCCAAGGTAGCGCCAGAGAGCCTCAGGCCCACCTGGGGGAAACTTTAAGATGCGCGCAATAGGGACCACCCCGCACCACTCCTGCAGGGACCCCGTTGCATTCGAACCATACGCTATTAGGCTATCAGCCATATGCTCTGAGGGTTCCACGCCCAAGGGAGCCGCCAGACCGTCCTTCACTGTGCGCATCGAGCGACCACAGCTTTATCGTGGGGGCTCTGCGAGCAAGGAGGGCACCTGACCGCCTCTCTTCTATCTTCCCTCCTAGTTTACCAACATCTCTTCATGCGGGTGGCCTGGTCGATCCTCAACTGCGCGCGTCGAACGAGCACATTCTTATCGTGCGCGTTCCACGAGCAAGAGGACGACCAGGCCGCCCGCATCTCTTATCTCTTATTGTTGGCGAATGCCTCATCATCCTCCGCCCCAACCCTGGGCTTCCAATCCAAACTGTAATATTCACCGCGATCACGCGCCCAGGGATCGAATGCATTCACCACGCCCTGAAGTTCTTCGGCCAGTTCTGGCATAGTTCTCAGTAACACGCGTTTCATGGGAGAGACTGGCTGCTCATGGCCATTGGGTGTTCCCTCTTCCATCATCTTCGGGCCTGGCCCATTGTTCGTCACCCATTCAACGCCGAGGGTGCTGTAGAACTCCGGACGGAAACTGGAGGTGAAGAACCGGTCACTAAAGAGGCGGCGCGAGGCGTTGAGAATAAACACGACGAACTGGGTTTCGGAAATGGCGAAACCATGCGGCCGCCTGAATTCAGCCAGCCAGCCGACCACGGTATCGACGTCTTCAATGTTGTCGATCAGGCTGCCATTCAGATGCCCCAGACAATCGTTGATGAGCGATGTGTCGTCGTTCAGCTGCGCCTTGGTGATGATCCTGGACGAATCGCACTGATGTTGCCCGTACACCTCGCGCAACGACTTCACCAGCTCTTCCTGCTTGTGCCTGACGGGAGAATCCTTGGGTACACGCGTATCGACGAAGTCGTCGAAGCTGGTCAGTTGCTTCAACCCGTACTGCCGGCGGAACTCGTTATAGCGCGGGACTCCCCGCTCCCGGTCTCGGATGAGATCAAGCGCAGCTACGTCGATCTGTTGCGTGGAAGACTGCAAGCGATTCATTTTGAGGTTCTGTAAAAATTGCGGATGGTTCTGGAGCGTCAGCGCCCCCAGCCGTTGGCGGCCCATGCTCAGCGCCCAATTGGACAAACCATTCTGTCGCATCGCCTCGGTTGCCTTGCCACGGAAAGTCTCGATCACGGGCACGTTCTTCCGGATGACGTTCGGCTCATTGGCCCACTCTCGATATTCGATCAGGTCCGGCAAGAGTGGGTGCAGCCGATACACTGTGATGAACTCATCGGGGAAATTGAAGGGAGAGCCGAAGTGGTTCACACCCCCGTTGATATGATCGTCGTTTTTCAGATCCCAGAGGTCTTCTTTGTTGGGATCGACCAAGCCCACAAGGGGCACGCCCACGTACACCCGATTGCCCAATCCGAAGATGCCAGGTCCGCCGGCGAACGCCGCATACAGACTGTTCGCCTTCTTGGCATCCTCCGAATCGCCAAGGCGGCGCACGACTTCCTTCAGCGCGTCTTCCACCATCTCATGCTTCGCAAAGACTCCACTCCAGTTGGCGTTCATGCCTCGGTTCAACGGCTCGTTGTAGAGCAGTTGTGTGGTCCATTCGATGGTGTGGATCTTGGCAATTTCCGCAGCGACAACCAGCCGGGCGGCTTCGAACAATTCGTGCGGTGTGACGTCTTTGTAGCGGATGACGCGATCGGGATCGGCGGGATTTCTCACGCCGCTGTCCGCATCGGGCGTGCGAACGGTCTGCTTGCGGAATTCACTCACAAAAACGTTGTGCTCTCGCGCAAAGACGTTGTGATAGAAACTCATCCCAATGCTCCAGTTGTCGGGAAAGGCCGTCGCTTCCTGACCGGACCACTCAGGATTGATCGGATCCCCCGCATCGAAGACCGGCAGATATCCCAGCTTCTCGCCCACTGATCCCCCCTTTCTCAGCGGCGTCAATAACAGTTTGGCTGGGTCTTTGGGATCACGCTTCACTCGCTGACCGGATCGCTCGTCGTACCCATAGAGCTGAGAGGCATCCCACCAGGCGGTGACATGATTGGCGGTGGTCTTCGGCGCCCGCCTGAGATAGGCCTTGCCACCGTGGGTAAACGTCTCCGGTTTTGTGCCTTCGGCAATATACGCCGCATCGATCTTGTCACCGGGCCGGCAGCCCAACGTCTTGGTGTCTTCACCCGTCAGCGGCTGTTCGATATTCTTGACTAGTTGCGTCGCGCAGCCGACCGCCATCCACTCAGAGCGATTGTGTCCCTCTTCCAAATGCGCGAACCAGTCGTGGGTCATGAACTGAATCCAGAAATCCGCCAACACGTTGAAAAACGGCGCTTTCTCATAGTCACACTCGGCCTCCTTTGCGCTACCAGGCAGCCCGTAGCCTTCAAGGCACCTGTCCGGCTGCGACTGCGCTCGCGTGAACAGCTTCCGGCTAATTACTTGAGGGTCCGGCTTCAATAATCCCAACCGATCCCCATGGCGGTTCTTGGTCATCTCTTTCAGGCCCAGATCGGGAAATGTGGTGTCGAAATCCACGTTCCGCGCAAAGAGTTGGTTCGTCGATCCCATCAGCGGGTTGCGGATGTCGTTACAAATACCGGTCAGGGTACGGAAGCGAATCAGCTCTCCGCGACAGACCTGCGGCTGCCCGCCACCGACGGCTGTGAAGTCGGGATGGGTCTGTGACAATCGCATGTCTGGCCAGGTATTCAGCACCGGCCCAGCCTCACCGTTGCGGCCTGTGACGTAGCCCTCGTAGGTCTTGTTGTTGTCGAAGAGATTGAACTTGATGAGTTCGATTCGTTGCAGCTCCAGCTCGTACAGCGCGGCGTTAATCCCATGCGCGTTGGGGCCAATCACCTTGGCGTCGGACAGAAGTCGCGCGGGCGCCAGAGATGTGGCATCGCCGGCGGCCCAATAATTCGGCCAATCCAACCAGGGTCCCTCCCTGAGACTCTCGGCACGTGTCCCTCCGAGGCAACGAGCAGTGGTCTCCGGCACCTTCCCCAAGAATCGCTGTTCTCTGGCCTTCGCCACCGTCTGAATATCTCCTTGAAGGACCATCTCTGTGCAATTTTCCGTCGAGTCCACGAAGATACCGAACGGGCTTTGCCCACTGCACCCCTCAAGAAGACAAAGTCCCATGACGATCGCAAGCCATGACCCTATACTCATTTGTCTCATCCGCACCCCTCTCAGCATAAGACACAGTGCACACCGCTGAACCAGTCTAACCCACATTATCCATGAGCGCTTTTACTGCAATCGTCAATGGTTGGGCGAGAGGCACAGGACCAGAGGCTCGGGGTGACCAGTAGGAATGTCTTTATGTCGTAAGTATCGATGTGAATGGCCGTGAGTGGGTATGAGCTCGGCGTTGTGGTTTTGATGCGCGTGCCCTGTCTATCGGAACGGGTACCTCGAAAGAATCCTGGCTCAGTGCCACATTCCTCAGCTCGTTCAAAATAGAAACAACACGGGCGACCCCCTAGGTAGGAGGTCGCCCGTGGATGGCGCTTAGGACGCCGAAGCCGACTGCAGGACTTAGTATGGGATCACGTGCAAACAGGCCTTGCTCTCGTTGTTCCAGACCACATCGCACAGGTTGGACATGCGGGCCACAATCTGCGCCGCCACGCCGCCCGTCCCGCCGAACAACCCACACCAGCCCAGGGTCACAAAGCCCCAGTGCAACGGCGCAGCAAAGAGCTCATCGACGAACCAGAAGGCATGCCCCCACTCGTTGAGGCCCACGTTCGGGAGAATCATCATCGGACCCACGATCGCCCCCACCAAGGGGAACGAGACCGCCTTGCTGAACTGCGGCAGCCGGGTCATGGCATAGAGATAGCTTGCGACTCCCATGGTGATGTAGAGCGGGAAGGTGAAGTAGAACGCGATGATATGGCTGGCCGTGAAGCTCGTATCGCGAATGATCACCTGATGCCACGACGCGTCCTGCTCCAGCGTGTAACTTCCCGCCCAGTAGACGCCGAAGACATAACATGCAAGCCACATCATCCAATAAAAGTAGCGCTTGAGCTCGGTCTTGGGGTCCAAGTTAGCCAAATTGCGATCCCGCGTACTCCACAGCCACCCAAAAATCGCGGACGCATTGATGATGTTGGAAATCACGTTAAACTTCCACAGGCCCATCCAGACGTTTTCGAACTCCGGCGTCATCGAGTCCAATCCATGTGAGTAGCCGAACACACGCTGAAACACGACCTCGGCGCCCACCGCAAATAAGATTGCAAACCAGCCGATCTTGAGGGGCATGGAATTGTACCAGAGCGACATGTCATACCCCCGGTCGGCCTCCCCCCATGTTGTTGAACTAGCCATGTTCCTTACCTCCTTGCTCACGTACTCGATAAATACCCCTGTGAGTTGGAACTGAAGACCCGTGCGAGGATGGGATCACTGACGACTCGTCAGAGGAAACCCGGCTCTATGAAGCCGCTGATATTCACCATGCCGGCCCAGACACCCCAAAACGGCTCCTCGGTATGTTATGGAAGTTGCCTGCACGCCAAGACAAGAGCCGCTGGAGAACTGGCTAGCCTAACTGACGAGAAGCCCGCCCATGATTCGGCGGGCCGTTGTGGTCTGGTGGACTAAGATCTGCCATTTCCACCTCCTCCTTGGTTCGGAGTGACCTCGGGGATTGCACTGCCCGATGCGCGTTGGGGCATCCCCTTTCACATGAATCGTTGTATGTATGATGGTGAGCGTATAGCCCCTCTTGAACGAATGTCAACAAGCCTGTCTCCACATTTTCTCAGCATGTACTCGCATACCCCGTGCCAGCTTCACACAGGCTCTGGCCAGAATGAGGCAAAGACAAGATCGGTACCCTGAGAGAAAAACATCATGGGCGACTGCCGCAGAAAGTCATCTATGGGTGATGCATAAGACGGCGACTCGTTGCTCAATTCTCTCGGCCTGCCAAGCCTAACCCGCATTATTCATGAGCAGCCTCTGCGCAATCGCCAATCCATGACTTAACCGAGACTGGCGAGAAAGGCGCGACTGCGTGCTTTCGCGACACACCATCATGAATAATGCGGGCTCGCTCAGTGCTGCATCCCTTTCTCGAAGAATAATCCGCGGTTGATGTCGCCGATACTGACCATCCCGACAATCCTGCCCTTATCGACGACGGGGATGCGCCGAAAGTTCTTGAGGCCCATGTATGATGCGGCTTCCAAAATAGGATCGTGGGGCGCGACCGTCATTGGATTCTTGCTCATGATGTCTTCGACTTTCCCACCAAGCACCTCGGGATACCCCTCTTCCATCTCGACAAAACTCCGGCTATGTACGTTGTCATGAATATAGTCGCCATAGTTAGGATACAGGGGAATCAAGACATCGCGTAGGGTCACCATTCCAACAAGCTGATTGTCTCCCTCGACCACAGGAAGGGATCCACAGTGGCGGTTCATCATTTTCATCACGGCCGACCGAATCGTATCCGTCCTCTGAACCATTACGATACCGGTTGACATGACTTCATGGACAAGCATGGTCACCTCCTCTGGGGATTGAGATCGGAAATACTTCTCCCTCCAGCCAACCCCCGGGTGATGTCAGCACAGGCACCATCAAGGGAAGGAGGAAATCAGAGCCCTGGTGGCGCCCGTGGTGAGCGCTTGGGATGCCAATGACAGTTATGTAGTTGTGGTACCGGAGAGACCTACGCAGATTGAAGGGGTCTTGAACCTGCTCGACATGGCCAGCGAGACTCACCTCATACGGTGGGGCCTCGTGTCTCAGCGTCCTGTCTCTCGATCGGTCGAGTCTTGTTGTGTAATTCCCGTAAAGGGGAAAGATGTGACCGTCGAAGATGGCCCTGACAGTCCAGCCGAGCCGCCCGTCTTCAATCCGCCGGGCCACTCTGATCCGGTGGACTAAGGTCTTCCATCAGCGACCTCCTCTCTGAGGATGAGAGCACCGTCACATTCTTCATACTCCCGTCTTCGACTTTATGTCAATGAGAGAGCGTTTCCAGGAGCTCGGATAGATCAGACAGGAGGGGTCTCATAATCCTATGCCTCACCAACACCGCACTGCAAGCGAGTGACGAAGTACGCGTGCCCACTACATTGTACGAGAATTCCTTCCTCCGTCTGGCCGATATCCTCGACTTTGAAACAACACGGGCGACCCCCTAGGTAGGAGATCGCCCGTGGATGGCGCTTAGGACGCCGAAACCGATAGCAGGACTTAGTATGGGATCACGTGCAAACAGGCCTTGCTCTCGTTGTTCCAGACCACATCGCACAGGTTGGACATGCGGGCCACGATCTGCGCCGCCACGCCGCCCGTCCCGCCGAACAACCCACACCAGCCCAGGGTCACAAAGCCCCAGTGCAACGGCGCGGCAAAGAGTTCATCGACGAACCAGAACGCATGCCCCCACTCATTGAGGCCCACGTTGGGGAGAATCATCATCGGCCCCACGATCG
>JBDSDL010000104.1:0-26329 GCA_039920585.1 Nitrospiraceae bacterium | reverse complement strand
AATTTTAGGTCAACGCCTGAGCCGATTTCTCAGTTCTAAGTTCTGAGTTTTTAGTTCCCACTCAGAACTCAGCACTTCTCTTGTAGATTCTCTGGCTCATTCATTCCTCATTTCACATTTCACACTCTACATTGCGGCACCTCACCCTCAGCGGTTCCGACTAACTCAGCACTTCTTTACCCCTCCAGTAATCAAATATGATTCAGTGCCGAATCGTTTTCGATTCATATGGATCGACTTCCATCCTGGCGATCGGGCGCAATTCTTTAAAAAACCATAGACTACGACAGAGGGCCTGCGCATTTCACATTAGGCATGCGGCTTGCTGATAGTGCGTAGCAGATGAGTGGTTTGTAGATGAAAGGAGCCGCATATGGCACAGATAATCCTTGAGGTACTCATTGTGGGGCTGTTTACTGGGCTGGTGGGGATCATCTGGATGATCGTTCGCGACTGCTTCGATGACGGCCATGACTCCGTGGTCAAGCAGATAGGTGGAACCCCTTTGTCGGAACCACATGACCGGGTGGAATCACACAAACACTCACCCCCGCACTCGAATATTGCTGCCTGATTCGCGCAAGACACGCGAGGCATGCGAGAAAGCACGACGGAGGAAGAAGTGCTGAGTGTTGAGTTTTCGCTCAGAATTCAGCATTCAGAACTTCTCCATCAGCTTTTCAGGCCAATTCATTCCTCATTTCACATTCCGCATTCCTCAGCACTGCACCGCCCCTCCAGTAATCAAATGTGATTCAGTCCAGAATCTTTTTCAATTCACATAAACTGCCTGTCATCCTTCGCACCGCCGTTTCAGGCGAAATTCTTGTAAAAACCGCGGACTGGGCCGAGAACACGCGCATTTGAGAGTAGGCACGCGGCTTGCTGGATACTGCGTATCCAATGACTGATCTATCGATGAAAGGAGACAGTCATGATTCATGCAATCCTTGGTGTGCTCATTGTTGGGCTGATAGCCGGGCTGACAGGGATCATCTGGATGGTTGTTAGCGACATCGTGAGTAACGACCCTTCCCCCAACGACAAACGGCAAGGAGGAACACACCAGCCATGACATTGTGGATGATCGAAACTTTCTTGTTTATAGGGATGGTCTCACTCATCTGGGCGATGCTCGACATTCTTGGTGGCGACGGTCCTGCTGACGGTGAACGGTAAGAAAGCGCCTCAATGGCATGTCCATCCACCCCGTTAGCCAAACAGCTCCTGCATTGTGTAGACACTCCTCCGGCACACAGTATTGTGCTACATTCCTCCTCGCCCATCACACCCACGCCTTTCAGGTCTACCTGGCGCGGAGGACACACATGACTCGCCTCACAGGCCGGCGAAAATCTCTCTTGCTTGCCATGCTGGGAACGGTGTTTTTCGCTCAGGCGCCCCTCCCAGGTTTCACGGAAGAATTGCCCACCCAGTCCAAGCAAGCTGTCATTCCCGAACTTGAGCTGATCAAGGAAGAGGAAACGGTCAGCATTGCCTCACGCTACGAACAACCGATCTCGCAAGCGCCGGCGAATGTCTATGTGATCACGGATGAGGATATTCGCCACTCCGGGGCGACAGATTTGCCCACAGTCCTGCGGCGTGTTCCCGGCATGGATGTCATGCAAGTAAGCGGGGCTGATTTCAATGTGAGTGCCAGAGGAAACAACCAGTCCTTTGCCAACAAGATACTGGTCCTGGTCGACGGACGCTCGATTTATGTCGATGTACAGGCCGTCGTCTGGTGGAAGGCCATTCCTGTCACACTGCCCGAGATCAAACGCATCGAAGTCCTAAAAGGACCGGCCTCTTCGATCTACGGGTTCAATGCCTTCGACGGCATTATCAATATCATCACCAAATCCCCGGAGGAAATGAAGGGAAACACCGTTCAGTTCGGCGGCGGGGAGCTCGGCACCATCTCAAGCGCGGCGATTCATGCCGGCAAGATCAGGGACTTTGGCTATCGCCTGTCCATCGGACGCGATCAGAACCAGCAGTGGCGGAACCGGGATGCGCTGGCGTTCCGCTCGAACAAATTCAATGTCCATACCGAGTACGCATTGCCGAGCGATGCGAAGCTGCTCGTGTCGGGTGGCTTTGTGGACGTCAATCGATTCGACGGCCCGATCGGAGAGACTGTGTCAGTGTCGACTCGCCCCTCACTGGGCTATGCCAATGTGTCATACGAGCGCGGGAACTTTTTTCTCCGCGGGTCGTGGTCGGCCTACTGGGATTCTCCCGCGAACACGCTCAATCCACTCCTTGCAAACTTCATCCGTCTCACGGATCGGGACGGGAGTTCCGTTATGCCCTTTAGGAGCAACACCTACAACCTTGAAGCGCAGCATGCTCTCGAGTTCAGCGCCTCAAATCGGCTGATCTATGGGATCAACTACCGGCACAATTCCCTCTCAAGCAGTGCGACGGATGCCTTCAGCCGGGAAAACCGTCTGGGCCTCTATCTCCAAGACGAGTGGCGCGCAACGCAGTCGCTGACCCTGGTCGCCGGGCTTCGCTACGACCTCGACAGCTTCATCAATCCCACGGTGAGCCCGCGCGTCGCCCTGATCTATCAGGCCTCACCCGATCACACCTTTCGAGCCTCGGCTTCGACCGCGTACCGGCCGCCGACTCTCTTTGAAACCCACGCGGATCAACGGGCGATAACCACCCTGCCGACCGGTGTTCCGGTGCCGCCCACCTTCACGACGACGACCTTTATAAAGGGTGCGCCGAATCTTGATCCTGAACAAATCATTTCCTACGAAGCCGGCTATCAAGGATGGTTCTTCCAACATCGGCTCCGGCTCCGGGCGGATCTGTTTTTCAACCATATCTCGGATCTCGTCACCAACCGCAATACGTCGACCACGGCCGCCTCGTTCGTCAATGATCGTGGACAAGCCGACATTTACGGAGGTGAAGCCGGCATCGAGTTCCTGGCCACGAGCTGGCTGACCGGTTTCGCGAACTATTCCTATCAAGAGATCGGCCAGTCGTTCCTAGGGACTGCGAGACGAGGAGCCCCCCGCTTCAAGTACAACATTGGATTGCGGGGGGATTGGGACAATGGGTGGAGTGGAGAGGCAGCGCTGCACCATGTCGGCGCAACCACCTATCCAGTCGCCGCAACCTTTACCGACTTGGCCCCATTCGGCGTCACCGCCCCCGACCCTCGTGTCGGCAGCTACAATCTGCTCAACCTCCGTGGGGCCTATAAGTTTTGGCAGCAGAAAGCGGAGGCGGGCTATATGCGTGACGCCGAGGTGGCTCTCTCCGCCTTCAGCGCATTGAACGATATGCACAAGGAACATCCCTTAGGCGATACGATCGGCAGCCGGGTCATGGGATGGGTGACGGTGAGATACTGATGAAGGAGTTCTGAGTTTTGAGTTCTGAGTTATGAGTTATGAGTTGGCAGTCAAGGAGAGAATGCGGAATGAGAAATGTGAAATGAGGAATGAATGGACCGGAAGAGATGAAAGAGGAGTTCTGAGTTGGAATGCGAGGGTAGATATGTTATGAGTACTAAGTTATTTGTTCTTAGCGTATACTAGCGATGACGGACCTAGCTCAAAAACTCAGAACTCGGCGAAGCCGTTGTCAGAACTCAGAACTTCCTAACGCCTGAGATTCTTATGGTCGCTACTGCCGATCCTTATTCCATTCTGGTCGTAGAAGATAACTCGGACCTCGTCATGGGGTTGCAGGATTTGCTGCACCATGATGGCTACTCCGTCACCGTTGCCGGCACTGTCGCCGGCGCCATCGAACTCGTTCGCGCCCATCGCTTCAGTGCCATCATCCTGGACTTAGGCCTGCCGGACGGCGATGGGCTCGAGGTCTTGAAAGAAACCCAACGCCGAGACCCCTCTCTCCCTGTCGTAGTCGTGACCGCCCATATTTCGCATGATCGCACCGTGGGAGCGCTAAAAGATGGGGCGGTTGCCTATCTTACGAAACCGTATGATCGGGAGGAGCTTCGGCACACCCTCCGCCGCGCCATCGGAGTGAAAGAACTCGCTGTCAAAGTCGAACGGACGGAACGCCTCCTCGGCCAAAGCGAAGAACGCTTGGAACTCGTGATCCAAGGCTCCAATGACGGATTCTGGGATGGACGGGTTCTTCCCGACGAACCGTGGAATTCTCCACGCACACCGGTGTGGTGGTCTCCTCGCGTCAAAGCCATGCTGGGTTATACCAACGAGGAATTTCCCGATGTCTTGGAGAGCTGGGCTTCCCGGCTTCACCCCGAGGATGCCGGCCGCATCTTCGCTGCCTTGACGGCCCATATCAAGCGCCGTGATCCCTACGACGAGGAATATCGGCTCCTCACAAAGTCAGGCGCATATGGCTGGTTCCGCGCCCGCGGCCAAGCGGTCTGGGACGAGACCGGCCGGATGACCCGTATGGCCGGCTCCCTTCAGTGTGTGACAGATCGAAAACTCGCGGAGGATGCGCTTCGCCGGAACGAGAAACTCCTGCAAGATGTGATCAACAACACTACTGCCGTGATCTATGTGAAATACTCCGATGGCCGGTATCTTCTCACCAACCGACGGTTCGAACAGCTTTTCCACCTCACCACAGACCAGATTCTCGGTCACACCGATCACGAACTTTTCCCCAAGGACATCGCCGATGCGTTTCGCGCCAACGATGTGATGGTGGTGGAGCGGAACACTGTGGTGGAATATGAAGAATACGCGCCCCATTCCGATGGCCTCCATGCCTACATCTCGATCAAGTTCCCGCTGTGCGACCATAGCGGGAAACCCTATGCAATGTGCGGCATCTCCACCGACATTACCGAGCGAAAGTCCATCGAACACAACCTCCGCTCTCTCACGGAACAACTTCATCTTGCCCTAACCGCGACAGAGTCAGGCACGTGGAATTGGGACGTCCAAACCGGTCAAATCTATTGGTCTACGCAGGTCGACAAATTCTTAGGCCTATCGGACGGGGCGCGGATTCGCACACAGAGCGACTGGCTGGCGCTGGTGTGCCTGGAGGATCGGGAGTCGATGACGCGCGCCATGCAACAGGCGATGGATCACCCCGGTACCGACGTGGAATTTGAGCACCGTGTCATGAGACAGAACGGCAGCTTCCAGTGGTTTTTCTGGACAGGTGAGATTATTCGAGATCGCGACGGAAAAGCATTGCATATATTGGGGACGGTCCGCGCCACGGCCGGCGGTGCGTGAAGCGCGAGACCGGGCTGGTTGATCTAGTTTGTTTGGTTTGCCTTGTTTATTTGGTTGTTTGCTCGAACCAGACAACTCGATGAACCAGACAAACCAGATAGACCAGAGAAACCAGAGAAACAAAACAAACCAGATATACCAGATGAATCAAATCAACCAGATAAACCGGCTCTTCCGCGCGGTGGCGGGACTCGGCCTGTTGCTCGGCCTCTGTACCCTCTGTGTGCCGGAATCCTCGGCGATGGACATTGCCATCCTGCAGTCTTCCGACATTGCAGCGTATAGCGAGGCCATTGCAGGCTTGAAAGCCACGGGTCCGATTGGAGCGACCTATACCGAGTACGACGCGCAAGGCGACCTGGAGCTGGGGAAAAAACTCGCGCGCAAGCTGCGGGCATCGAATGCGTCACTGGTCGTCGCCGTGGGACTCAAAGCCGCATTGGCAGCGAAAGTAGAAATCGTGGATGTCCCGATCGTTTATATGATGGTTCTGGACCCGTTGAAACATCAGCTCACAGCCGCCAACATGACCGGCACACTCCTGGAGGTCCCCGTCGACCGGCAGCTGAAGCTCATGCGGATGTTCCTGCCAAACCTTCATCGGATTGGGGCGCTCTACGATCCCGCCAAGACCTCCTCTCGGATGAAGGAGGCGGTGCAGCAGGCCAGCATCTCCAACTTCCAACTGAAGGGGTTTTCCATCGAGAGCGATAAGGACGTGCCCCTGCAACTGCGCGCGCTACTCTCGGATGTTGAGGCCCTCTGGCTCATACCGGATTCCACGGTATTGACGAATGAGTCCGTACGATTCATCCTTGAATCGGCGCTCGCACGGCAGATACCCGTGATCGGGTTCTCACCGGAGTTCACACGCCTGGGAGGGCTGCTCAGCATATCCGTCAACTACGGCGATGTCGGCCGGGAAACCGGACTGCTCGTGAAGCGCATTCTCGACGGGAACGAGTTGCTGCCGCTCAATCCCGTGCCGATCGAGCGACTCAAGACTACCGTCAATCTCAAGACCGCAAGGTTCCTGGGCATGACGTTTCCAAATGAGCTGATGAGCCTCATCGATGAAACCTACTAATTTGGACAACCAAGTACATTCTCCTGATCAGCCGGCGAATCCCCTGGCTCCCAGACAATTACGCAAAAGGCACATTCTCGGCCTGCGTCCAAAGTTCGTGTTATTTTTTAGCCTCATTCTCATCATCGTCTGTTCGACCTTGAGTGCGTACTACATCGAAGCGAGGAGAGAGGGGAGGACCAACAGCCTCCTGCAGCTGGGAAGGATTCTCCTCACGAGCGTCGTCCACAATGAACATTTCCAATATGCAGGCCTCGTGGCGGAAGATCGCCGCACGCTTCAACAGTTCAGCGAGGGCCTCATGGCTGTCCAGGAAGTGGTGTATGTGGTCATCACCCGTTCAGACGGAACCGTGCTCGTTCAGTACACGAAGGGGTCACGCCAATCTTCTGCCGACCTTGTGCGGTCCGTGGATCATCCGCTGTACCCGGAGTCTCAGATTGTGAAACAGGTCCTCCATTCGACGAATACAACTCCTCTCGTGACAGGTTTTACCCTCGCCACCAAAATAGGAAGCGGATTTGTGTTAGATGAAGTCGTGTACGACTTTGCCATGCCGGCGCGGCAAACGGCAGAAGGAAGCGCCTCGCTGCCCGCACTCGCTCTTCAGCTGGATGAAGGCCTCGCCAACTCATCCGGGACACAGCCGGCAGGTGTATACGGTGTCGTCCAAATAGGGTTGACCGACGCTCACCTGAAACAGGATCTCGCAGTGATGATCAGAGAGATACTCATCTTTACCTCCTTGGTTATCGGAGTAGGCGCATTCGGCACCCACCTGCTCACCCTCCGTATCACCAAGCCGCTGAGAAGCCTTGCCGCTGTGGCCCAGCAAGTGGCTGAGGGCCGTTCACCTATGCTCCTCACACCATCCACCCGCGACGAAGTCGGCCAACTGACCAGCATGTTTAACCTGATGACCTCCTCACTACAGGAAAGGACTGTCGCCATTTCAGCAAACATGGCGACCATCAAACACCAGATCGATCAATTGACCACGCTACATCAAGTCAGCGCGGCCATCGCCAGGACGCTGGACCTGAACCAGATTCTTCACACCGTCCTGCAGCTCCTGATCGCCAACATGGGGTTTACACGGATGCTTTTGACGCTGCGCCATCCTGAACGAGACACGGCGTATGTGGCTCACATCGCCGGAGTCTTGCCGGACATTGCTGAAGCCGCTCGCCGGCTTGATATGCCGATCCGCGACGATGGCGGTCTCCAAGCCGACCTGCTGATTCATGGCAAGCCCTTGCTCGTCCAAAGCCTTGAGGCCGTGGCCCATCGCATGCAACCACAGATACTGGAGTTGGCTCGCCGAACCGGAGTGACGTCCTTTGTCGCGGTGCCGCTCCAAAGCCAGAACCAGACGCTCGGATACCTCGCCGGTGACCGGGGCTCACAGCCCTGCACGGAGGAGGATCTCCATATGCTGTTGACGATCGCCGGCCATGTGGCCGCAGCCATCGACAATGCCAAAACCTATTCCCACCTCGAAGAGATTTCGGCGCACCTCGAACTGCGCGTTGCGAAGCGCACAGAGGAATTGACCATCGCCAATGCCCACCTCCAGAAACACGATCGACAGCGGTCGCTGTTTCTCTCTGTCGCTTCGCATGAATTGCGCACCCCCATGACCGTCATTCGCAGCTTTGCAGACAATATGCGTGACGGTATTGCAGGGCCGGTGAGTGAACAACAACTGACCTACCTCACTCGCATCGGACATAACCTGAGCCGGCTTACCAGAATCATCAATCAATTGCTCGATTGGTCCCGCCTCGACAGTAAAAATGAACTGCTCTGCCTTGCGCCAATCCGCATCGAATCCTCCGCCAGCCTCGTCGCCGAAAATTTGCGCGCCGTGGCGAATGATAAAACAGTCGCGATCGAGATCCTGCATACGGAAGGGCTTCCTGCGGTCCAGGGAGACTACGACAAACTGGAACAGATTCTCTGGAATCTCATCGGCAATGCCATCAAGTTTACGCCGCCAGGCGGCCGCATCACTGTCGACTTCCAGACAACCCCCGAGGGCTTTATCCAAACCTCTGTCGCCGATACCGGTTGCGGCATTGACCCGGACCACATCGAAAAGATCTTCCAGGAGTTCTCGAAAGTGCCGTCTGCTAACTCTTCCGCTCAGGGGGCTCAACTTGGCCTCTTCATCACCAAAAGCCTGGTGACGATGCAACAAGGCACCATCTGGGTGGAGAGCACGCCAGGAGCCGGTACGCGCTTTTATTTCACAATGCCCATCGCGGCTTCGCAGGAAACGCGGAGCGGGGGAAAAAGTGCTGAGTGCTGAGTAGGCGGAAACAGTGACCATAAAGTTCTGAGTGAGACCTCAAAACTCAGAACCTCCCGAGGAGTGATTTTTCTGTGTGGATGATCTAGAATTCAAAAACTGCAGGTAGATCGGCTGACGGGATTCAAGAGTTACGCATACGTAATCACCCAGACCTTCAGCCTTCGGCCTGAACACCTGATCTCCTGAGCAAACACGATGCGCGCCAAAATCCTTGTCGTCGACGACGACCGCGATATTCTTCTCGGACTCGAGAATCGAATCACATGGATGGGACACGAAGCGGTCACAGCCGACAACGGCAAGGATGCGCTGCGCCTGATTGAACAAAGAGAATTCGATCTCGCGATTCTGGACTTGGAACTGCCTGGTCTGTCAGGTCTGGAGGTCCTGGAACGAGTGAATGGAGCCTCGCACAGCGAGCCGCAAACCGGAAAGGACGCCCACGCACCTTACACCACCCCACTCATCATCATCCTGACCGCATTCGGCACCATCGAGCGCGCTGTGCACGCCATGCAGTTTGGCGCATTCGATTTTCTGACGAAACCATTCAGCGCCGACCACTTGACCGTCGTGGTGAACAAAGCCCTGGCCACGGTAACGCTGCGTCGTCAGGTCGATGTCCTTCGTCAGGAAGTCGACGATCGGTACGAACACCTTGTCGGAGCCAACGCCAAGATGTCCGCGCAACTCACCATCGCCAAACAGGCGGCGCAGTCCGATGTGACCGTCCTCCTGCTCGGTGAAACCGGTACGGGAAAGGAAGTCGTGGCCCGCGCCATTCATCGTTGGAGTCCACGCCGCTCGAAACCATTCGTCGCGGTCAATTGTGCGGCGCTGCCGGAGCACCTGCTCGAGAACGAACTATTCGGTCATGAAAAAGGCTCATTCACCGGAGCGGTCAAACGGGAACCAGGCAAGATCGAAGTGGCAGAAGGTGGAACCGTATTTCTCGATGAAATTGGGGACATGCCGCTCCCCCTGCAAAGCCGCCTACTGCGAGTCATTCAGGATCAGACCTTCTATCGTGTGGGCGGAACACAGTCGGTTCGCACCAATGTCCGTTTCGTCGCGGCTACGAATAAAGACATTCGCCGTGCAATCCAACAAGGCACGTTTCGCGAGGATCTCTACTACCGGCTCGCGGTGATCACCGTGACCCTCCCACCTCTGCGCGAACGGATGGACGATGTCCCTGCGCTCGCCAGGCATTTCCTCGATCGCGCAATCAGAATGGGGGTTCATCGCTCCTGCGCCCTGAGCGACCATGCCATCCAGGCGTTGCAACAGTATCCATGGCCGGGTAACATCCGCGAACTTGAAAATGTGCTGATGCGCGCGGTGATCTTGTGCCCCGAGGGGGCCCTTGAGCCCTCGAACCTGCACCTGCCAGATTCACCAGCCTCCTCGGCAACTGAGGCCGGAACTGGATCTCCTCCCCGTCACTACCATGAAAACATGGACGCCCACAGTCGGAAGATCATCGAAGACGCGTTGCGCAGAAATGGATGGAACCAAACCAGAGCAGCCGACGAGCTTGGTCTACAACGGACCTACCTCACGAAATTGCTCCGTCAGAAAGACATCTCCGGTAGACAGCCCACAGATCCCTCCTCATCTTCTGAGGAAGACTCACTCTGAAAGTGGTGCTGAGCACTGAGGCCTAAGGTCAGAACACTTCAGCCTGCAGCCTAGAACCGTCTCACCTGTCCAGTTTTTCTCTCGCTTCACACGCCCGCCTGTTGCATCAGTTCCTTGGTCTATTACTTATACAGATCGAAAAACAGCCACACCGAGAGAATGTGATTCACACGATCGTTCGCGGTCGAATGCGTTTGAATATATTGGTTCATATAACCGATTTCCGTCTTGATCTCTGGACTGAAACGATATCCGAACCCGACAAAACCGCGGTTTTGATCAAACCCCAGGTGCGTTTGGAGCCTTGGCCCCCAGTCCGTATCATACAGATTCACGAACACCTCGTCCCACACCACGAAATCTGTACCCGGAAAGAATGAGATCGGCCAGGAGAATTTGAGAAATTGACGGAAGCGCGAGCCGGTATCACCACCGTTTGCTTGCCAGCGTTGCTCCAGCCGTGGTCGAAAGGTAAAGGCGCCGAGAGGCGTCTTCCCCGACCATATATATTGCTCCCATATTCTGTTTTCCGCGATCTCTCCCCCCTGCCCGTCTAGATAGTTTGTGACGCGAGCATATCCCATCCACACAGTGGATTGGTCCGTGAGCGCATAGCCAAGCCCGGGACGAATCAACGATTGGTCCAGGTCGATGTCCGACGAACAACAATCTCGAGCTCGAAGCTGACCTTCCATCCACCAGAGCCATCGTTTGAGGTCAGGACTCACGTACCCGAAATTTCCTCGTGCCACCGCAGCTCCCCATACCCGGCTATCATCCTGCAACTCCCCTCCCCAGGCAGTCGTCGAAGCAATCGGCATGAGAGAACAGGCGACAATCGCGATGGTGAGATACAGCACCGGGAAGAGCCCTCTAACCGGCCGTATGATCGAATAACCAGCGGTAATCTGTGTCTGCATAGTCGGAACACTCCTTGTGTCGATAGAATTGCCACATCGCGTCTGTCATCCACGTCTGGAAGATAGTCCGCACCGTCCGCCTCATGCACGGAATTGGCCGCAGAAACCTATCACAATCGTCTTTCGACAGGCTAGCAAAAATTGAGGATTTTCAGAGATGTGCACAAGGAAGAAGGAACCTACGTGGCAAGGTAACGCGAGAGGCTATCTATACAGCGTGACTGACGCGATCGGCAGGCTGAAGGTCCGAAAAGCCGACGGTCCGAATACTTCAGCCTGCCTCACCTGTCCTGCCGATCTCACGCTTCACGCGCAAGAGCCGCGTATCCATGCATGCCGGTGACGTCAGCCACTGCATGAGCCATCGGATCAGAGGAGATTTTTCTTTCGTGGTGTCATGGCACGGGTCCGGAGTGAGATTACCGGTGCGTGAGCAGGCGAACAAACTTTGCGGCTGAGATGACGGGCACGACACGGCGTTCTGAGTTCTGAGCACTTCAGTCTTCAGCCCGCCTCACCAGTCCTGCTTTTCTCGCAAGTCTCGCCTGTCTACGTGCCCTGCACAGGCAGGCATTTCTCGCGCTTCACGTTTCACGAGTCTTCCGGTCGTGCCAGCAATCCAACGGCAAGAAAACGCGCGTCGATCACGTTGAGAATATGTTGCCGCAGCTCATCCCGAAAAGGCGCGAGACTCTCATCGTGAAGGTAGCGATCGACTGTGCGAGGAAGCCGCCGCCGCCAAGCCTGGGAAGCCTGTCGCGCACCGTCAGCAGTAGATCCTCCATGAACAAGAATGGCACGGACTTCATCCTCGAAAAACCCCACATGCACTTCTTCATCTTCCAAAATTGAGGTCAGATCAGGCCGCAAGCACACTAACAACTTTGCGAACTCCAATCCCAACGTTTCATATCCGTAGAGATGCACCGCGAGAACCCTCCATTGACTGGGCATACGAGGGAGTGCCGTCTTGCCGTGCGAACTCACTCCCAGCAACAGCTCAAACTGCTTGAGATGCTGCGCCTCTTCTTCCTCATGGCGGCGCAAAAAATGCAACACCGAAGACGGAACGTCCTGCGCTTGCGCCGAGCGCACCGCCCACAAGGCCATTGCCTCCGCCTTAAGAAATTGCTCCAGGATCGCCCGTTCACAAGAAGAAGGAAGCTGCAGCATCATGCGCCGAGTCTACCGGAACGAAAGGCCGGAACCAACATGTGTGTGCGGATACCCGACTCAAGCGAGACGGGCGAGACACGAAGTACTGAGTGCTGAGTTCGAAATTCCAAACACTTCAGCCTTCAACCTACCTCACCCGTCTCACTTTTCACGCAAGTCTCGCTCCTCCCGCTTGTCGTGCGCCATGAGTATTGCGGGCTAGACACTCTCTAAACCATTCCTGTATCCTACCGCCCGGTTACGTACCATCCTTCCTGGCGGTGTAGCTCAGTTGGTAGAGCAGCGGACTCATAAGCCGCGGGTCTCCCGTTCAATCCGGGACACCGCCACCAAACCACGCTCGCTCGTGCCGACGGCTCATTATCCGCTTCTCGCAATTGAAGCGGTCGGATACACACCTCCAGAGCTTGCTTCCTCCCATCTCATCTAATACCGCACTTCGTGTGTGCCACTTGCTTCATGCCGCATCATTTCCAAGCCAGCGAATGAACTCATCAGACATTCTCTACCCGCAACACCCGCCTGCGAAGACCTGCCGCTGCTGAGACGCACTCCAGCAGCGCTCACACAGCTCAACCGTTGAATGGGTCATCCCATCGACACAGACAATTCGGCGCTGGACCAGCGCCCCACAATCAGAACAGGTGCCGGCGAGTTGCATGTCTGTCCTACGCTCTTGAGTGAGCATGAGTCACGACCTTTGTGTTCGGACGAGCGCGCCGATTGCAGACGGCTGACATAAACTCCTGCTCGCCTTTGAAGCTCGCCAGGTTCCGCCATAACCGAACCGGAAGCGGCTCAGACTTAGCCCGGTACAAATCCCTTTGCATCTTGCGCAACTGTCCGTTCAGGAAATCCACTGTTCGTTCCAAGTCAATGAGCCGCTCTGTTCCTAAGGATCTTCCTATTGTGAGCATCATATTCTCCCCTCTTTCATTAACAGGATGTTGAGTTGTGACTTAGTTTCAGACAACTCAGAATCCAGAACTCCTAACTCAGAACTTCTTCCCTAGCCCGTACAATGCCGAATCACACCGATGAGAATGCCTTCGATATGAAACGTATCTGAAGGTCTCACAATAATTGGTTGCATCGACGCGTTTGAAGGATGCAGTTCAATGTGCGAATCCTTTTTGAAGTAGGTCTTGATCGTCGCCTCTTGATTGACCAGCGCAACGATGGTCTGCCCGTTCCTGGCCGTCTCCTGCTTCCGCACCACCACAAGATCGCCGGGTAGAATGCCATCGTCTTTCATGGATTCCCCTTTGACTCGGAGCGCAAACGTATTTCCGCCACGTAACATGCTGGGCGGGACATCGATCAATTCTGATTGCTGAATCGGTTCGATCGGTGAGCCAGCCGCCACCATCCCCGCCATGGGAACTTCTGGCGACCGGACGAGGTGATCGATCGCCACTTGTACCATTCCAGGAATGCGCCGCATCCCCGCTTCATAACGGGCCACCGACACGCGCGTCGTCTGCAACGCATTAGCCAATTGCTGTTGCGTCAGCCCTAATTGCTCTCGTACTCGTTTAAGATCCGCCGGCTTCATGATGTAACCAATGGTTACACATCTATAAAGCCCCTGTCAACCCCCCAATTCTGGACTCCTTATAATGGAGCAGAAAGCCCTGTCTGGCGTGGAGTCTGTGCATAACCAAGTGAGAGACACCGCGCTAGAATAGGCAATCCATCGCATCGACCCAGTAAACGGCAATAGACATCAACTATTTGTTGTTTCTGTCTGGTTTAACCCTTAAGACCACTATATCTTGTGGTGCTATGTACGGAGAAACCAATGCCTAAGTTCTAGGCAAAGACGTATCTTGGATAGCAGAATGAGAGGGAAATTCATTGAAGGTGACACTTATGCACAAGGTTATACACAGAAGCTGGGGAAGGGGATTTGTGAAGATTTGCATTGACTTTTCTGTCAATTTTTTCACGGTTCCTCATCGAGTTTTGTCTGTGCACTGGGAGCGTGAATCGTTATTCGCGCGAGACTGGCGAAACTGTCGGGGAAAATGGGCGAGTGAGACGGGAGAAGAAGTACTGAGTTTTGGGTTCTGAGTTGTCCAGAGCTTACTCAAAACTCAGCACTTCCCGGCAACTCAGAACTTCGGATCGCACCTGTCGCGCACATCTTGCTTGTCGCTCTCACGTTTCACGGCTCTTGGAAATTGCCCTATCCTCATCGATCCACGCCGTGAACAGGGTGTAGGCAACCGCGAGCACCACCGGACCGACAAAAATCCCAATCAGGCCAAAGGCAAGCAACCCGCCGACCACGCCGGCAATGACCAGCAGCATCGGGAGATCCACCCCTTGCTTGATCAAGATAGGTCGCAAGAAATTATCGATAGGGAAAACAAGTACGGTCCACACCAGCAGCACGGTCCCTGCTGTGGCGCTGCCAGTCCAATAGAGCCACGTCACAGCAGGGAGCAGCACCGGAGCCACGCCGATTTGCACGATCGCTAAGATAAACATCACCGCGGTCAACATCACGGCGAACGGCACTCCAACGATCATGAGGCCGATCCCGCCAGCCAGAGCCTGCACCAGGGCAGTGACCACCACTCCCAGCGCCACCCCGCGGATTGCCTGTCCGGCCAGCTGCACTGCATGCTCGCCCCGCTCCCCCGCGAGTCGAGAGCCGAACCGCAGGGCGATCACAGCGGCAGACTCTCCCGTGGCATAGAGTACGGCTGCCACGATGACTGTCAGAGCGATTTGGGCAAGCAACAGCCCAAGACCGCCAATCTGCCCAGCGAGCCATCGCACGATCTCGCCCATGTACGGTGCCAGCCGCGTCGTCAACTCTTCCCGGCTCAGCGCAGCAAATTGCTGCCAGCTCGACGTCGCCCGTGCGCCGACCAGAGGAATATTCCCCAGCCAGTCGGGCGGCGCGGGTAGCGTGAAATTGGCGAGCGAGGCCGTCCAAGCGGTGATCTCATTGAAATTCTCTGCAACGGCGACGATGGCGAATGAGAGAGGCAGAACGAAGATCGCCAGCAAGAGGAGCGTCATTCCCGTCACGGCGAGCCATCGTCGGCCCAGCAGCCAGCGTTGGAGCGTCAGGAGAATGGGCCAGGTGGCGACCACGATCATAGTTGCCCACACGACCGCGGCGAGAAACGGCCACAAAATCCAGACCGACGCGGCGATCAGCGCGAATAGGAACACGACCGCGAGCGTGTCACGAGTAAGATCAGATTGCCGTTCTGCCATGGCTGCCCCCTCTGCACCCGCTCACTGCCCTGTCAATCATGCGTCTGCAAATTCCACATGTCAGTGTTGTTCAACAAAAATACCAGACGGACGAGACAAACCGAACAAAGATCTTCTGATGCCGGCGATCTTTTTCGGCAGGCTGCTACCACTCATACAGATCGCGGTACCAGATGCACCGCCCCGGCTTTGATCGCCGCCACAACAATTGAACCTGTTTCGAGGCCAAGTTCTTCTCTGGCTCCCCTCGTAATCACCGCCCGCAAGGGGAAACCGCAATCGACCGTGACCGTCACCAATACGCCTTGCGGCAGCATTTCGGTGATACGACCGGACAGGTGGTTACGCGCGCTGGTGACTCCACTCCCCGCCTGCTCGAGCAAGACATCTTCCGCACGAATACAAACATACACGGTTGAGCCGTTCACATCCACGCCTAAAGCCTTCAGCATTGCCCCGTTCACCGACACGGTGGCCAACCCATTGTCGTTCACGACCACGTGACCCTGCACGACGGTCTCAATACCGACGATTTGCGCCACTTCCGCATTGGCCGGCCTGGAGAATACCTCCTGCGGAGAGCCGACTTGGAGGATCTGACCCGCGCTCATCACCGCAATCATATCGCCCAGCGTCAGGGCCTCGGCCCAATCGTGCGTGACGACGACAGAAGGAATGTGCAACTGCATCAACAGGGCTCGCAGTTCTCCACTCAAACGACTGCGTGTCGGTGCGTCCAAGGCCGACAGGGGTTCATCGAGCAACAAGAGCTGCGGCCGTCTGGCAATTGCGCGGGCAAGCGCCACACGTTGCTGTTGCCCACCCGACAACTGCGCCGGCTTGGCCTGTTCGAGCCCCTGAAGTTGCAACAAAGCGATCAGCTCGCGGACACGCTCCAGGCGCGCCGCAGCAGGCAAATCGCTCAATCCATATTCAATGTTGCAGGCCACCGTATGCGTGGGAAAGAGCGCATAATCCTGCGGCATGTAGCCGATCCTCCGCCCTTGCGGCGAGAGGCGAATGTTGGAGGCCACATCAACCCAAGGCGTCGAATTGAACTGAATTCGTCCCTCTTCCGGCCATTCCAATCCGGCAAGACAACGCAGCAGGGTCGTTTTCCCAGATCCTGATGGCCCAAAGAGAATCAGGACTTGCGGAGGATCGAGCGGCAAGGTGAGCTGTACCGACGCAGTAAACCGACCGGGAAAGATCTTGCGGCAATCGACCGTCAGCGTTGCGGCCATACCGCCCAGACCTTTCTATTCATCGCGTAGACCAACAGCAACACGCCATAGGAGACCGCCAGCAACAACAGCGCCGTCTTGGCAGCCCCGGCATAGTTGAGCGCCTGTACTTCATCGTAAATATCGATCGAGACGGTTCGTGTTTCGCCCTCGATGTTGCCGCCGACCATCAGCACCACGCCGAACTCTCCCAAGGTATGAGCGAAACTCAGCACCGCGCCGGTAATGAGTCCTGCCGTCGACAGCGGAGCGATCAGACGAAAGAAGGTCTTGAACTTCGACACCCCGAGCGTCCAGGAAGCTTCAATCAACCGGCGATCGACTTGCTCAAAGGCCGCGGCAAATGGCTGTACGGCAAACGGCAGACTATAGAGAATCGAGGCGAGGAGCAGGCCTTCGAAGGTAAAGGGGAGCGGATGCCCGACCACGTCGGTATAGAATCGGCCGACCGGGCTGTGTGGACCGATCGCGACCAAAATATAAAAACCCAGCACCGTCGGAGGCAGAACGAGCGGCAATGCAACGACCGACTCGACAATGAACTTCCAGCGCCATTTCGAAAAGGTGATCCAATAGGCGATCGGCAGTCCGACAATGAGCAACACGATCGCCGTGAGCAGCGCGAGCTTGAAGGTGACGGCGATCGCGATCCAGTTCATCGTTGTCCCGTCATGGTTTCGTTTCACCTGGAACGATGAACCCATAGCGTTTCATCATGGCCTTCCCCTTAGCGCCCTGGACAAACGAAAGAAAGGCCTTCGCGCGTTCCTGATTCTTCGCACCCTTAAGGATCACCGCGCCCTGTTCGATCGGTGGATGCGCATCGGCTGGAATCTCCCAATACTGGCCCGCTGCCTGCATCAGCGGTGCGAGCGCCAGCGACATCGCGATGATCCCAACATCCGCCGCACCGGATTCGATGAACTGGGCGGCTTGAGAAATGTTCTCTCCGAGCACCAGCTTGTCCTTGACGCGGTCATAGACCTGCGCATGTTCCATCGCGGCCACTGCCGCCCTGCCATAGGGCGCATGTTTGGGATTGGCGATGGCGATTTTCTTGATCGTCGGTTCACGCAAGATCTCCAGCCCCTTGGAGAGATCGAGGCGCGAGTCCTTCCCGGCCCACAAGACAATCCGCCCGATGGCATAGGGATAGAGCGAGCCCGGAACGGTCAGACCGGCTTCTTCCAATTTCCTGGGATACGCGATGTCGGCTGAAAAGTAGAGGTCGAACGGCGCGCCGTTCTGAATCTGCGCGTAAAAATTCCCCGATGACCCGAGCGACAGCCTCACGCGATCGCCGGTCGATTTTTCATACTCGATGACGAGTTCTCTGAAGACAAAATTTAAATCCGACGCCGCCGCAATCGTAATGTCCTCGGCAAACGCACCGTTCACGCCTGTGATGACAAGCAGACACAACGCAATCATCACTCGAATCATGGCGAGCCTCCTTACAGTCTGACTCTCATCTGAAGATAGAAATAATCCGTATCTTTGTTCCCGCCAGCAGGCAAGTTGGCGGAAACGGGAAGCCGGTCGAAATAAGACCCCTTGAACCAATGAACGTACCCAACATCGAAGTCCATGTTGCTGCTGACGGCCCATTGCGCCCGAAGTTCCACATCGTGACCGAGATGGTTTCCTGCCTCTCCTGTGGAATCTTGCAAGAGGCCACCTGTATACACTCCGCTCGATTCCGCCAAATACCAGAACCGTTGCTTGACTTGCACTGTCCAGTTTTGGTCGGGTTGGACAATCAGCCTCCAACCTGGAGAACTGATGTTGGACCGAAAAAATGCTCCGAAATTTCCCGTGGGCATCAAATCGAATCGACGGGCGCCGAACAGGGGATCAAAGTCTCCGTTCTGGCTTCCTCCTGGGGTGCGAGTGCCGCTGGCGTAGGTATACTGCACCAAGAAACGAGGGGTCCACGGCAGATTAAACGTATACCCAGCTTGCGTGTTTGGGTTATAGGCAAAATGATCGACGTTGCCTAAGCGTCCCGTTTGTATCGCCCCCTCGAATTCATAATCGAATTCGCTGATCGCGGGAGACTTGAATAGGCGAAGGCCGAACGTACTATACGTACGGTGAAGATTTGTATTTTGTAGCTGTTGATCGTTTAACCCGAAATAAAAAGCATTCACGTTGAACCAGGGGAGATGCTGGCTCTCCACGTAGGTCCCCCAGAAGACACTCTTTGCAGTCTGCTCGTCCAGCTTCACCTGATCTCGAATAACCGGTTCCACCAAAAAGGCCCTGAACCGCCAGGTTGAGCCTTGACCAATTTGCCAATGGACACCATCGAAGGCATTTGTGGTATTTCGGAAATCATTTCTGGCGACATACCGACGCATTCCAAAGTCCATAGTCATACGGCCGAAATGCAAGTCTGTTCGCAGTCCGCTCCCCCCAACATTGTTTACCGTCAATGACCCAAGTAACTGCACAATGTCAAATTCGTTGACCGTCGTGTTATTCACGAAATCCCCCGGGGCATTGTTCCAGTAAGCCCGTGAATCCTGCCCTTCAAAGAGAAACCGGAAGGGGCCATTGCCCCCCAATCCTACGCGCACTCTGGTCCGGAGGACCGCCTGGGAATCTGTTTGCCCGCCGCCAATTGCTTGAGTAGATCGCCAAGGATGGTCGTACGATTCAAACCTGGTCCGATTTTCGATGCCCAGATCCACCCAATCGGGCAAGTGCATGGCAGTTTTCAAATATCGCCTCCATTCAATATCCCTCCGTTGGTTGAGGACCGCATCGGCAGGCTCGATCCAATTTTTTCCAGTTTGTGCTGACGCTTTGAAGTATTCCTCGTTCGTGATCAGCTCCTTCGTGCGCATGAGTTTGAGCACAGGGTCTTCCGTGCTCTGAAACACCCACTTTCCGTCTTTCTGCACCATCTCGCCGTACTCGACGGCCCTCACCGAGCCAACTCCCACAAAAAGAAGGACGCTCAGGAGGGTCAGTCGAACAACCAGTCCAAATACGGAGGATGGTCCGTCAGCCAACACGCAGGGCATGGAGCATTCCTGTTTCGCTGGTGTCATACCCGCCCAGCGCCTCGATCTCATTTCGAAACGGACGGCTGACGAGCGTCTCGAACAGATGGGCCAACGTCGGATGAAGCTTTAGATATGCTTTGGGCACGACAAGGTCGTACCGCGCGGCTTGAAGCGGGACGAAGTCGAGCCCGAAGAGTTGCGCAGCGGATCGAATGCCGACACCGACGTCCGCCTGACAGCTTGCAATCGCGCGCGCAATTTCAAAATGCGAAGCGACGATCGTGCCATAGCCCCTTACTTGATGATAATTGATTCCCGCCGCGCGCAACCGCTGATCCAGCAACAGCCTGGCTCCAGATCCTTCTTCCCGATTCACGAGTGTGACGTTGGGATCGGCTACGTCGCTGACCGCACGGATAGACTTGGGATTACCCGCTCGAACGAGCAAGCCCTCTTCCCAAGTCGCAAACGTGACGACCTCATAGTTTGAACCTTTCAATGCTCTCCGGAGGAACGGCAGGTTCGACTCCCCGGTCGTCGGGTCGAAGAGATGCAGTCCTGCGACATGCACCTCACCCTGCTGCAAGGCCCGAAGCGCCGCCATACTTCCCATCGTCCAGCCGACTACGGAGGTCTGGTCCTTGCGCCGTCGCATATGCTCACCTGCAAGAAAGATTGCCGGATCACAGCCCGCCACAGAGATGGCTTGTTCAATCGCCTGACGATCGCGAGAGAGTTTCACGCGCACCATGGCGCCCGATGTCTGGCCATGCGCCTCCACGACATACCCATCAGCAGGAACGGTGAAGGAAAGCATCTCACCTAAGCCAGCTATCGGTCGCACGACAATCTTTGAACCCACTGTCGACACTTTGACTCGGATGGGTAATGTCTTCATGTCGCTTTGCGGAAGATGGCCGATCAACTTGCCCTCAACGATGTCCTCGGCTGTTCTGAGGTTGAAAAGATCTTCAACACGACAAGTCAGCGCCGAAGCCAAATGAAGGGCAACGCCTGTTGTCGGCAGATACAGGTTCGACTCAATTGAAGACACCGCCTGCCGCGTGATGCTTGCACGAACAGCCAGTTCCCTCTGCGAGAGTCCTTTCTGTATCCGGAGAGTTTTAAGATGATTGGAAAAATGTTGAATCGTTTCAGTCGGCTGCTTGGGAATTCTCATGGCCATTGAATATCAAGTATACTGTCATAATGTCAATTGTCATGTCTTATAACGTTTACTTTATAAGCCAAAACACATCGTGGAAATAATTCATCTGTATGTATACTAATTCATATTGTGCTATTAATTTTTATTGTTGACAAACTATATCTAGTTAGTTCATTAATCATATCACGATACTTGATCGGTTATATGTACATTAGTCGATGGACGGAGAGGAGCTTCTGAACATGAGTACCCAACAGCAAGAGATTCAGAGGCAACAACACGATCAGGACATCACGCACAAGATTCTGCTCGCCATCAAGGATCTTCGCTTCGGATCGGTGGAAGTCGTCATCCACGATTCGAAAGTGGTCCAGATCGAACGCAAGGAAAAGATCCGCATCGACACGAATTCTTCACGGACCACCTAATCAGGGAGGTGAATGTGACCACACAGTACTGTTGTCGGAGCAAGGAGCCTGTCCGACATTGCCGTTCGTGACGAGGCGAAGGAGATGTGGCCAGATGCGAGACCGCAGGCTCGGAAAAACCGGAGGCGTATTCGCTGGAATACGTTGAGGATTTTTTCGGACCGAGCACGACGCAGATGGTCGCAGATCCTTCGCCGCAGTAGAACGGTCAATGTCGGACAGGCTCCTAGAGGAGGATAAACCGCCTTCCAGAAAACTGGAGGCAGCACGCTCCACATTTCAGTCATACACGTCAATCTGTAACTGACCGGTCAACCGGAGGTTCCATGCAGAAAAGGAAGGTCACGCATGAGACATCTCCGGTTCGTCATTATCAGCATGGTGTTCACGGGCTTGGCCTTCGGGCTCATCCCGAAAACATGGGCGGTGGAGGAAGGCCAGCTTCTGAAAAAAGAAGGCCGCTGGGAATATATGGCCAGTGACGATCCCGGCCTTAAATATCTACTCCTCAAGAACATCATTACCCAAGAAGAATACGACAAGGGGCTGCGAGTATTGGAAACCAGAGAACGCGTCTCCAAGCCGAACTTCACTATCGACGTGAATAACGGGTTGAACATCCGCGTCGGCTCGAAATTCCTGCTCAAGGTGCGGCTGCTCACCCAAGTGCGTTATACGTTTAGTACCTATAATGAAGCATGGGGGACTGTCGGAGATTCAAGGAATCCTGAAATTTTGGGAGGCCAAGTTGAGTTTCGGGGCGTCAGAAATCAGAGCGATTCGAGCACGTTTTCAGTTCCCCAGGCACAGTTGCAATTTATGGGACACGCCTTTGATCCAGATCTTCGCTACAACTTTTCGGTACAGCTTAATCAGAACGCCTTCAATCAAGAAGGTGGCAGCGGCAGGGCCGCTCTCCTCGACGCCTACGTAGCCGCCTGGCACGTCCCCTTTGCGACGATCCAGGTCGGGCAACAGAAAGTCTGGTTCAATCGCGCCCTCATCAGCTCGAACGCCACATCCTCCTTTGCAGACAATCTGCTGGTCCAGAGAACGTTTGCCGCCAACCTGATGAACAGTCGAGATATCGGAATCGTGGTGTTGAGCGATGAAGAAAAATATAAATTCAACTATGCCTTCGGGGTCTGGGGGGGAGTCGGACCCAACCTCACGAATGAAGGCACGTCCGTCAGCCAGGCCCTTCCCAACAACGCCAGTCTCCCCACCAGCCAGCAACGGACCTTCAACTACGATGCCCGCTTCCGGAACGGCGAGATGATGTACACAGCCAGGGTGCTGTATAAAATTTCCGGCAATCCTGGCTATGGCCAGGGAGATATCCTCAATTCTCGCGTACCTCAAGTCGCGATTGGAGCGGGGTATGCCTATAACCCAGCCCAAAACTATTTGAGCTCCATCCGATCCGACATTGTCGGGCGCACATACCGCCAGGGCGTCACAAGTGGCAACAACGGCCGGCTACTCGGTGGAGGGGTCTACGATTTCCAAACCTATGAGGTGGATTTCATCGCGAAGTATCAGGGATGGTCACTCCAGTCGGAAGGCTACTATCGGCACCAGCATGTGCGGACTACAGACGATGGATCCATTCCCTTCAACCCGGCGACCGCTGTGGTGTTAGGCCCCCCGGTGGACCTCGGCCAAGCCTGGGGCTGGTACGTGCAAGCCGGCAAGTACATCATTCCGAGGAAGCTCGAGCTAGCCGTCCGGTATGGGGTACTGGATCCGTCCACCAAACAGAAAGACGATCTGACCAAAGAATTCGGCGCCGCCTTGAGCTACAGCTTCGACGGCACATACAACAATCGGCTGATCGTGGACTATTCCCATCTTACATTGGGAAGCGGCGGACGGGCTCCCGACCGGTTTCCGTTCGAGAGCGTGCCGGGATTTGGCCGAGACCTGATCGAGAATCGGATCAATGTGCAGTATCAATTCTATTTCTAGACACACAATGAAGATCACCACAATAGCCAGGAGGTACACCATGCCACGCCGAAACTTACTCTTGAGAAACCTGTTGTTCCTCGGTGTATTGACCACGACTGTTTGGACAGCGCCGACCGTGCAGGCGGCGCCTGAAACCATCACAATCGCGGCCGCCAACAGCCTGAGAGATGCATTTCGAAAAATACTCCCGCTCTTTGAAGCGCACAATAAGGACATCGCTGTGAGAGTCATCTACGGGCCGTCTCAAACCCTCAGCAAGCAAATAGAAGAGGGCACACCGATCGATGTGTTCCTGCCCTCGCAAGTTGAGGAAATCGATCAACTCGAGAAGAAAGGGCTCGTCATTCAAGGCACAAGACGTGTCTATGCCGGCACCTCGTTGGTCCTGATCTCCGGCACGGAGCTCCCGGCGCCGATCGCTTCGGTCCAGGATCTCCGCACCGCTCTGATTCGGTACATCGCCGTCGGCGATCCGAAAACCTCGTCGGTAGGAAAAGTGGCGGCTCAATATCTCAAGTACAGCAAGCTCGATACCCAACTGAAGTCGCAACTTGTCTATGGCGAGCATTCGCGGGCCGTCCTGGACCTGGTCGCCAAGGGCGAAGCCGACCTCGGCGTCGTCTACCGCACAGACGCCGTATCGAATAAGAAGATCCGAATTCTCGACGAGGCTCCGGTGGAATCACATTCACCGGTCCAGTACGGAGTCGCTGCTGTCTGGACCGCCAAGAACATCTCGGGCGCAGGGGATTTCATCAATTTCTTGGGAAGACCCCAGATACAAACCCTGCTGCAAGACCACGGCTTCGATCGCATAGCCGAGCCAGTCGGCGTCGCTCAACGACAGGAGGGACAATAATGAATCGCTACCAGAACAATTTGACACAATGGCCGGCATGGTCCCTGCGCGCGTTATTGCTTATTGTCGGCCTCTCCATCGCCGCCGGTTGCGCGAGCCAGCCTGTCTTGTCGTCGAGGACGATCTATGAGGCAGGGTTGAATACGATCCGGCTGGAGCAGGACCCCGACTCCACATCCAATGCGCATCCAGCCACGCTGACGGCAGCGGAGGTCGGCACATTGCTCCGGGGGGTCCGCGCGTCGGAACGGCGGAACATCGTTCACCGCCTGATTTTCGGTCAAGCCGATCAAACCAGGGCATTCCGGAAAGAAGAGATTTCCGTGTTGGCGTTGCCTCTTTCAACGGCACTCTCTCTGGCTGAGCCGACAGAACGTGTGTACTTCAACTTGAGTCATGCCACGGATCAGGGAGATCAGGAAACCACCACGGGCTGGATCTCCATTCAAGGCCCGATTCTGCACCTGATCATCAGCGCCGTGCACGCCCGGCATAGCCCTGGTCCCGACATCAGCAAGTACGACCGGCAACTGCCAAACATTCCGGAGGCCTCGGCGTTGTATGACGTGACGTTCGAGCCGGGTGATTTTCTGGCCAAGGCCAGTTCATCGGCCCGTTTCTGGGCGCCGGATCAGCGGGAAGAGTTGCAGATTCGGTATCAGGATGCGCTGGCCGGGTTGACCGTTCCGCCCGCCCCAGAGCGCGAAGGAAAGAAGCCTTAGTCACAGCCGTGAGTGGAATGCACCGAGCGAGTGGCAGCGGGAATGTCCTGCTGCCATTCATCGAAAGGTCAAAGGGGTCCATGAGTATCCTTGTTGTCGGTGGCGATTCAGCTGAGATGTTCCGGCAACAGACCGGCGGCAGGCATGGGTACGTCCAGCATTGGAGCGGTCGTAAGAACCGCGACATGGCAAAGTCCATTCCTAAGAATACGGAAGCCGTGGTCGTCGTGCTGGATCGTGTGAGCCATGGACTGGCGCGAAAGGTCCGAACCGAAGCGACACGTCGCGGCCTTCCCGTCTTCTATCAAAAGCGAGCACGGCAGATGGGTCCGGCAGATCATGCCCCCTTGGATTTGGCCCAATGGTTGAGCAAAACATCGGAATCGAGGATTGACTCTGTTCAATAAATCATCGGCCACGTAGTCGATGGTCGAGTGACAACATCTGATTGTAGAAGTCCATCATGAATAGAAAGGACCATCCCATGATTTTGAAACCACTCATTCTCACGCTCGCGCTCCTGACTGGAGCCTTGGGATTCGCTTCGTCTATCCAGGCGGCAGAATCCCTCTCAATCCTGAACGTCTCCTACGATCCCACGCGCGAACTCTACCAAGAATTCAATGCGGCGTTTGCCAAACACTGGCAGGCCAAGACGGGCCAGATCGTCAAGATCTTGCAATCCCACGGAGGATCGAGCAAGCAGGCACGAGCCGTCATCGATGGCTTGGAGGCCGACGTCGTGACACTGGCGCTGGCATATGATATCGACGCCATCTCCGAGAAAGCCGGGCTGCTTCCGGCAAACTGGCAGAGTCGTCTTCCCAACAACAGCGCGCCCTACAGCTCGACGATCACGTTTCTGGTCCGCAAGGGCAATCCCAAGGGCATCAAGGATTGGAACGACCTGGTCAAACCAGGAGTCTCCGTCATTACCCCGAACCCCAAGACCTCCGGTGTCGCCCGCTGGAACTACTTGGCCGCCTGGGGCTATGCCCTGAAACAGCCTGGCGGCGATGAAGCCAAAGCGCAGGATTTTGTCTGGCACCTCTTTAAGAACGTGCCGGTGCTCAACTCGGGCGCCCGCGGCGCCACGACCACCTTCGTGGAACGCGGCATCGGCGACGTCCTGATTAACTGGGAAAATGAAATCTTGCTGAGCACCAAAGGCTCGGGGAAAGACAAGTTCGATATCGTCGTGCCGCCAATCCGCATCCTGGCAGAGCCGACGGTCAGCGTCGTAGACAAGATCGCGGACAAGCGAGGCACCAGGCAAGTCGCTCAAGCCTATCTGGAATATCTCTACTCTGAAGAAGGCCAGGACATTGCCGGCAAAAA
>JBDSDL010000103.1:0-9018 GCA_039920585.1 Nitrospiraceae bacterium | reverse complement strand
ACGAGACCGGCGGAAGTTCGAGGGGTGCCTGTGCCAGAGGTGTTGCTTTCAGGGCATCACGAGGCCATTCGCCTGTGGCGTCGGAAGGAAGCCCTGCGAAGTACGTATCAGAGACGGCCGGATCTTTTGCAAGATCGGGTCTTGAGTCTCGAAGATCAACAATTGCTAGATGAACTTACTCGTGAAGGCGTGGCTGGCACGCCTGTTCGATGTGGGGAGGAGGGGTAGTCTCATGAATCGGTTGGAACGTATTCAACAGTCTTTCACGAAGAAGGCGGCGCCCAGTTTTGAAATTGGAGACACTGTCCGCGTGCACGTGAAAGTGGTCGAAGGGGAAAAAGAGCGCATTCAGGTGTTCGAAGGTGCGGTGATCGCTCGGAAAGGGCTGCTGAACACGGAGACCTTCACGGTTCGCAAAGTCTCCTACGGCGTCGGCGTGGAACGAATTTTCCCGCTCCATTCGCCGATCGTCACGCGTGTCGAGGTCATGCGCCAAGGCAAGGTGCGCCGGGCCAAGCTGTATTATCTCCGAGGGAAGAAGGGCAAGTTTGCCAAGGTTGAAGATCGGGAGTTCGTCGCGAGTGTGAAGGGGCAGCCCGGGGGCACCCGTAAAGCCGAAGAGCCGGTCGGAGCCGCCTCGGATTCGAAGACGTAGTCTCGTTACCTAGTTCCGTCACCACGACTGTCAGGTGCCCTTTCAACGGACGTATCGCGGGGCCGCATCGTGGGACCTACCGACGAATTTGAATTGGAAGCCCGGCGGCGAGGCTATCGTTGTATTGCCGGTCTGGATGAAGCCGGACGGGGTCCGCTGGCTGGTCCTGTCGTCGCAGCGGCGGTGATCCTGCCCACTCGGTGCCACTTGGCCGGTGTCGATGATTCAAAAAGAGTCACTGAGTCTGAGCGCGCGCGTCTCTACGAGGTAATTGTTCGGCGGGCACGTGCGGTCGGTGTAGGGGTTGCCACAGAGCAAGAGATCGACCGCCTCAATATATTAGAAGCGACCCGCCTGGCCATGCGTCGCGCGCTGGCATCGTTGACTCCCCCGGCAGACTGCCTCTTGATCGATGCTGTAACATTGTCGCATCTCGCCATTCCCTCACGCTCGATCATTAAGGGTGATACATTGTCGATATCGATTGCTGCCGCGTCGATTGTGGCCAAAGTCACGCGTGATCGCATGATGGTGCTGTACCACCGGACCTATCCAGACTATAATTTTCTCTCCCATAAAGGGTATGGGACGGAAGAGCATTTGCAGCGGCTCGCGCAACATGGCCCCTGCGCGATTCATCGGCGCACGTTTGCTCCTGTCGCGCAGCTCTTGAACGGAAACAGCGGTAGGTGGCCTCTCTCGCGTACCGGCATGGGCGAATCTTCACGGATGGATCAGTGACCATTCTTGATCCCAGGAAGATTTTTGGTCAGGAAGGGGAATCGGCGGCAGAGCAGTATCTGCGGCACAAGGGGTATCGGATCGTGGCTCGCAATCTGCGTTCACCGGTGGGGGAACTGGATTTAGTGGCTGAAGACGGCCAGGTACTGGTTTTTGTCGAGGTGAAGGCGCGTCGGACCGACGCATTCGGCGGAGCCATCCATGCCGTCCATCAACGGAAGCAGGAAAAATTGATCCGGTTAGCGGCTCAGTATTTGGCCCGCCACCACATCAGAGATCGGCTATGCAGATTCGATGTCGTCTTGCTGCAAGGCACGGACTCCGTCGCCCCGTTGATCGAGCATATTCAGAACGCCTTCGAAGTCTCCGGAGACGATCTCCGTTGGTAGGGCGACGATGATTCAATTAATCCACGTTTCGAAACAGTACGATCAGCGCCCGGCGCTTTCTGATGTCAGCCTCGAGATCGGCAAGGGAGAATTTGTCCTTCTCATGGGACCCAGCGGAGCGGGCAAGTCGACACTGTTGCGGATGCTCATTGGGGCTGATCGGCCTGATGAGGGGCAGATCTTTGTCCACCAGAAAAATGTGACGACGCTCAAGCCGTCCGATATTCCGTATCTGCGCCGCAAGGTGGGAACAGTGTTTCAAGACTTTCGTCTGTTGCCGAAGAAGTCCGTCTACGACAATGTTGCGCTGCCCCTGCTGGTGCAAGGAATTTCCTCTGCCGACATTCGTCGGAAAGTCACGGAAGCGTTACGGGCAGTCGGTGTTGAGCATAAGCGAGATCAGCTTCCTGCGGGTCTCTCGACAGGAGAGCAGCAGCGGGTGTGCATTGCGCGTGCGGTTGTGAATGGTCCAGTCGTTTTGTTGGCAGATGAACCGACCGGAAACCTAGACCCTGCCCTGACGTCCGAGATCATCGAATTGTTTAAGCTCATTAACGCGCGTGGCACTACCGTTGTGGTAGCGACACACGATCCTCTGGTCATGGGGCAGGTGAATCGGCGTGTGCTCACCTTATCACAGGGCCGGTTGCTGCCGGAACATAGGGGATTGGGGTGAGGACGCTCTCGTATCTCCTCAGAGAATCCTGGGTCAATATGTGGACCAACAGGACGACGACGATGGTTGCCATTTTGACCACGGCCTTTACCTTGGCCTGTGTCGGGATCTTCTTGCTGCTCTATGTCAATCTGCGGGCGGCGGCCGGATGGCTTCAGGACGATGTTAAGATCATGGTGTATCTTGATGAGCGGCTCACCTCCGACTCGGTTGCTGAGGTGGAGCGGCAGTTGCGGGGCGATCGCGCCGTTGCCTCACTGCTGTTTATCTCGAAAGAGCAGGCGCTGGGCGAGTTCAAAGCGCAGTTTCCTTCGGAGACTCACTTGCTCGAAGGGCTGGGCCAGAATCCCCTACCGGCTTCTTTCGTCGTGGCACTCAGCCCGGCGTTCCGTTCGCCGGATGCGATCAACCGGTGGGCGGAACGGGTTAGACAGGTTTCCGGTGTCTCCAAGGTTGACTATAATCAAGATTGGATCGACGCGCTTGCGACGGTGATTCGATCGATTGAGTTGGTTGCCATCGGCATCGGTGTCATTCTCTCTGCAGCAGCAGTCACCATTATCGCCAATACGATTCGCCTCACACTGTTTGCCCGACGGGATGAGATTGCCATTTTGCGTCTCATTGGAGCCACGGCCAGTTTTATCCGTATCCCATTTCTGCTGGAGGGCGCGGTGCTGGGCGCTTTGGGCAGCGCACTCTCGCTGGTCATGCTCAAGTTCATGTATGAATTATTTCGGCAACAAATGCGGACGACGGGACGATTTGCCGGGCTCGACAACCTCATGGCATTCTTTCCCCCATCAGTCTGTTTTGCCCTGATTGCGGTGGGGATGGGGCTCGGGTTTGCAGGCAGCTTCGTGTCGATACGGCGTTTCGGCGAGACCAAAGCATGAGGTGTTGGAGGGAGATCAGGATCGGAATCATGATCTTGGGGCTGCTGGGTTTCCCCTGGCCGACAGTTGCGGGCGCCGATCCGATCACCGACAAGATTGAGAAAGAACGCAAGGCTCTCAATCAGCTCAAAGATCTGATCGAAGAAACACGCAAGCAGGCTGATGAAGCAGGGAAAAAACGAGACTCTCTCTTGCAAGGAATTCAGACGCTCGACGAACGTGTAATGCATTACCGTCAAGCGCATCAGGAGGTTAGTCGAAAGTTGCGGAAGAAAGACCAAGAGATCGAGGCCATCAATACACAACTATCCGGTTTACGTGTGAGTGTACGTGAACGTCAGGACGCCATTCTGGCTCGGCTGAGAGTTCAGTATATGGAGGGGCGTTTTGGATATTGGAAAACCTTGCTCGCCTCCGACACCTATGGTGATTTCCAGCGCCGGCTCCAGTATCTCTCGGCTGTATCTGAACGGGATTATGCGCTCATGGGCACGTTCCGAGCCGATATGTCCCGCATGGAGCAAGCGGAGCGGCTGCGGGAAGAAGCGCGTATTGGGATGCTATCGTACAAGCAAAGTACCGAGAAACAGCTGGCTGAGATGAAATCGGTCAAGAAAGAAAAGAAGGTCTATCTGACCAAGATCACTCATCAAAAAGAGTCCTACGAACATGCGCTCCAAGAGTTAGAACGATCCGCGTCGCGCATCGACAGTCTGCTGCGTGAATTGGAGCAGCGCCGTCGCGCGGCCGCAGTCCGACCTCCGACTGGGGGGATCGCTCCTCGTGGAGTGAAGGGCGCACTGCCGTGGCCGGCTGATGGGAGTATCGTCTCCTTCTTCGGCCGCCAGAAACATCCGACCTTCAATACGTATGTGCAGCGCAGAGGCATCGAAATTAAGACGGCCGAAGGGAGCGCCATTCACGCGGTGATGCCAGGATCTGTCGTCTATGCAGACTGGTTGAAAGGGTACGGACTCGTTATAATCCTTGATCACGCGAATGGGTTCTTTTCGCTCTATGCCCATGCCTCGAAGATACTGGCAACGGTGGGAACGCAAGTGGGGGCAGGGCAAGCAATCGGTGAAACAGGTGACACAGGCATGACGGGTGAAAATACTCTATACTTTGAGTTACGCCAGGGGGCGGAGCCGCTTGATCCTCTCCAATGGTTGGCGAGGCGGTAAGGAACGGGAAGAGGAAAGGACGTTATCTATGGAACACGATCCCCGACGACGATTCTGGGTGTTAGCTCCGATGGTGATGGTCGCGCTAGTCTTGGGCGTGCTGCTTGGTAAAGGGTGGGAGCGAACCGGGCATGCTACGGAGACCTACGAAGAGTTGAAGACGTTCTCTGAGGTGTTGACCCAAGTTCAGAAGAGTTACGTCGACGAAACGAAAGTGAAGGATCTCGTCCAGGGTGCCATTCGTGGGATGCTCTCAACCCTCGATCCGCATTCGGCCTACATGACGCCAGAGATGTATAAGGAAATGCAAGTTGAAACGAAGGGTGAGTTTGGGGGGGTGGGTATTCAGATCGGCGTAAAAGAGAATCGTTTAGCGGTGATCGCGCCCATCGAGGGTACGCCGGCCTATCGAGCTGGGGTCAAGGCGGGGGACTTCATTACCAAGGTGAACGACGAGACGACCAAAGACCTTACGTTGATGGATGCGGTTCAAAAGATGCGTGGACCCAAGGGTTCGAAGGTCAATTTAACGATTCAGCGGGAAGGGACTCCCGATCCGCTCCAATTTACGCTGGTCCGCGACACCATCAAGATCGAGAGTGTGAAGTCGAAGGTATTGGACAATATCGGCTACATTAGGCTGACGCAATTTCAAGAATCGACGGGGCGGGATTTGAGCAAAGTGCTCAAGCAGTTCAAAGAGCAGAAGCTGCAATCGACGATCCTCGATCTTCGCAACAATCCTGGCGGGTTGCTGACCGCGTCCGTTGAGGTCTCCGAGCAGTTCCTTCCCGGCGGCAAGTTGGTGGTTTATACAAAAGGACGTGAAAGTAAGAAAGATGAGTGGATCGCCAAGGGGAAAGATCAGATGGACGATTCACCCATGATCGTGCTGATCAATGAAGGATCGGCAAGTGCGTCTGAGATCGTGGCTGGCGCCTTGCAAGACTATGGGCGAGCGGTGATCGTCGGCACGACCTCGTTCGGCAAGGGATCGGTGCAAACGATTCTTCCACTGGGGGATGGGTCGGGTCTTCGTCTCACAACAGCCAAGTATTACACACCGAAAGGGCGCTCGATCCAGTCAACCGGCATTACGCCAGATATCGTTGTGAAGGCTCAACCGCCGGTCACAGTCGCCAAGGCAGGCGAGACGAAGGCTGGTGAGAAGGAAGGGGAGCCGAAGCAGGCCAAGCCTGCGGTCGTGCCGGGGAAAGATCAACCGGCTCAGAATGGTAAAGGACCGGAAGAGGGTACGCCGAAGAATGGTACGATTCCTCCGGCGCCTCTTCCCACCGAGGTTTCTGGCGACCCTTCGCTTGAGCAGGATGTGCAACTCCAAAAGGCAGTTGAGATGCTGAAGACCTGGAAGATCTTTAAGGAGCTTCCTCGGCCTTCCTAATAGAGAGCGGCTGCTGTGAGGCGGTGATCGCCTCCAACAGCCGCTCTTCCGATCCCGTGAACCCTGGCACCGTCCGTAGGAGGTGCGATCGTACCAGCTGTTCCAGATCGGTCAATGTGGTGATGCAGAGGCGGGTATAGAGATAGGCCACAAGCGATTCGGACAGTCCAGGGAGCTGAGTCCAGGCCTTCACTGCCTCCGGAAGTGGCGTTCTCAAGGCTTCATAAGTTTGAATTGTTCCAGTTCTGAGAAATTCGTCAATCTTGTCCGCCAGATCCCTGCCAACCCCATCAATATCTTCCAACGCCTGCCGTGAGGCGACATTCGCAATGTCTTCCTCCAAAGCTTCGATAGTATCTGCTGCCTTTCGGTAGGCTCTGACCCGATAGGGGTTCGCTCGTTGGGCGGCTAAGCGCTCGGCGATCGACCGAAAGATGGTCGCGACTTGCTGGTTATGTTGTGGGGTGGATATCATAAGCCGTGCTGACGCTATTCTGACGTGGTCATGGATATGGAGGCAAGAGGATGGGCACGAGGGGCGTTTATTGACAAGAGGAATTCTTCTCCCCTAGGATGATGAATGATGGCAGAGACGATTCAGATTCAGGTGAACGGCGAACAGCGGGACTGTCGGGCCGGTGCTACCGTTGGGGATTTGCTGCGTGAACTTGCGATCAAGACGGAGCGTGTGGCGGTGGAACTGAACCTGGAAATTCTTGATCGCAAAGAGTTTGATCACCGGAATTTACAACAAGGGGATCGAGTGGAGATCTTGAGCTTTATCGGGGGCGGTGCGCCAGTGGATGTTCAGGGCAAAGGGAGGAGTGTCGTCCATGCAGAATGATCGGTTGATCATTGCCGGTCGTGAGTTGACGTCTCGGCTGTTCGTGGGGACCGGGAAATATAAGGATTTTGCCGAAACCAAGAAAGCCATTGAGGCGTCGGGGGCCGATGTGGTGACGGTGGCGGTGCGGCGCGTCAATATCACCGATCGTTCCAAAGAGAACCTGCTCGATTATCTCGATCCGAAGAAGTACACCATTCTTCCCAACACTGCCGGCTGTTACAACGTGGAAGATGCCCTGCGTTATGCCCGTTTGGCTAGGGCTGCCGGCGTGTCGGATTTGATCAAGCTGGAAGTACTCGGTGATGAGAGAACCCTCTTCCCCGATACGGTCGGATTACTTGAAGCGGCGAGGATCCTCGTCAAAGAAGGGTTTATCGTGCTGCCCTATACAAACGACGACCCCATCGTGGCCCAAAAACTCGTTGACCTCGGGTGCCCAGCCGTGATGCCGTTGGCGGCGCCGATTGGATCGGGACTCGGTATCCGCAATCCGTATAACTTAAAAATCATCATGGAAATGGTCAAGGTGCCGATCATTGTTGATGCCGGTGTCGGGACTGCGTCCGATGCTGCCCTGGCGATGGAATTAGGGGCTGACGCGGTACTCATGAACACGGCCATTGCAGGAGCTAAAGATCCCATTGCCATGGCCGAGGCGATGAAGTATGCGGTGTATGCCGGCCGGTTGGCGTACAAGGCCGGACGAATCCCGCGAAAATTGTATGCGACTGCCAGTAGTCCCATCGAAGGGATGCTCTAACGGGATGCTGAAAACGTCCGCCAGCTTCGTTCTCAGCTCATCGAAATCCTCAACGTACCGATTGAGATTTTCAGAGGCCGGAAGTGCTGGAGGGGTTTTTACGTTCGCCAAGATCCATTGTACGGGCGAATGGCCCACACGAAGTGCGGCACGTAACTCCTCGCCTCTTCGCTCGCTGCGGCCTTGCCTGGGAAAAGGCGCGTCTCGGCGCGCCAGGGTTGGGCGGGTGAGAAGTCTGAACGTTTTGAGCATCCCGCTCCGCAGTCCTGATCCAATGCGTCCCTGATGTTGACACTCTCCAGCCGTCTTCTTGTCGTCACAGATCGCCATCAGACCAACGGGCGACCGTTGGTCTCCCTTCTGCAGCGGGTTCTCTCAGCCGCGGCGCCTGCGATTCAACTCCGTGAACGGGATCTCTCAGCCAGGGAATTGGTGACGCTTGCGCGTGAGGTGCAGGTTCTGACGTCTTCGCGCAGATCCCAACTTCTCATCAATGACCGGATCGATGTGGCATTGGCGCTGGAAGGAGTCGGCGTCCATCTGCGCAGCAACAGTCTGCCTGTTTCGGTCGCACGGGAGTTGCTGGGGGCACAGCGTCTTCTTGGTATTTCCGCGCACACAGTAGAAGAGGGGCTGTTAGCACAGTCGCAGGGGGCAGACTACATTGTCCTTGGCCCGATCTACGAGACTCCGTCCAAACAGATGTTCGGTTCGCCGCTCGGCATTCACACGCTTGAGAAAGCCTGTCGGCTGATCCGTATCCCGATTGTCGGGATCGGTGGAGTCACTGCGGCGCGCGCGCGTGAGATGCGGTGTGCTGGGGCATTCGGCGCGGCGGTGATTACGGCGATTCTCGGTGCGGATGACATAGAGTCGGCGACGCGCGAGTTACTCGATGCCGTGACGCTCGCGTAGTGACGTGCGCAATGCACGATTATCAGCTGTAACATCTCGCTGTCCGGTTGACCACCCTGGGAACGGGTGATAGAATCCGCGCAGACAAGGACTTCTCGATTCAGCAAGGTGTTTCGCATTCTTCGAGTAGCGCCATGGACGGCAAGAAAGAACGTCCGAGTCGATTCCGGTCTCTCCGAGATTCCGTCACGCACATCACGAAGCGGTTGACTGAAGGAGAAACGGGCGTGGCACAACGCAACGACGAACATGTTCGCGAAGTTGAAAAGTTTCGTGTGCAGATCCAGTCGATGGAAGAAGAGATCCGTCGGTTGTATCAGTCCCGCTACCAGCTCGACCAAGCCACCAAACAGAACGAAAAGCTCGTTGCCACCCTCCAGGAAGCGAAGGTGCAAATCGAAGCGTTGCGCGCCGAAGTTGAGAAACTGACCGCACCTCCCTCGGCCTACGCCATCTTTTCCAGCCTCAATGATGACGGAACTGGAATTGTCTATGTCTCCGGACGGAAAATGAAAGTCAGCATGCATCCGTCGATCAATGGGAAGGCGATGCG
>JBDSDL010000102.1:0-4292 GCA_039920585.1 Nitrospiraceae bacterium | reverse complement strand
CGTTTACTTTTGGCATTTGAATGTCGCAAATAATGAGGCTTACCTTAAACGGATTATCATTGGACCTAATTTGTGTGATTGCCTTTTCTCCATCCTCGGCCTCACGCACCTCATAACCGGCCTTCGTTAAGACCAGACGAACCGACTTCCTGACGTCCGCTTCATCGTCCACCACCAAGATTCTCCCTAACGACATCGCTCCCTCCCTTTTTACATTCTCTTTAGGCGTTTACTCAGTCCTGCATGGCTATCCAGCAGAAGCATAGAGAATGGTAGCACCAAGCAAACCTAAAGTCACCCCGGCGGAATGAAGTCGGGGTATTTAGAGGTTTGTGATTCACCGGCTGATGGTAACGGGGGATCTCGCATTTACTTCCAGCGTTTTGCTCTGCTCTACGGGCTATCCGCTCTCCAGCAGAATGCTCAAAATGGCTCTCCGGCGATCCGTGAAACGTAAAACGTGAAACCTGAAATGTTTGGGAGGATTCGCGCTCGGCAGACCTATGTTTCACCTCTTCCCTTTCACGCCTCATGGTGTCAGCACCATGCAAGCCCACATGATTCATGAAGGTTCGTCGCGAAAGCATGCGGACGCGAAGCGAGACGGGCACTGAGAGCCGTGAAGTTCTGAGGCATACTCGTACAGTATGTCGAAGGGCTGACCGGCGAGACTGCCCGTCGCAGCCTCGTATCCGCGCTTGCAGCAGAAGCGTCATGAATCATACGGGCTAGCGCTGTGGAGGGAGCACCGCGATGACACGGAGGGGGCCACCGGTACCGCCTGCAATTTTCATCGGCAGGGCGATCACGCCGAATCCTCGGTTCGGAAGATCGCGTAGATCACTCAGATTTTCAAACACTGGTACGTTCTGGGAGAGAAGCGCGACATGCGTCTCAAATCTGGTGGATTGCCCATAATCGATCGAGGCGGTGTCGATTCCGACCGCCTTGATCTTCCGCTCGCGCACAAGCCAGGCTGCCGCCTCGGGATGCAAGCCCGGGAAATGGAGCGCGCGTACCGCCTCTGGCCCTCTCAGCTCTGTGCCCAGATACGGTAGGCGCGACGGCCAGAATCGGGCAAAGCCCGTGTCGAGCAACAGGATCGTTCTGTCTGGGATTCGCCCGTGCACTGCTTCCCATCGCTCAAAATCTTGGATGGTCACGAGGTAATCCCGATCACTGGCACATTGGGCTGTGACGTCGATTCGAACACCGGCTCCTACCAATCGTTCGATCGGGACCTGATCCAGCGTCAGCCCACCCTTGGCAAAGTGAATCGGCGCATCGATGTGGGTGCCGCCATGTTCGGCCAACTCCAGGCGATTCGAGGCGTAATAGTACCCGCCCGGCATCTCCCCCGCCTGCTGGACCACGAGCTGAAAGTTCTGTTCAGTCGGCCATACAATTGTGTCCACCCCGAAGGCATGAGTAAGATCGATGAGCCGCGACTGCTCCCAGACAAGACGATCAAGCCGAGAATGACCGGCAGCGCATCCCGCCCCAGCCAGCAGGCACAGCACAACAAGACAGCCGAACACTAAATGTCCCACGCACACCCATGAACAATTCGTTGGCTCCTTCTGCATGGCATACTCCTTCGTTCCGAAAATCTCCGGCAAATATTGTCAGTCCGTTGAGCAAGAAAGCAAACAGGGGCATTCTGAATTCACAACTCATGACTCGTTTTTTATTCACTCGAAGTGTGATAAAGTGGGGGCGGCACTGAGGTCGTGCGTACCGGAGACTCCTATGGGATCGACGAACTTCGCTGCTCTCAACTTCTCAGATTACGAGTTCTCCCCTGAACAGGGTTTTCTCTCACCAGACCCACTCGGCCATGTGCCCGACTCTCCCACGCTCAATGCCCTAGGAAGCGAGCTTCCAAAACTACTGAGTGCTCGAACGGTCCGGCGATTCATCGACGAGCAACGCCACCTGCTCCCTTCCATCCCTTCAACATGGCGCATGGAAGAATACCGGGCTGCGATGCGCATCCTTTCGTTCTGCGGACATGCCTATGTATGGGAAGTGCCGGACCAGCCGGACGTAACGCTGCCACCGCAACTTGCACAACCCTGGCACGAGGTGGCTCAATGGCTTGGCCGACCGCCAGTGCTCTCCTACGCGTCCTATGCGCTCGACAACTGGCGGCGTCTCGACAAGACGAAGCCGATTCAACTCGACAACATTGTACTGCTCCAAAATTTTCTCGGTGGTTTGGATGAAGAATGGTTTGTCGTCGTCCACATCCAGATCGAGCGGGAAGCGGGACCAGGGCTGGCAGGACTCCTGCGCGCAATGAGGGGCGCGGCCGAGGACAAGAAGGACGAGGTCTTGCTTGGGCTCAAATCCTTGGCGGTGGCCCAAACGGCGATGCGCGACACGTTGCTCAGGATGAAAGAGCGCTGCGATCCCTACGTGTACTTCAACCGCGTGCGGCCCTACATCCACGGCTGGAAGAACAGCCCTACCTTACCGAACGGGCTCACCTACGAGGGCGTCGAATCCTATGCTGGGCAGCCGCAACAATTCCGAGGCGAAACCGGCGCACAAAGCTCGATTGTGCCCTGTCTCGACGCAGGGCTCGGAATCGCCCATGCTCCCGATCCCTTGACCCTGTATTTACAAGAGATGCGCGACTACATGCCTCCTCGCCACCGTGCATTCCTACAAGCCCTAGAGACGTCTACCGATGATCTTGGCCATCCGTTGCTCGCCAGCTATATTCGCGATCGGAAACTCCGCGCCCCCGATCTCTGGACTGCCTATGGGGCCTGCCTCGATCTCCTCGCACAGTTTCGAGAGATCCACATCGGCTACGCCGACAGCTACATTCACCGCCAGCACCAATCCCACGCCAGCAACCCTACGGCCGTGGGAACGGGCGGCACACCCTTCATGCAATACCTCCAAAAGCACGTGGATGAAACGAAGCAGGCGATCGTTCAGTAGGCCCTTCTGAACGACTCGCTTCGTAGACGGGTACTGAACTATTGGCTGGGGCGGACAGCCGTAGGTTCCTGCATGGGCATGTAAAGGCAGAGGACCAACCGGATCGGCGTTGACTACGCATTCTGAGCGGCGTATCGTTTCACACAAGACGCTTCATAAAGCAAAGGAGGCCACAATGGCGATCATGTGCTCCCTGGCGGTTTGCCAGGCACAGGCGGGGTTGTGCGGGCATGAGAAGGCGATGCTGAGCGTGGCTCTGCTCGCGGCCATCGGCTTTGGCACCTATTTCCTGATCGGCTGACCAGAGGAGATAAAACGAATCCCGTCCACCATGCTCACCCGGGCGTGAGCTGTGCAACAGGATTGGCAGCAAAACAACTCTTGGGGATTGCGGTCTAACTGAAGACTGATCTTGCAGGATGCTCAAAAAAACCAGACTTCTCACCCGCCCAACCCCGGCGCGCCGAGACGCGCCGTTCCACAGGCAAGGCCGCAGACGAATTGAAACCGGAGGCGTACCCTCTGGGGCGCACGGTGCGACGAATAAGGAGCACCACGTCTGTGCGCGCCGCCGAGTTAGTGAGGCGGCCGGGTCCCCGTTGATGATTTCGATGAGTCGAGAACGAAGCTGGCGGGCTTTTTCAGCATCCTGCGCTAGCGGCTGTGGACCATCGGCAACTCGCGCGACCCTTCTGCTTCTTGCTGAATACGTAACCGTTCCAGCCTGGACTCCTCCATCACGCTGTGGAGCATGTCATCCGTCATCTGGGTCAGCTCTGCTGCCGCATCTTTCATCTCGCCATGCTCCACAGCGCGGGACAGCACTTCAGCCTTCGTGGCGCCTTTCTTTTGGCCCAGAAACGGCTTGATGATGATGTAGGCCACATCCCGCGCCGGCATGAAGCGGAGGAACCGCCGCAGCAGCCTGAACGTCTGGATGGGATAGTGCAGGAGCTTGTACACGAACAGCCTCTTAAGCCCCTGACGGCGGACCTCGTTGATCACTTCTCCTGGCAAGCAGGTCGGATCGATCGTGGAGCATTTGAAATACTTGTACCAATCGGCAGTTTCACTGACCAACCCGCGCTTCACATATTCCTGCCAAAGCGGAGTCCCTCGATACACACAGAGCCGATTGAAACCGAAGGTGTCGAGCGGCAGCTTGGAGGCCAGGTCGAACGTCGCGTTCATATCTTCAACCGTCTCATCCGGGTTGCCCACGGTGAAGAAGCCGTGCACGATCTCGATGCCGGCCTGCTTGGCGTTCTTGACGGCGGTGGCCACTTCTTCCAACGTCTGTTCTTTCTTAAGCCGATCGAGGATTTTCTGACTCCCGCTTT
>JBDSDL010000101.1:0-8151 GCA_039920585.1 Nitrospiraceae bacterium | reverse complement strand
TGATCGAGTGTCGTGTAAGGAGTGATCTAGCAGGACTCGATCGGATGTGACAGAACTAACAGAGATTTCAATGCGAGCGGAACAATGAAACACTGCCTAGATCGAAAAATAAAAGCGCGTGTAGCTTTACGGCATAACAGGGGAACCTGAAATTCAGGAGGAACGGCATGTCATCGCATGGAGCAGCAACTGTAACAGTAGATGATATTCCAGCAGGAGAAAAGCCCCAAAACGGGGTGGCTGGGCTGAAGCATTGGAAGTACGACCTGATGGCAGGGCTGCAAGTCGCCATGATGGGGATCCCACTCTCGCTCGGGATCGCGGTGGCATCCGGTGCGCCGCCTGTCTGCGGATTGATCTCGGCGATCATCGCGGGATTTGTTTTCCCTTTCCTCGGGGGCGCCTATATCACGATCAGCGGGCCGGCTGCCGGCCTGGCGCCGGCACTCTTGGCCGGCTCGCTCGCGTTGGGTCATGGAGATTTGGAGGCGGGCTATCCGCTCTTACTGGTGGCCATTGCGATCGTTGGTGTCGTCCAGGTGATCCTCAGTATCTTCAATGCCGGGAGATTCGCGCTGTTTTTTCCCATCTCGGTAGTCGAAGGCATGTTGATGGCGATCGGCATGCTGATCATCATCAAACAAATCCCGGCATTTCTCGGATACATCACACCGCCTATCAAATCCATTCCTAAAGCCATCCTGCTGATCCCCGAACATGTCATGGGCCTGAATCCGTTGATCACTGTGATTGGAGCGGTGACCCTCTTCCTCCTCTTTTTTCTTAGCGGTATCCTTTCCCGTATCAAAGGAACGTGGCCGAAGCTCGTCCCGGTGCCCCTCATCGTGATCGTCATGGCCGGCGTCGCCTCTTGGCTACTAGGTATCGAGGAGAAATACCTTATTAAGATCCCCCTCGACATTTTTGAACATGGCATTGTATTTCCCCATTTCGCTGAAGCCTTTTCCAGACCGGAATTATATGGGGCTCTCTTACTCATCATTATCACCCTGACCCTCATCGATGGCACCGAGTCGCTCGCGACGATCCAAGCCATCGATAAGATCGATCCGTTTAAACGAAAGTCGAACCCCAATGTCACCTTACGAGCTATGGGGGTCTCCAACACCCTCTCCAGTCTGGCTGGTGGATTGACGATTATCCCAGGTGGGCTCAAAAGTACAACCAACATGCTCGCAGGGGGCCGTACTCTCTGGGCGAACTTCTACTATGCCTGCTTTCAGTTGATCATCCTGATATTCGCCGCAGCCCTCATCAATGTCATTCCTAAATCGGCTCTGGCAGGGTTGCTCATGTGGATCGGATGGAAACTCTGCTCGAACAAAGTCTTCAAGCGGATCTTTTCGGTCGGCAAGGAACAGATCTTTGTCGCCCTGATCAACGTGGTGGTCACGTTAGCTACCTCAGACATCCTGGACGGCATGATCGTTGGCACGCTGGCGATGATTGTTTTGCTCGTGAAGGATGTCGTACGGGCTTCGGCCAAGGATCCCGAGGGTAGGGGGGTGGGGGCTGCATTCAAGGAATTGTTCCGCAATCCTGTCATCCGCATCGGAGACACCGGCAGCGGTTCTCGCAGTGTGATGACCGTCGCGGCAAATGCGGTGTTACGAGGCACCGTCGGAGAGATGAAGAATCCCTACAAGATCTACTTGTCTTCGGCCACCTGCATGAACCTGGTGAAACTCGACGCGGCGCTCAAAGCCATCGCGGTTCCTGAGGGCATGAAAGCTAATTATATGCTCATTTTAGCCGGAAAGATCGTGGACCATACCACCATGGAATACTTGCATGGGTTCCAAGATCGAGCCATCGAAGCCGGGCATACGTGCGTCCTCGTCGGGCTGGAGCACTTCCGTGGGCTCTCGGACCACGTGCTCGCCGATCGTGTGAAGCAAGTTCCCGGTAACCTCACTGCCTTTGCATGAAGACGCGCGGTTTGCGCAGAAGCAACCGCGGTCACTATACCGAACTAGATAGAAAGGAGTGCCGAAATGCCAGCCAGTATTTATGTCGCAGACGATGAACCCCTACTTCTCAACGCACTTGTAAAACGACTGTCTCAGGGCCAGCACAAGGTCCGGGCCTTCAAGTCCGGAGATGAACTCTTGGCCGAGGTTGAAAAAGGCCTTCCCGATCTTCCCGACCTGATTCTCCTCGACCTCAAGATGCCTGGGAGAACGGGGCTCGAAACCCTAGAGGTACTTCGCGCAAAAGCGCGAGATGCGGTGGTTATCATTCTGACTTCATATGGCACAGTCGAAGAAGCAGTTGAGGCCATGAAGCTGGGTGCGTACGATTTCATCATTAAGACCGTGGACCTCCAGTTAGTAGAACCGGTCGTGAACCGGGCATTAGAGTATGTTTCGTTACGCCGTCAGGTGGGGAAGTAGCCCAGGATTAACCCGATCACTGGGGATTGGTCGGCTCGTCGTACAAGTTCTCGGCATGGCGAAGAATCCGAACACGATCATCTTACCGCAAAGCTATAGCGTGGTCATGACTGGTATGAACGTGGAGCCATGCCGGTGCCTCAGCAGTATAGCGCCCATTTCAGGGATGCCCCCGTGTGGTTTTCCGTCACTGAACAGTCAGACCTCCGCTTTCCCATGACTTCCGCCCTTGACATCCTGGCACGATAATTCTCATGGTGGACATAGCAGAGAGATGTTTGACTATGGGTGGATCTAAATCCTAGGCACTCACAAGAGTGCGACGGAGACTCCATGTACAAGCATGTTGCCAGCCTGTTCAATAATCTTCCGATTCATCACAAGTTACTCTTTATCTCCACGATCCCTCTCGTTTCCCTCATCCTCGTCAGCATCGTGACGTACATCAACCTGCAAACCTTTTCGCAGGATGAAGAGCGGCTGAACAATCTCTATCTTACCCAGAAGGCAGCAGCCCAATACATGCGGCTGGTGGTCGATTTGGAGACCGGCTTTCGAGGATATGTGTTGACCGAAGATGCTCGCGATCTCAGACCGTATCAGGAGGCGCTGGAAAACATTCGTGGGGTTAGGCAAGACCTGAAGGAAAGACTTTCGGAGAGCCAGCAGCAACATTTCAAGGATGCTGAAGCCCTCGTGAGCCAAATTGTCGCAGAGAAGGAAGAACTCATCCGAGAGCTTCACGCGGGTCGAAAGTCGATCGCGCTTCAGTATATCAAGGAAGGGCAAGGAAGAGCGCTGATGTCCGAGTTTCGAGATTGGATGGCGCAACTCGATAAATTTGAGCAGCAAAGCGCGCTAGAAGAGTTCGCTCAAATGAGCCAAGATCGCACGTCGACACTTCTTGCCATTTTAGGCGGAGGGCTATTCACGTTTGGATTCATCGTCTGTGCGCTCTATCTAATTGCCCGATCGATCGCGGGTCCTCTTGTTAGCTTGTCGAAGGCCGTTGCCGAGTCATCCGGCGGGCTTTGTCCTACCATCCCTGTTTTGGACCGGAAAGACGAGATCGGGGGCCTCACCAGGGTGATGCAAGAGATGAGTCGGCAGGTTCGGGAACAGTTTGATGAAGTGGTAAAATCCGAGACGTCGCTCCGTAAACTCAACCAGCATTTATCCGACTCTGAATCGAAGTACCGTGGTCTGGTGGATAACGCTCCGATCGGCATCTTTATGACGAAGGGGATGCAGGTCACGTTCAGCAATCGACACAATCAAGTCTTAGCCGGGCTCGATCCTGACGAACAGGTCGAACCCGCCGCCTTCCGTGCCCGAATTCATCCTGAAGATCTCGATCGTGTTTTGTCGGAATTTTCACAGGCAGTTGCGGCGAGCCGCCAGTGCGAACTGATCTTCCGGTTTGTTCACGCAGACGGAGGTGTACGGTCTATTTTGAGCCGGCGCGTGCCGATATCGGGCTTCGACAGCCCCGATCCGATCTATGTGGCATTCAACATCGACATTACGGCACTAAATACCCTGCAATCACGGTTAAGTCGGACCGAGAAGCTTGCGACATTGGGACAGATGGCTGCTGGCATTGCCCATGAGCTCAGGAATCCATTGGTCGGGATCGGCTCGACGGCATCGCTGTTATTGGATGAGTTCGAGCGGTCCGATCCGAGGCGTAAGGAAATCGACATGATTCTCCACGAGGCCAAACGAATGGATCGGATCGTGAATCAGATTGTGGAGTATGCGAGGACCCGCGAGCTTGCATCGGTTCAATTTGTATTGTCCGACCTCATCAACCATATACTCAAGTTGCTGAGTGGGCCTCTGCAGGCTAAACGTCTCAAGGTTCGAACTTCCATATCTCAGGGGGCCGACCGTCTGCACGCCGATCGAGACCAAATCGAGCAAGTGCTCTTGAACGTCATCGACAACGCGATCGATGCCACTCCCATGAACGGGTTGTCCATGGAAATCGCGGCGTATGAGTTCCTCTACCAGGAACAGCCCGGCATCATGATACAAGTTCGAGATGCCGGCAAAGGTATTTCACCAGAGGCACTGTCCCGGGTCTTCGAACCGTTTTTTACGTCGGGGAAGCGTAACGGAACTGGATTAGGGATGGCTATCTGCAAGAACATTATCGAGAGGCATCGTGGAGAGATCCATCTGACAAGCGCGGTTGGAGAAGGCACCATCGTGAGCATTTGGCTGCCGTTATCCCAAGATGCTCAGATGGCGAAAGGCTAGCCCATGCAGGCAGTCATCTTTTTGACCGACGATGAGCAGGTGATTCACTCTTCTATTGGCCGACTCGGCAAGGCCATCACATCGTTGGATATGAATCCGTGAAGCCCTGTTGAGGACTCCACGCTACTCAATGATCTTGTGTTGCCTGATGTGAGAATGTCAAGCCTCAGCGGTCTCGATGCGTTAAAGCATGTGCGCTAGCTGACTCCTGCTACGATAGTCATCATGCTGACTGCATAGGGGACGGTGCAGGATGCGGTGGAGACAATGAAATTGTGGGCGTACGACTTCATGATCAAGTCGGTGAATCTTGAGGGTATCGATGTGGTGATCGCTCGGGCGCTGGACGACTTGCGGATTTGCCGGCGGCTTGAGTCGGAATTGGGACGGCACGATAGCCAGTACCACATGAAGAGTCTGGAGACCCACAGGCCCTCTATGAAGCACCTGCTCAAACAAGTTCGGAGGTGATTGAAAGTCCCAGATCATCGGTGACGTTTCTCGGTGAAACCGGAACAGGGAAAGAGTTCATGGCGCACGGCACTCCTAAAGACGCTGGCTGCCGCAGCTCGCTCTCACTCGTTTCTTGCGTGATCGACGGCTAAAAATTGCAGACGGATGAGGCGAGCTTCCACACTTGACTGCCGAGTTCCTCGGCTTGTCCTGGCAGTGGGGAATCCGCAAGGGTTGCGGAGGGTCCGAGCGATCAAGCGTCGACCATTCCGGCATTCTTTTCTGATCGTAGCTTCGTTCATTCTACCGACTGCCTATTGCTGAAGACGACGCTCGCTCGCGTAAACGAGCTAAAGAGGTTGTGCCGATTGATTCTGCGCCAGGCGCGGTGCGACGTTTCCGAGATTTCCACTTTATTGATTCACCTTATTCCATAAAAAAGCCGATCCGCCGGCCCGTCTCACGACGGCGGCGGATCGGCGTCACGCTTACGTGACTAAACCTTTAGCTTGCTGAGGCCCTCGTAAAGACCGGGATGATGTTACCAGCAATACTGTTGATGTGGCGATTGCCGGATTCGTCCCAAGACATCACGAGCCCTCCGAAGCGCTGCTCCGGATCGTGGACCAGGTCCATCAGTCTCTGCACTTCCCAGAGAGAGTCTCTCGAGTCGATCTTGATCTCTTTGCTCTCGCCCGGGTTGATTGGAGACTCGTCCTCAACATGCAAACCATCTACGGCCATGATCTCCGGTGGGTAGTCCGGGTCCATGTTGTTGGCGACGCCAACCTTGTTGAGGAACCGGATACCTGCCGTTGTGAACTCTCCAATCCTGAGTGGATGTTCACCGCTGTTCGTAACCTGAAGCGTCATGCGCAGGGCACGACCAGGAACGTCGTAATCAGCGGCGAGTACCTTTACCGTGAGGTCCGATCTCAAATGAGTCGCCTTGATCTTTGGTTCACCCGCCTGGAGCGGGATGGTATAAGGATACTGACTGTCCGTAACGAAGAAGCCAATGGCAATCAAAACAAAGACCACTCCTAGCATTCCAAAGGCCACTACGCGGTCAACTGGATCGTTCAGCAGTGCGTCTCCACCCTCTTGGGCTAGCACACGTGCACGAATGAGGAACATTGGTCTGATCATGAACCAGCCGATCCAGGCAAATCCAAGACCACCCCATAGGATATGCCAGAAGAGCCCGACCGCCAGGCCTGCGGTCTCTGTATCGATGGTTCCCCCAACCAACAGTTTTGCTGGATTGGTAAAGTCTTTATAATTGCCTTGGATATCCATCCAGCCCCCAGGCCCGGCAATAGGACCGGCCCCATTGACGGCCAACATTGGGTGGATATGGTGATGACCAGGCAGCCGGCCCCTCAACTTGATCACGTATTCGTAGTCCCCACCGAGCTCCATTGGACCCGAGGTGAACATCGGCGTCCCGTTCACTTTCGAGCTGAGACGTGTGAACACCGAACTCGGGCTGCCCACGTTGATGAACGTACGATTGGGCTTGACGACGGCCCTCGGCCAGTCTTCCGAAATGTGCATCTTGCCAGACAACATCGCCTCATCGTTGACGGCGGTTTTCTGCGGATTCCACCTTGTGTCGTACCATTGAGCAGTACGCATCCGCAGGAACGGTTCCTGAGAGCGCTCCCCATGGGCGGCAGCGGGTGAGGCATTGAACACCAGGGTAAGCCCCAGTGTCGCCATCCCGAGGGAGCCGATCACGCATAATTTAAATATATTTTTTGCGTTCATGATTTCCCTTCCGCTAATGTTGCTCCGCCCGACAATCTTGGTGCAACCCCATCTGGCGTACCATGTCTCGCGGCAAACTCATCCGTGCCGACTATCATGATATCGTTCTTCCGTGACATGACGCCACGCCTGCCCTTAACCCAAAAGAACGATTGCCCAACGAAGTGCCCTATTTGCCACCAAATGGTGAACATCAACATGGAGATGAAGGCCGAGAAGAACGCTGAAATCCAGACAGTGTGGCCGCCAAATGTACGCAGCGAGCCCACCTCGATGATTCGGATATACTCTGGCGTCCCTGTACGGACATAGGTGAACCCCATGTAGTCGGCCAGAGAGAGCAACTGACCATCCACGACCAGCGGTTGATGGCTATACCCGAATATAGCGTATTGTGTCGGATTAAACACCATCGCGAATGCCCATACCCCGAATATTGCTGTGAGCATCCAGCTCCGAGTCAGCAACAGGGTACAGTCGAGGATCAGCGCACTGGAGACCATGGTGGCCGGCATAACGAAGTTCGCCGGAAAGTTAGCCCACCAGTACCAGGCAAATAACACCGTGATCCACTTCCCGACGAGCAGCCCCGTGATGCTCAACGTTGCACCAAACGGCTGCCGGTAGAACGTCCAGAAGTAATACATGATTGCCCCGGGATACATAACCTCTACAATTGGTGTGACCGTCACCCAAAACTGCCGGTCCTTCCAATCGACCCAGAAATCCCAGTCTCCCGCAAGCAGGTCGAAGTGCATATGAAAGGTTGCGAACACCCCTAAATATGCGATTGGAAGAAAATACACCGCGTCTATCATTCTTGACAGCTTGACGCCTTCCGGCGGAAGCTTGCTGGCTTTGATAATCTCAGCGGTTCTAAACAGTGCCATTTGTCCCCTCCTTGCTCGTTCTGAACATCTGCCCCTCCCTAAATATTCAACTGGTTGGGCGACCCCGCTCTCTCCGGCATCCGGAGTACGGGGCTAGCCCGCCGAAGCCGACAGCAGGACTTAGTATGGGATCACGTGCAAGCAGTCCTTGCTCTCGTTGTTCCAGACCACATCGCACAGGTTGGACATGCGGGCCACGATCTGCGCCGCCACGCCGCCCGTCCCGCCGAACAATCCACACCAGCCCAGGGTCACAAAGCCCCAGTGCAACGGCGCGGCAAAGAGTTCATCGACGAACCAGAACGCATGCCCCCACTCATTGAGGCCCACGTTGGGGAGAATCATCATCGGCCCCACGATCG
>JBDSDL010000100.1:0-6468 GCA_039920585.1 Nitrospiraceae bacterium | reverse complement strand
GGCCAAGGCATGGTTCCGAATGAATTCCAAATGGGAATTCGAATCCCATTCTAGGAACCTGAGCTGGCAAATATCTGGACATCAGATCCTTAGGAAAATAAACTCCTACTTCTTGACCGGCCAATCGTTCAACCTATTGCTACTCGAAAACTAGGCGGGGCTCCGAAAGCCATCTTCTCGGAGAACAAAGGAGAGAGCAGGGTAACCAGACCGCCCTTTGTGCTCGCGCAACGCGCGGCCTAGGAAAGATGAGGAGGGAGCGGCCACGTGCCCTCCTTGCTCGCAGAACGCGCACGATGAAAAGGATTGGAAGGGCAATCTGGTTACCCTGCTGAGAGAGTAACGGGGAAAGCACGAAAAGGAATCGTTCGACCGGATGACGAGATGTACAATTCCAAAATCTGACACTGAATACCGCAGGAACAACAAAGATTACCGGCACATTCATAATAGTTGGTAATGTGAATCAGACTGCCGCGGCAATAACGGCTTCATCCGTCATACTTTCGAAGGAGACTTGCCTGGAACTCATTAAATGCTTCCAGGAACCAAGCAAACGCATCTTTGTGAATATCCAGCTCGCTTTCCGATACTACCAGCTCGGCGGCGACTTTAGGATGCGTAATCCGATGCCGCAACTCTAGCGAGAGCGCTAACTTCTCCCAGCCTTGAGTGCTGAAATTAGGAACCCAGTCGAGATCAAATTTAGATGCCGCGATTTTCAGCGTTTGCTTTAGATTGGATAGGGTATCGATATGCGCATGCTTCAGTGATGCGGCACCTTCCTCATCTACGATTACACGGCTCTCCGACAAGAATACGTGCTCCTCTGCAGAAAGACTTTTGTCGCCCAATTCACAGGCACGGAGAGCGAACTGCTTCGTGCAGAACACTTCTCCTTCGATCATCGACCAGTAAGCACGCACAAACATGCGTCGCAACGGCTGACTGGACCAATCATGTCGGTATGCGGCCACAAGACTCTCAATGTCCTGACGCAAGACACCTGAGACTTCCAGCAACTCGTCGAGAGTCTTCCCCAGGTTGCGCACGAAAGATGGCAATGGCTCTGTCATGAGATTCCTACCGATTCCGTTTGGGTCCTCGCACTCATCATAATATCCGCGTTGCCAGATCGATCAGAACTCCTTCCCGCAATCCAAGATCGCTGACAAGGACACTCGACATCCTCAATGTCTGCATCACGGTCCTGATGATAATCGCGCCGGCGGCTATGACTTCTTCACGGCCTTTTTCTAGGCCTGGCAAACCAGCTCGGTCGGGTTTGTTGCGGCTGAGGAGCGTTTGTTCGAGTTCTTGAATGGTATTGAGCTGTAGTCTGTAGTTATGGATTCTGGCTGGCTCGTAAGTGGGAAGTTTCTGGGCCATGGCGGCTAGGCTGGTGATGGTTCCCGCCGTGCCAACGAAGGTTGCCGTCTGATAGTTGCCCATGCCGGCAACGGCTGCTTTCGTTTCTCGTGCGATCCACTCGCGTGCCTGTTGTACTTCTCCGTTGGTCGGAGGATCATGATGAAGAAGTCGTTCGCAGAGACGCACAACACCAATATCGATCGATCGAACAGCCGGATTCTCGTCAGGCAGGTCTAAAATGAACTCGGTGCTACCGCCGCCGATGTCTAGGGCTAGCACGTCGGTCACGCCCGCGGGTAAGCCAGAGCGGATGCCCAGCATGGTCCGCCTGGCTTCTTCGTCGCCTGAAATCAGTTCGACCTCGAAGCCTGTTTCGCGCTTCACGCGATCGAGAAACTCTTCGCGGTTGGCTGCATCACGTACGGCGCTCGTTGCAACGGCTGCCGTGGCATCGACATGGGAAGCATCGACAAGCGCCCGCCACTCACTGAGGCACTGCACCACCCGATCCATTGCCGCCACGTTCAGCCGCTTGGTCTGATCGACTCCCTCGCCCAACTGGAGGATTTGCCGCTCAGATCGTATTTCTATCAGCCGCCCATCGGCTGGTAAGTCTGCAATGAGCAATCGGCAGGTGAGCGTGCCGATATCCACGCCGGCGAGACGCATCGTACGTGACGAGTCGCTCATAGTTCGGTCCGAATCTCCGTCATGTCCGACTCGAGCTTCTCGCGTGAGCCTTTGAGGTCTTGGATCTCTTTGACGAGTCGACCTATTTCGGCATCGTACAGAATCCGTTCAGCCGGTTCGCCTACCTCATGAAGATGAACCGCCCGCTCACCGACATCCCGATAGAACTCATCCAATTGCTGGTCAAGCTTGCGGATATCGAGCCGGATCCGCAGCAGTTCCGTTTCTTCCAGCGCACGGATCGCCGCCTGCGCCGTACCATGGCGCAGCGTCGCCAATCCTGCCTTCATGTCATGCTTGAGTCGCTGGAGTAAGCCCATGAAATCCTCTGGTGAAGGGCAGGAGGAACGTCTCTTCCACCTCTCGCCCCGTGCTTCTCGCCCATTATCAACTGACCGATCCCAAATCCAACTTCGCTTCCCATCGTCGCAGCATCGCTTCTCGCAAAGCACGGTGCATAGGCGCTTTCAGTTGTGGGTCTTGCTTCAAGAGCGCGAACGCCTCCTGCCGCGCCTGCTGAAGCAGATCGGCATCCCGCGCCAGGTTCGCGACATGAAACTCCGGCATGCCCCACTGCCGGAACCCAAAAAACTCGCCGGGCCCACGAATACGGAGATCTTCCTCAGCGATCACAAACCCGTCGGTCGACCGTACGAGCGCGTCCAGCCGTTCACGGGCCGCCGATGGCGGTTCGCCGGCTGCTTTGGGCTTCGCCGATCGAAACAGCACCCCGCCCGAGGCCATCAGCAGACAATAGGACTGGTGTCCGCTTCGCCCGACGCGTCCGCGCAACTGGTGCAGCTGCGCCAACCCAAACCGCTCGGCATGCTCGATCATCATGACCGTGGCATTGGGCACATCCACCCCGACCTCCACCACCGTTGTCGAGACCAGGACCTGAACATCCCCCTTCTTATACGATGCCATGACCTGTTCTTTCTCTTCCGACTTCATCCGACCGTGCACAAGCCCGACGCGAAACTCGGCCAACTCCTCAGCTTGCAATTGTTCAGCGCCTTGTATCGCCGCTTGCAGATCGGTCTTTTCTGATTCCTCGACTAATGGATACACCACATAGGCCTGCCGGCCGCTCCGTAGTTCATCGCGGAGGATCTGATAGGCCCGCCCACGCTGGCTGTCGCTTAAGAGAAATGTCCGCACCGGCTTTCTCCCCGGCGGCATCTGGTCGATCACAGAGACATCCAGATCTCCATACACCGTCATGGCCAGCGTGCGTGGAATCGGTGTCGCAGTCAGCACCAGCACATCGGGCTTATACCCCTTCTCAATGAGCATCTTCCGTTGGAGCACGCCTAATCGATGCTGCTCATCCACCACCGCAAGTCCAAGTTTCGCGAACGTGACGCCTTGCTGAATGACCGCATGGGTTCCGATCACGACCTGTGCGGTCCCGGAAGCCACTTGCCCACGAACGGCTTTACGCGCTGCCGCACGGCCACCACCGCTCACAAGCACCACGGAAAGTCCGAGTGGTTCTAGCAGCCCCTTCATCGTCCGATAGTGCTGCTCGGCGAGAATTTCCGTCGGCGCCATCAGCGCCGCCTGGTAACCCGATCCGCAGGCCAGCACCATCGCCTGCACCGCCACGATGGTTTTTCCTGACCCCACATCGCCCTGCACCAGACGGTTCATCGGTTTGCTCGACGTCATGTCCTACAGAATCTCGCGGATCACCCGCGCTTGCGCGTCAGTCAACTGAAAGGGCAGCGTCCGATCCAGCTTGCCGAGGAGTGGCGTCTTCGGATTGAACGACACCTGCTTGACCTCTTCTTTCATGACTCGTTGCCGCGAGGCCAATGCGAGTTGGAGCACGAACAGCTCTTCGAACGCCAAACGGCGGTGCGCCGGCGTGAGTCCTCGATCGAGCTGTCCCCCGTCCATCCCAGGTTGAGGGAAATGCACCTCTTGAATCGCTTGTTGAATAGGCAGCAAGCGATAGCGGGCACGAAGCGGGACCGGCAACACCTCCTGCGCCTCGGCAGCATGCACATCCAGTAAACCTTTCATCAATGCGCGCATCTGCCGGGACGTCCATCCCTTGGTTTCGTGGTACACTGGAACAATACGCCCCACATGCAGCGGCGCTTCGGTTTCCGCGCCCACGACTTCGTATTGCGCGACCTCCATCCTCGTATCCACCCACCCCTGTGCGCCAGCTACCACCCGCCCGGTCAGCATGATGCTCGTCCCGACGGTGAACAGCTGTTCCAGGAACGGCTGATTGAAGAACACCGACTGGAGACGCCCGGTTGCATCCTCCACCACAATGTCGAGGATGGTAAGGCGGCGATTGCGGGCACGCTTCGCCTCGCTTCGGACGATCGTGCCGCAGATCGAAGCCTGCACACCTGGCACCAGTTGCCCGATCGGAGTCATGACTGAGCGATCTTCATAGCGCCAAGGCAGGGTCCATAGGGCATCCTCAACCGTCTCGATACCGAACCGTTGCAGCAGCAATGCGCGCTTCGGGCCGACTCCCTTTGCGAAACGAATGGGCTGCTCCCACCATGTTCGCGATGGAATATCATTCATGACAGGCACACGCGCTACGATAGGCTCCGGCTCCCGCCAGTCCCTAGCCGGATCGCGAACGGCCTTGCGCAAGACCCCAAGAATGACCGTGGCTTCCTGCAGCCGGCGCTGCTGATCCTCTGCCGGGAGACGCTGCTGATCTTCTAGAAACAGTTCACGCAGTTGGAGCAACGCCGCTTCAATCGCTCGTGGATAGACGCGATCCGACAGGGCCTGCATCACCTGTGAGGAGACAAAGCGATTCAGATTCTTGACGGTAGGCAGATGTGCGAACGCATCGCGTGTCGCGAATTCGATCGGACGCGCGACACGGTTCAGCCATTGCTGAAACTGTTCAGGGGGGTTGGGCTCGGAAGAGCGCCGTATCACAGTCCCGGATCGTATCATAGCCTCTTCTTCTCCTCAACGAGCAGGATGCTGAAAAAGTCCGCCAGTATCGTTCTCGCATCGTTCAGATCCTCAACGTACCGATTGAGATTCTCGGAAGGCGGAATTGCTGGAGGGGTCTTTCCGTTCGCCAAGATCCACTGTACGGGCGAACGGCCCCACGAAGTGCGGTCGGTACCTCCTCCGGTCTTCACTCGCTGCGGCCTTGCTTGGGACAAGGCGCGTCTCGGCGCGCCGGGGTTGGGCGGGTGAGAAAGTCGAACTTTTTGAGCATCCTGCGAGCAATGGAAATTTGTCGACAATCCTTTGTGGCGCTTGCCTAGGGTGATACATTGAGATTCATCCGGATAGAACCCCTATGTATCGTTACAACATTTTTCACATTTTATTTCCTGTCGCCTGCCTCATCGGGCTGTTCGTCGTCTATCAAGCCTGGTTCAAACCAACGTATCCACCTACGGCGCCATCAGATCAGCCTCATGCCGTCGTGGAAGACTCACAGGACGCGCCGCCAACACCGAATCACGATGGTCCACCGGAACTGGAGGCTAAACAGACTCGCCTGATCGATCCCAGCGTGGTTCCGAAGACGATGCATGATGAGCTATTAGAGACGATCCGCGACGAGATCGAAAAAGGAAACGTCAAAACAGCGGAAACGAAGTTAGCCGGTCTACCGGCCGCCATCGCAGACGACAACACCACACGCCCCTATCTATCCATCCTCTGGAATAATCTGGGCATTCAACAGGAAACACATAGCGGGACCGCTGTCTCGATCAAAGCCTTCAAGAAAGCGGCGTCACTCGATGCGAAGAATCCCGTCGTCCAACTGAACCTCGCCCATGCCTACTGGGAACTGCGCGATCCGGCCATGACGCAGGACTTTCTGGAACAGCTGGCCGCCCTGGCTCCGAACGAGCCCTTCCCTCATCTGGCTCTGGCCAATCTCTTTCAGGACCGTGATCAGCTCGGCAAGGCGGCTCGTCATCTCGATCGAGCCACCGCCCTCGCAGGCAACGACCCTGCCGTGCAATCCTATCTGCGAACCGTCACGGCCAAAGTTCGCGGAACCGAAAAAAGTGACGCGCGACTGACCAGCCGAAACAGTGCGCACTTTACCGTGAAATTCGACGGGGAAGCCGATCAGGCGACTTGGGCCGTTGTATTGGAGATTCTTGAAGAAGCCTATCGAGAGATCGGCCAAAAGTTCGAGCACTTTCCGTCGAAGACCATCGTCGTCGTGCTGCACACCACGTCCACGTTTCAAAACGCGACCGGCAGTCCGGTGTGGGCTGATGGCCTCTTCGATCCCGTGCTCGGGCGCATCCAGGTTCCTGCGCAGGACGCCTTGGCAGACCGTGCCTGGCTCACACGCGTACTGCGACATGAGTTTGTACATGCCCTCCTGCACGACCACCTCGGCCCCACCGGTAGCGCTATCCCAACCTGGCTGAATGAAGGATT
>JBDSDL010000099.1:0-6912 GCA_039920585.1 Nitrospiraceae bacterium | reverse complement strand
GATGAATCGCACCTACACCAACAAAGAGTATCGTGCCTTGGTCGAGCGTATCCGCGCCATGCGGTCTGACATCGTGCTCAGCACCGATATTATTGGTGGGTTCTGTGGGGAGAGCGATGCGGATTTTTCCGAGACCTACCGGCTTGTTGAGGAAACACGGTTTCACTCAGCCTTTATCTTTAAATACTCTGAGCGAAAGCACACCATCGCCGCACGCAAGTTTCCGGACGATGTGTCCGAACTCGTGAAGACCGAACGAGTCACGCGACTCTTCGACCTCCAACGGAACATTTCCTACGAGCGCAACCGGGAATATCTGAAAACGACCGTTCCTGTCCTGGTCGAAGGGGACGCCAAACGATCCTCCGCGCAAGGTATGGGGAAATCGGACGGCAACATCACCGTCATCTGGGACAAGCGTACGATATCCTCTCGACCGGGAGACATGGTTTCCCTTGCCATCTACGATGCATCGTCCACGACGTTGTATGCGGAACGTCCGCCATTGAATTGAATCGTTGGTGCCCACCCTACGGCCCCAAGAATCATTTTCGTGTAACACGCTCCAAAAAAGAACACTTCTGAACAAGATCTGTTTATGAATCCCTCGTCCCTTACGCCTCTCAAGTCGTGGTGGGGGATGCAATCCGCTCAATGATCCTCTGCGGAACGGGAGTTTTCTTTTCAGGAACCCATAAAATGACCAGCACTATATTGCGATTTAATGCTGCATTATCATACGGCTAGACTCATTACCTCCCGTGCTTATCCTTATCCATAGTTGCTCAGTCCCTCCATACCAATTCTCATCCTCTCATGATGTTGCCCTAGTACTTCACTGCGTCTACTTCATCCCTAACTAGAGGCATAATCTTTGCTATTTGATGATTCACCTATACGTACCCGCGCACTCTCACTCTTTGGAGACGAGGCATGATCCAGAATCAAGAACCCGGCGTGAAAGAAAAAACCGATACCTCCATGAGTCTGGAAACCCTCATCGCGATGGGACTCTTCGGGTGGATTGCACTGAGCATGGCACTGATGGGCCTGGGAATCTGGTAATCCCCCTAGATGCATCGACATTGCATCTTGCCACGGATAGTCACACATCCGTACTGAATAGAAAGAGAGTCACTATGATAAAGAACTACCTCGCGCTAACGAATGTGCGAAGTCCGATCATGCAGGGCCTTGTTGGAATCGCCGCCTGTGCCCTGGTCATTGGCGGTTGCGCCGGTGGGACAAAACTCGCACACAATGCCAATGGCAGCGTGTACCTAGAAGAAGTGACTGATTGGTCATTTGAAGCCAGTCATCCTGCTGTGATCGACCAACTGACCATCACAAAGATCGTAAAAGGGCTCTATCGCAACGATGGCATGAACGGACCTTCGGGAATGTCCGCTGGTGGCAGCAAGCCGATGAGAATTTTCAGCGATGAGGATGCAGAATTTCTTTCTCCCCTGCTCGCACAAGGCTTATCCAAGGCGAAACCAGAACAGCTTGTTGGGTTCCGCGTGTCCTCATCGGCAGGGTCAGGCTTTGAACCCACCACGGGCAGTATTTACGTGCAGAAGGGATCGATCTATTTAACCATTGGGAAAGGCGCCAGGCCGACTGGCTTTATACCTGAATTGGCTGCACGCACCGAGCCGGCTCCAGCCTATGCCGCCGGTGGTGCACTCAACGCTACGATGATGATCATCGACTATCATGCGCTGGCCACAGCACCGATGCCTGCCGCCATGCCAATCGCCAAAGCCTCACCGATCGTTCCGAGTGCCCCCAAGATGGCTGCTGCCCCAGTGAATGCTCCAGCGAACGCTCAGACAGTCACTACCAACGCGGGACAGGAGGCAGGGCAGGACGAATTTTTGGCTCAAAAACTCTTTGACTTGAAAATAGCAAAAGAAGCGCTCGCCAAGAAGAATTCCGAGATCACTATGCTTCGCAAGGAATCGGAATGGATGAAGCGCGAGCTGCGGAACCGCGACGAGGAAATGAAAGCGCTTAGGTTGACCATGGTATCAGCCAAACCGGCAACGAAAAAGAAATCGGCACAGGCCACACATACTCGCTAGCCTACGTCAATCGACATTCAATAATTCCGGCTGGAGCAAGACCACTTCACTGGACAGGGGCTGTCGGAAATTCATCCGGCAATAACAGGCATAGGTCACATAGGTATCTTGCAAGCAGTACCGAGCCAACTCTAGCCCCTGTCCTTTCCCCCACATCTCAGCCACCTGAGCCCCACTGCCCGACTTTGTTTCGACGTTCAGCGCTCGCGCCAGCACGTCGAGCTTCACCCACCCACGCGTATCCCAATTACTCCAGATCGCCATCGTGTCATAAATCGGTTCCGTGCGGAACTTAGCGAGATTGATGTCCAAGCTCGGCTTGACTTGGCGGATGATCGATCGCTTTTTGATGAATGGAATGTCGAAGCCTAGTCCGTTATGGGTGATGAAGAGCGAGGGGCGGCTCTGAGCCAAACGGCTCCAGAATTGTCGCAGCAACTCCCGTTCATCCCCTCCATACCAGGCCACCGACCCACGCGGCTCGAGTTGGTCTGAAAATTCCAACAGGCCGATACAGACGATCTGACTGAATGTGCCGTCGAAAGCCGACTTCGCATATTGCTCATCCTCTGCATGCCGTTGAGCTTCGGCAACTCCCGCCGTAAACAAATCGTAGCCCTCACCTGCCGGCTCAGAATCGCCACTTGACGGAAGCTTCCCCGCCAGCCGTGCCCATTCTTCCCGAGGCGCTTGAATGGTCTCAATATCCAGCACAACTTTCATAAAGTCTGCCCTATGCTCTGCCGCCGCAAGGCCTCGATGATCGGACGGTCCGCTGGAGGAAACTCAAAGTCACCTAACTCGTGTGGCCAGACCCATCGAATTTCCGCGCAGTCAATGGCTGTGGCATGCCCGGTTTCAATTCTACAGTAGAAGAAATGCAGCTCCACAGTTTTCTCCGTATACTCGTGCCGAATGATCTGAAAGGGTATCGGCACGTCGATACGAATACCCAGTTCCTCGAACAACTCCCGCCGCAGACATGCTTCCAATGTTTCGCCCGGCTCGCGCTTCCCACCTGGAAACTCCCAGAAACCCGCCAAGTGTACGCCTGGATTCCGTCGAGCGATCAAGTAGCGGCCCTCACGATAAACAAGACCAGCAGCAACCTCAATGAGCTTCATGCCGCACCGTTGCTTTTTGCGATTTCGTATCGAAAGGGTACGTCTTGCAAAACGATTTCATCGGACATTGCCGACAGGAGGGATTTCTTGCCGTGCAGCAGGTCGCGCCAAAATCCATAATCGCCTGGTTGAAGTCATATCCCTTCCCGCTCGGAATTAAGGCTTCCGACAATTGCCAGAGCCTCGCTTTTTGAGTCTTGGGATCGCCCTTCGCCATAAACACCCGATGAAGGACCCGAATGACATTCGTATCCAGGATCGGCGCATCTTCGTTGAATGCGAACGACCGAATCGCGCCGGCCGTGTACCGTCCAATTCCCTTGAACGATAGCAACCCTTCCGCATCGTTCGGAAGATGCCCCCCATACCGCTCCACTGTCTCGCACGCGATACTATGTAACCGCTCCGGCCGAATATTGTAACCTAGCGGGTACCACGTCTTCTTCACATCCGAGACCGGCGCATCAGCCAACTCTTCAAAACTTGGGTAGCGGTCTAGAAATTCGTGGTACTTCGGAATCACCCGATCGACCTGTGTCTGTTGCAACATCACTTCAGAGACCAAAATGTGATAGGGGTCGGAGGTCTTCCGCCAGGGTAGGTCACGGCCATGTTTCTTATACCACTTCAGCAACCGAACCTGAAAACGGCGCTTATGTGAAGCGTCGAGGCTGGAGAGCTTCTTCGATCTCTTCTGCTTGCGCTGAGAGGGTGTTCGTGAGCCAGAGGTGATGGGCATCGCAACGTCAATCCAATGGCGGCATTCTAGAAGTGCATCCACCGAAAATCAAATGGCGACCAGGCGAAACACACGCTGCGAACGATGTCTGACTCAGGCGAGACTGGCGGGAAAAGCGCGAAAGGTAGGGACAGGGCTCACACGTCACGCAAGTCCCACTCCTCGCACTTGTCGCGCGCCACTTCGTGACGAACCGTCTTGAATACTGCGGGCTAGAAATTTCCAAAGATCTCTATTTCTTTGACAACCGCTCATTCACCGACTAGCCTCTTCTGAGGCAAGACAATGACAGCGGGAGTCTCATCAGCGAGGCCTCAATACACAGCTATGGTCACCAGAAAGTATCCCAGATTTTCCGTATCGCTCCCCAGCACCTTGGTGCATAAGGATCATTTCCGCCATGCTGGGTCCATCCGAAACATTTCAGCCAAGGGATGCCATGTTGACAGTATCATCAGCCCTTTTACTGGTATGCAACTCACCATCCACCTGCATATTCCAGGTGAGTCCCAGCCCATCTTAATCGAGAACGCTACAGTCCGCTGGTCCGGTTCCGCCGGCATCGGCCTAGAGTTTCTGACGGTAGCCCCCCTGCATCAAGACCGACTGGATCGCATGATCCAGCAACTCCAGCCCAAGACCGGCCTTCAGTAGGCGACCTTCTCTCTAGTTGCATTTTAGGCACTCGCCTCCGTATCCTCCGTCTTCATGAATCTATCCCAACTTTCCCAGGAACAATTCAACGAACTCGTGCGCGGCATCGTCGATGATCGCCTGCGCGAGTTACTGGGCGACCCCGACCTCGGACTCCAACTTGGCGATGGCCTGCGCGCCCGCCTGAAAGAGTCCTTGTCCAGTACGGTGAGGCTGTCCGGCGAGGACATCGCAGATCAGCTCGGTCTCCGCTGGTAAGAACAACATGGCCTGGTATCGTGTAGCCTATCGCCCAATCATTCTCAACGATCTTGCGGGCCTTGAGCCGTCCATGGCCCAGCGGCTCTTGGACAAGACCAAATGGATCGCCTCCAACATCGACAACTTGCGCCACGAACCGATCGCGGCGGACCTGTCAGGTCTTTCAAAATATGCGGTCGAGGACTGGAGAATTTTCTACTCTATTGACCGAAACGATCATGTGGTCGATATTCACGGCATCGTTCGCCACAGAGAGATCCGTTCATGATTGCCATCACCGTTGCCGCCATTGCAAAACTGAAAGCGATTCAAGCCCATCATCCAGAGGATCCGGTCGTCCGGGTTTCCGTGCGCGACCTGGACGATTCACGCTTAAGCTTCAGCATTACGTTGGAAGCGACGCACCAGCCTGACGATGACGTTCAGCAGATCGATGGCCTCACGATTGCGGTGGATCGGCAAAGTGCGCCACGGATGGAACGGGTGACAGTCGACTACACTGAGGCCAATGGGTTTCACTTTCTACACGATGAGGAGGGCCGCAGCCAGCCCCTCGTTACAATTCCATCACTTAATTGATTGGTATCAGGATGCTGAAAAAGCCCGCCAGCAGACGCAGATCGTTATTTGGTTTGTCTCGTTTGTTTGGTTAAACCAGACAGACCAGATAAACCGGATGAACAAAACAAACCGGTTTCAGCATCCTGAGGGATTAGGTGAGTCGATCCGGTAGCGTTGCGACGTGCACATGGAACTCGCCCCGCGTCACATCGTCGACATAGCGGCGCAGGGCATCCTTCACCACGGGGAATGCGATCTTGTCCCAGGGAATTGCCGAGAGTGAGAATAACTGCACGTCGAGGCTTTCCTCACCCACCCCGAAATCTGGTGAGCACATCGGTCCTCGAAACACCAGGTAGGCCTGGCCGATGTGCGGGAGACTCAAGACCGCAAAGAGGCAGATACGCTCCACCTGAGCCTGCGCTTCCTCCAGTGTCTCGCGAAGGGCCGCCTGCTCAGTGCTCTCGCCAATTTCCATGAAACCGGCAGGAAAGGTCCAGAGACCAGACTTGGGCTCGATCGCGCGCCGACAGAGGAGAATTTGGCCGCCCCACTCGGGAATACAGCCTGCGACAATCTTTGGATTATGGTAATGAATGGCCCGACAGGTATCACAGACGAACCGTGGCAAGTTGTCGCCGGTAGGAACTTTCTTCGTAACTGAGGCGCCGCAAGCGCTGCAATAGTTCATAGAATCGTGATGCGTACTGAGCGAGCAAAGAAGGGCTTGCGCGTCTCGCCTGTCCCACACGTCTGGCGAAACGTTACATGAGCATGGATAGCACAAAACTACGGTTCTTTGCACCCTGCCCGCGTGGGCTGGAGGGGGTTCTGGAGCAGGAGCTCCACGACCTTGGTGTGCCTATGACCACGAGGACGGACGGCGGGATCGCCTTCCAGGCTCCCTGGTCCACGATGTATTGGGTCAATCTCAAGAGTCACATTGCCAGCCGTGTGCTCTGGGAAGTCGGACGGGCCCCCTATCGCTCGGAAGACGATGTGTACCGCACGGTCTATAGTCTGCCCTGGCCAGATTGGTTCATGCCCTCACAGACCATCAAGGTGAAGGTGAGCGCACGCCGCTGCCCACTCACCAGCCTGGACTTCGTCACGCTGCGGATCAAAGACGCTGTCTGCGATAAGTTCACATCGGTGCGCCATAGGCGTCCAAGTGTAGACACCCACCGCCCGAACATCCGGATCGACGCCTTTCTCGATGAATCAACGGTAACCTTCTATCTGGACACTTCCGGCGAACCGCTCTTCAAGCGGGGGCATCGTATCCTGTCCGTCGAGGCGCCCTTGCGCGAAAACCTGGCGGCGGGATTGCTACGGCTTGCGGGATGGACGCCCAACGACGTCCTGCTCGACCCCATGTGCGGCAGCGGAACGATTCCGCTCGAAGCCGCGCTGATGGCGCGCCGGATCGCGCCAGGACAGTCTCGGTCTTTTGCGTTTGAACGCCTGCTGATTCACGATGCCCAACGCT
>JBDSDL010000098.1:0-6667 GCA_039920585.1 Nitrospiraceae bacterium | reverse complement strand
GGTTCAAAGCATGGCACAAACGAATATCCCTTCGTCATTGACAAAAATGGCCTGTCAGTCATTCCGATCACGTCTGCAGGGCTCGATCAACCAGGTACCGGCAAGAGAGTTTCGACAGGAATTCCGTCGTTAGATAAAATGTTTCAGGGTGGCGGGTTTACCAAAGGCAGCACGATACTCATTTCCGGGACCGCCGGCACTGGAAAAACAAGTCTCGCGTCTGCCTTCGCAATAGAACGCTGTACACGTGGAGAACGGTGTCTGTTCTTGTCGTATGAAGAATCGTCGGGGCAGCTCGTCCAAAACATGAGTTCGATAGATATTCAACTTGCCCCATTGGTGAAAAAAGGACTCTTACGGATTGTGTCTACGAGGCCTTCCTTTTTTGGGTTAGAGATGCATCTACTCGATTTATACAAGACCATTGAAGAGTTCAAACCACACGCTGTTGTCATCGATCCCCTGACCAGTCTCATTGCAGAGTGGAGCCAACGTGAAATTCAATCCATGGTGACGCGCATGATTGATCTGTTAAAATCCAAGGGCATCACTGGCCTTTTTACCAGTCTTGTTTCTTCCACTGCACAAAATTATACGAGCGGCGAAGTTGGCGTCTCGTCGTTAATTGACACGTGGCTCGTGGTGAGAGAACTAGAAGAAGAGGCAGGTAAACGACGCATTCGTGGACTGTACATCGTGAAGTCTCGTGGCATGGGCCACTCCAGTGACGTCCACAAGTTGGTGTTGAGTAATGACGGAATTCACATTCTACCATTACCTTCTGCCCCAGACCGTGCTCAGAAACAGCAGGTGAGTAAAGGTGGTTCTGAGAAAGACAAAATGCACTCCAAATCAAGAGAGCTAGGGATCTTGTCTTAGGTCATGAGAGTTGCACATCCCACCCACATTGTGGGCATTGGCGGCTCAGCTGGAGCTCTTAACGCCTATAAGGCGCTCTTGGATGTCCTGCCGTCCAATACCGGTATGGCCTTTGTCTTTGTGTATCATATTCACCCCACCGCCAATACTCAGTTAGTTCTCATTCTGTCGCGTCACACAAAAATGCCAGTCCTGCTGGCTGCCAACTCGATGCTGATCCACGCGAATCACGTCTACGTGATTCCTCAAGACACGGATCTTCTGATTGAGCGCGATGCCTTTAGAGTCATCTCCCCGCGCACTAGGAGGAACAATCAGATCGATTTGTTCTTGATTTCTTTAGCGGAGGCTTTGGGCGAACGTGCGATCGCCATAATCCTCTCTGGTTATGATGGCGACGGTACCGCGGGATGCGAGCACGTCAAGGCAAAGGGAGGTACAACCTTTGCCCAGGACGTGTCTGCCGAAGTCAACGACATGCCGCTCAGTGCTCAGAATTCAGGCTGTATTGATTTCGTGCTGCCGCTCGCCAAAATTGCAAAGAGGCTTGCCAAAATTGGTGCGCACGTCGCGCAAGATTGATGAGTTACGCCGGCGTGATAATCCGAACCGGAAACTCATGGTGCCTTCATTTGGAGGCACGTGCGCAATCCGCACCAGCTCCTGAGCAATTTCCTCCGGTGAAAGCACAAAATCTATATACCCGCTTTCTATGGCACTTTCAGGCTGTCTGACTTTAGGGCTGACTCGGGTGACTGTGCGATCGTAATGCCGCCGACTTGCTTAATGCTGCTCAGTGCGGCTGCCCCATCCCCATCCAGACCAGAGACAATGACGGCGACCAGTTTTCCGTCCCAGTGCTGGGCCAGGGAACGCAGGAACACGGTAATCACGTCAGGCCATCCACTGGGCTTCGATATCGGCTTGAGACGGAACTCTTCATGAAGAACGTGTAAGTCGCGATCTGCCGGGATGATGAATACATGGTTGGGCTGAATGCATAAGCGTTCCGTGATCAGCTCAACCGGCATTTGTGTGTAGCGGGGAAGAACCTCATGGAGCATGGTGGGCATCATGGTGATGTGATTCACGATGACGATAGCCACACCCATATCGGCCGGCAGATGTGTGAGTAGCCTGATATAGGCGTCGAGGCCACCGGCCGAGCCACCCACGCAAACAACAGGAAAATCTTTTGCGAAAGGATACCCGGAGGAAATAAAATGCAAAAGCGAGAGCACTGGTTCAGGGTTCGTCTTTGGGAGAATCCTCACTCTGTTTTAGCCAGAGTTCGAGCAGTCTTGTCTCGCGTTCAGACTGGGAAGTGCGCTCCAAAGCGAACGCACCCGTCAAGCGATCTTCATAAAAAGAGCGTTGCTTCGCGTAGGTTTTCTTAAAGGCTTCGGTCTTGAGGGTTTTCCAATTGGCATCTGATATTCCAGCATGTGAACGCAATAGGTTGATCTCAATGGCTTGGAAAGCAAAGACTTTAGCTAAAACCTTAATGACAGTTGCATTAGAAATTACTTTTGGAATTTTATCAGCCATGACCGATCGTTTGTTATGCCAAGGCAAACAAGTTAATCTTCTCTTCGTACATCATCTGCGAACGCTATACTGCGGCGTTTTCAGCATTCTAAACGTGGCGCGGTACCTCGAAGTAACGATCAGTTCCGCACGCCGCTCCACACTTTTGCCGGATCGATAGACTTGTCAGGATTGAGTTTCTTCGCCTTGTCCAGCAAGACATCCGTGGTTTCCGGATAGGCAGGGTCAGAAATGCAGCAATTGTCGACCGGACAGACCACCGCGCATTGAGGTTCGTCAAAATGTCCGACACACTCGGTACAGCGGTCATGCGTAATCACATATATACTGTCTCCCACTCCCTGGCCGTCGCCCACATGATTTCCCTTCGTTTCCGCGTCACCGCGAGTTTCGAAGATGGCCTCGTTCGGACATTCTGGCAGACAGGCTCCACAGTTGATACATTCGTCGGTAATCAATAGCGCCATTACGCTCCCTCCTTCTTCTCGACCAAAATAGATGAATATGTGAATATGTAGCACCCAAACGCACCGGTTGGTCAAGTGCTATTATCGCGCCTGCGCTTGAAAAGATGGAGCCGGCGATCCGGATTGAACGGGCGACCTGCGGTTTACGAAGTTCCAAAAGTCCAACCTCAGACAACCTAACCCCACAAGAAACCACAAAGAAGACAGCCTCTGATATGGGTGCAGATGGGGCTGGTTTGTCCTGTCCTGGTAGCAGCGTGGTAGCAGATCTGAAGGGCCAGGACAATTCAGGAGGTTGACTTCGCGGCCTCCACCATCCCAGTCGTCAGCAGACTTCCGAGAACCATTCCCAGCATGGTTGTCTCATGGTGCCCTCCGTCTGCCATTCTTAAATCAGCATACTCGCAGCGTTTCGAGACTCACAATATGTAGTTCTTGCAACTGCCTATCCGTCTGAGGTGGCCATATCATTTGTAGGGTCTTTCCCCTCAAAGGAAGGATAGCGACTCTGCGGCTAACAGGTGCAAGATCGAGTTGAACGGGTACGTAACACCAAAGGAGGACCGATGCTGACAATAGATCGAATGTCCCGCATCACCAAAGAAATTATGTTGGGCCTGCCGCCCTCCCTCACGACGGCGGAAGCGCGCGAACATCGCAGACAGGTCGAGGAGGAGCTGATCCAAATGCGGAAGGACGGGATCATGCCGGACCTGCCGTATGATTTCGACGATCTGCCGTCATTAGCTTCCAATCCAATACCCAGCGAGAGTGACATTCAGCTCCGCAAAACGACACTGATCCGGTCCAACCTCGAATCGCAATGGCGCCTCTCACAGCAGTTAATTCCCATCGCCCTCATCCTCTCGTTCTTGTATCTCAGCACTCCCGCACGGGCCGATGACCAAGCAGGCGCGGAGGCCTTTGAGCGTAGTGACTACGCGACCGCCTTGCGCGAGCTGCGCCCGTTGGCCGAGCATGGGGACGGCCTTGCCCAGTCGATGCTCGGGTGGATGTATGAGTGGGGAGAGGGTGTTCCCAAGGACTATGTGCAAGCGCGGCTGTGGTACGAGAAAGCCGCCGCCCGGGGGTTCGCCCCGGCGCAGATCAATCTCGGTGCGCTGTACAACAATGGGCGCGGAGTCCCCCAGGACTATGTGCAAGCGCGGCTGTGGTACGAGAAAGCCGCCGCCCAGGGGTTCGCCGACGCGCAGTTCAGTCTCGGGGTGATGTATGCCAAAGGGCAAGGAGTCCCACAGAACCATGTTCAGGCTCACATGTGGTACAACCTGGCGGCAGCAAACGGAGAAGAGAATGGGACCAAATGGCGTGATTTTGTCGCGAGAATGATGACCCCTGTCCAAATTGCCCAGGCACAAAAGCTGGCGAGGGAATGGAAGCCGCAGAGAAGGTTGAAAGATCAAGGTAGGGTCTTCTGACGAGACTTTACCGGCACTGACCTGCGGTTTGTTAGTTTGCTGCTCGTGAGAAATATTTGAGAAGACAAGAGGTTCGGAGGGCCTGCTACCACAGGGCTACCAACACAATCGATGTTGCAACGGCTTAACACTCGAACCGCAAGAGGAAGCACGGGCTCTGAACTATGAAATCCTGCCAAAGCTCTCATTGACGGGTGCGGCAAGTCCAAACTCATGGGGTCATCGATCTAGGCCGCCTCAGGACACATTGAGGACGCGAAGCAGGGTGCCAAGCCCCTGTCATTTTGTAGTGGGTGCTTGTAGCCAGGTAAAGTTATTCGGCATTCCCCTACGCTATTCACTACGCCGTCGCAGAGAGCGTGGCACCGTAGTGCTAAGTCTATGAAAAACTGGAGCCGGCGATCCGGATTGAACGGACGACCTGCGGTTTACGAAGACCAGACCCAACTGAAAGCTCCAACCCAGAATCACCGCCCCAATCAAGCGAATCGGCTGGTACATCAACAGGATAGCCCCCTATAAGGGATTGCATTGCGTTGCGCTGAGTGTGAGGGGGCTGAGGGGAAAAGGTTACACAAATGGTTACACTTGATGGTCACACTGGAGCATGAGACCGGATTGATCAAGGCTATTCAGCAGCCCTCAAACGATCGCGAAGATCCATTCAAACGCTGGAGACCCATGACCTATTTATTGACCGGGAAGCGTGAGAAGTTTTGCCAGTTGGTAGCGACCGGCGCGACGTATACCGACGCCTATCTCGAAGCCTATCAGAAGCCGACCGAATATAACCGAAAGCTGGCGGCTGAAGCTGGATCACGCTTGATGGCTGACACTGACATAATCCTCCGTGTACAAGATCTACAGCAACCGGTGCTGCGCAAGGTCAGACGCAAGATCGAGTTCCAGATTCAGCACGCCTATGAGCAATGTCAGCGGAGCTTTGACCTAGCGTGTGCTCAGTCCGATGTGAATGGTATGTTGGCCGCAACGAAGCTGCAAGCAGAGCTGAGCAAACTGTTGACGCAACAGATTGATGTGAACCATCGACATGGGATGCTCGATGAGGAATCCACAGAGGTGCTGCTCGCGATCCGAGACGCGGTGATGGTTCGGAAGGCGAAGCAAAAGGCGTTGATGGAGAAAGCCGTGGAGAAAATCGAGACCATCGAGGCGACCCCCCATAGACCCCCTTTTGCTCCTCGCCCGATGGTTCCATCCAGCGGGTACCACAGAGAGGGTCACAAATAGAAAATTTGTACTGGCTCAGCTCCTGATCGTCAATGACGAGTATGGTGGCCATCACATCATCTCCTCTCGATTGTTGCACCGGCCCGTTTCCTATGCCAATCAGGCCGCGATCCTGTCCTCCTGGTAGTCCGGTTCACCACTGGGGACCGACCAGACCGTCTCCGCGTGTGCCCGACGATTCCGCTCGATCACCGCGTCGTGGGCATGGCCGCAATTCACACACCGCCAACTGCTCGCCCACATCTCTCCATCGCCCCCCTCCTCCATGTCGAGGAGTTGGTCTTCGAGCATCAAGCCCTGACACCGTGTACATTCCATGATCGAGTCTCCTTTCTGGGTGAACAATCTAGAGAAACACTTGCATCAGAAACGGCAGAACTATCGTGACGACTTCCATGGATCCTCGTGCCAGGCGCGGATAAAATCATGAAGGCCCACGTCACACGTCTCGTTCACCGTCATAAACTCAACGCCGAACTGGACGCCCCGGACCCAGCGGACGACCGCCTCCGACACACGCATGGACAGATCAACCTCAGGGAGGAAGAGGCGCAGCTGGAGAGAATCTCCTACGGTGACTCGCACAAGGCTTTCCACTAAACAGCCATTCCCAGACACGTCGAGGACTCGTCCCTCGCTGGTTTGTATGCCGTTCGCAAGGACAACTGAACACGGGTGCGCCCTGCGCTCACTCGACCGAGTTTTTACGACGCTCGCCTGGGAAGAAACCATGATGTGCCTCCTTTGACCGCCTTTGGACTCTCTCCATCGTCTGATGAAAGCCTATCGCCCGCGGACCGCTTGGGAAAGACCTGAAGGAGGTACCTCGGAAGGGGGAGTGCCTTGCTGACCCTTCTTACGGAAGAGCCAGGACGACCCTGGCCTTAACCGCCCGATAGAACTGGGTTTCACAGAGGCTTGATCTTGCGGAATAGAATAGGAAATGCTGATGCCGGTGATGATGGTGAATTGCCATCATAACTGTGCGGCACGGGAACACCACTCGGTAGCAGGTTCCATAGCATCGGATACCTCTCCTCTGGCACTCAGAGTTTTCTGAACGGGTCCGTTGCACGGCCTACA
>JBDSDL010000097.1:0-7709 GCA_039920585.1 Nitrospiraceae bacterium | reverse complement strand
GAGTGAAATGGAACGATCATCGGAAGAGCTGAAGGCTTGGGGCGAGTCGTTCGAAGCGAAGCAGCCACAAGAGGTGCTGGCTGCCGCGATCAAGCGGTATGCGCCGAAGATTGTGCTCGCCTGCAGTTTCGGGGCAGAGGACGTCGTGCTCCTGGACATGGTCCAGCGCATCAATCCATCCGTGCCGCTTTTCTATCTCGACACGGAGTTTCTCTTTCTCGAGACCTATGCCACGCGCGATCGCGCGATTGAGCGCTATGGGTTGCAGCCGCATCAGGTTATACAGGTGAAGTCGTTGCTCACGCCGGAGCAGCAAGCGGCGCAGCATGGTGACGCCCTCTGGGCGCGCCAGCCCGATCAATGTTGTGAGTTGCGCAAGGTGGAGCCGCTCACTCGCGTGCTCAAGGGATTCGATGCCTGGATCACCGGGATCAGGCGGGACCAGTCTCCTACGAGAGCCCATGCGAAGCTGATCGAATGGGACGAGAAGTTTCAGTTGGCGAAAGTCAATCCGTTAGCAAAGTGGACGTGGGAGGATGTGTGGACCTACATTCGCGTCCACGAAATTCCCTACAACGAATTGCATGACCGCAACTACCCCAGCATCGGATGCACCCACTGCACGAGTCCGGTGATGCTCGGCGAAGACCCCCGCGCAGGCCGGTGGAAAAACTTTACTAAGACCGAGTGCGGGTTGCACAAGGCCTCGTGATGTCGATGCAGGATTTGATCGCCAAAATTGCGAAGGGGCCACGAGCTGCCAAGGATCTCACCTGGGAAGAAGCGAAGCGAGCGATGAAGGCGCTCATTGAAGGGGAGGCCACGCCGGCGCAGGTGGGGGCCTTTCTGATGGCCATGCGGATCAAGATGGAGTCCGTCACCGAACTGGCCTCAATGACTGCGACCGCCCGTTCTTATGTGCCGCCCGTGCCGATCCCGCGGGAACTCGGCGTCGTAGACCTGCCGAGCTACGCGGGAAAACAAGACACCTTCCATGCCCTTGCCGCCGCCGCCATTGTGGCTGCAGCGGCAGGCGCGTCGGTGTTGATGCATGGGTATGACGGGATTCCCGGTCGCGCAGGGAATTCCGGTGTGCTCAAGGCCTTGGGCCTGCCGGTCGAAATGGAACCGAAAACGGCCGCAGAAGCGGTGGCGCAGCATGGATTCGCCTATCTCGATATCGCCCTGTACCATCCTCCGGTCTATCGCTTTTTAGAGATGCGCCAAGAGTTGGGAGCGCGGAACGTCTTTCATCCAATTGCGAGGCTCTTGAACCCGGCTCGCGCTGCGTCGCAAGTCGTCGGCCTGTCCCATCCTCCCCACTTTGAAAAAACTGCTGAAGTGTTGCGGATGCTGGCTTGCCCGCGGGCTCTGGTGGTTAGCGGCGTTGAAGGCGATCCTGAGCTTTCGATTGCCGCCCTTACAAGGGTTCTGGAATTGCGGGACGAGCGGATTACACCCCTCTCGTTCGCGTCGAAAGATGTCGGATTGCCGCTGGGCACGCCACGAGATATGGCTGGATTCCCATTGGACCAGCGAGACAAGGAAGCGGACCTGCTCCGACGGATTCTCCACAATCAAGTGCCAGGAGGATCTTGCAACTGGGTCTTGATGAACGCGGCGTTGATTCTGTACGCCGCAGGCAAAGGGGCGACATGGACGTCATGCGTTCCACTAGCGCGTCGAGCGCTCGAAGAAGGGGCAGCGGCGCGAAAGCTTGAAGAACTGGCTCAGGAACCGGTGGGCTCAGGGGTGACCGGCCGAACACATTGACCATTGGCCCGCATTACTCATGAAGGTTCGTTGCGAAAGCGTGCAGACGCGAAGCGAGGCGGGTACTCGGAGGCGTGAAGCCCTGAGGCATACTCGTGTAGTATGTCGAAGGGCTGAACGGCGAGACTACCTGTCGTAGCCGCGTATCCGCGCTTGCAGCAGAAACATCATGAGGAATGCGGGTTAGGAGAGGATCGAGTCCGTGCAACACCTTCGTCAATTAGAAGACCAGAGCGTCTACATTCTCCGGGAAGCCTATAAGCATTTTGATAACCTGGCCATGCTTTGGTCGATGGGGAAAGATTCGACCGTGCTGCTGTGGTTGGCGAGAAAGGCCTTTTTCGGTCATGTCCCCTTCCCCCTCCTGCATGTCGACACGAGTTACAAAATCCCCGCCATGATCGAATATCGAGATCGAGTCGCCCGTGAGTGGGGCCTCAAGTTGGTCGTGGGGCAAAACAAGGAAGCGCTCGCGGCCGGGATGAATCATACGCTGGGCCGCGTCAACTGTTGTACGGCCTTGAAAACCAATGGCCTCAAGCAATTGATCGAGCAAAAGGGCTATACAGGCATCATTCTCGGTGTGCGCGCAGACGAAGAAGGGACGAGAGCCAAGGAGCGCTATTTCTCGCCGCGTGACAAACATGGCGATTGGGACTTCCGCGATCAGCCGCCGGAGCTTTGGGATCAATTCAAAACGACGTTTCCTCCGGGGACACATATCCGGATCCATCCGCTGCTGGATTGGACAGAAATCAATATTTGGGAATACATCAAATTCGAGAACATTCCCTTCATTGATCTCTATCTCGACAAGGGGGAGGGGACCCGCTATCGCAGCCTCGGCTGCGCGCCCTGCACGACGCCGATCAAATCGACGGCGAAGTCGGTGGACGACATCATTGACGAGTTGCGGCATACCACGGTGGCGGAGCGATCGGGCCGCGCACAGGATGAAGGGCGCGGGATGGAGCTGCTACGCAAAGACGGATACATGTAACAGCAGAATGTTGAAACAGGCATCCAGCGGCGTTCTCGGGTCGGAAAAATCCTCAACGTACCCCACCTGGGAAAAGAGCTGTTCCGACAGATCGGGGTTGGGCGGGTGAGAATGCTACGCCTCCGGTTGTTTCTCCCCTGCGGCCTTGCTGGGCTGCCTGTTTGAACATTCTGGAGTCTGAAAATGGCAGAAACAGTCTCGAAACCATCGGACAACTTGAACATCGTTATCGTCGGGCATGTGGACCACGGGAAGTCCACCTTGCTAGGGCGTCTCTATGCCGACACGGGATCGTTGCCGGACGGCAAGCTTGAAAAGGTCCAAGCGATTTGTCGGCAGCAGGGCAAGGAATTCGAGTATGCGTTCCTGTTCGATGCATTTCTAGAAGAACAAGAACAGGGCATCACCATCGATACGGCGCGGACGTTTTTCGGCTGGAAGGGCCGGCACTACATCATCATCGATGCGCCAGGCCATAAGGAGTTTCTCAAGAACATGATCTCCGGGGCAGCCCGGGCTGAAGGGGCGTTACTGCTGATCGACGCCTTGGAGGGCGTCAAGGAACAGTCCAAGAAGCATGGCTATCTCTTATCGCTTCTGGGGGTACGCCAGTTTGCCGTCGTCGTGAACAAGATGGATCTGGTCGGCTACCGGCAGGACGTGTTCGATGGGATCGAAAAGGAATATCGGGAGTTCCTCGGGCAGTTCAAGGCGGTTCCACAGCAGATCATTCCGGTCAGTGCCAAGCTCGGAGATAATATCGCCAACCGGAGCGAGCAGATGCCGTGGTACAGCGGCCCCACTGTGCTGGATGCGCTCAGTGCCTTTCGGAAGGAGCCGGGGCGATCCGAACAGCCGCTTCGTCTGCCGGTTCAGGATGTGTATAAATTCGACGCCCGTCGCATCATTGCAGGGCGCGTCACGGCCGGGCGTGTGAAGGTCGGTGACTCCCTGGTTTTTTCACCGTCGAACAAACGGGCGACGGTCAGGTCTATTGAAGCGTTCAACAGTGATCCCTTGCCAGTAGACGGTCAGGCAGGCCAATCAGTCGGCGTGACGCTCGATGAACAGATCTTTGTCGAGCGAGGAGAGGTCGCTTCACATCAAGATGAGCTTCCGCTGGTATCGACGGCCTTTCGAGCCAATGTGTTCTGGCTGGGCCGGAAGCCGTTGGAACGAGGGCGACGCTATCAGCTCAGAGTGGCGACGAGGGAAGTGGATTGTGAAGTGGCGACCATTCATCGAATCATCGACACGATGGATTTGGCCCAGCAGCAAGGCAGCAGCGTGGTGAATAGGAATCAGGTTGCTGAATTGACGATTCGGGCCAAAACGCCGGTTGCCTTCGACCTCTCGGCTTCGTTTGAGTCGACTGGCCGGTTTGTCCTCGTGGATGAGTATGACATCGCCGGTGGCGGTATTGTCACAGAGCTGGTCCATGACGATCAGGAGTTTCTCCGCGAAGAAGCGCGGCAGCGCGATTTTGCCTGGGTGAAGGGTGAGGTCGGCGTTGAGGATCGCGCGCAGCAGTATGGTCACCGAGCCGCCATTGTGTTGGTGACCGGAGGGCGGCATACGGGGAAATCCTTCTTGGCCAGGACCATCGAGGCGAGGCTTGTCGCTGATGGCCGGCATGCGTACCTGCTCGATGGAGAGAATCTTCGCCGCGGCCTCGATGCAGACCTTTCGGAGGATGAACGAGGGCAGGCGACCGAGATGGCTCGCCGCTATGGCGAAGTGGCGCGGCTGCTTGTCGATACGGGGTTGATTGTCGTCTCGACGACCAATCCCTTCGGCATGGCCTATGCTGAAGCGGCACAGGCTATCAGGACGCTCGTCCACCCGGTCCCAGTCATCGCCATTCACATGAGTAAAGCGCCCGAAGAAGTCCCACCCAATACGGATATCGCGCTGTCAGGCCCGGCAGACTTCGATGCAGCCACTCGTCGGATTCTTGATGAACTCAAACGCCGCGGAGTCTTGGCACAGGCGATCGGGGCCAAACCGATCTTTCAGTATTCCATCTAGCAGGATGCTGAAAAAGCCCGCCAGCGGCGTTCTCGCATCGTTCAGGCCCTCAACGTACCCCAGAGGGTACGCCTCCGGTCCTTCACTCGCTGCGGCCTTGCTGGACGAACTTTTTGAGCATCCTGCCTGGGGGTCGCCTCTTGTTCCATACGTCCAGGCCCTCGATAACGAGGAAATCGAATATCCGCCGCTTATGCGGATCCGCCTAATAATTGTTGGAGCTACCCCATGGCGTCAAAGGTACTAGAGCGTATCTTTGTCGAGGGCTTTCTGCAGCGGCTTGGCCCGGGCAACGTGATCCTCGAGGAGCGGGAATCTCCCGACTTCCTCATTTCCGATGGGCAGGAGAAGTTCGGCCTTGAGGTTGCGCAGGTCTTCCGAGATCAGGGATCGGCGGGGTCGCCATCAAAGGCCGCTGAGTCGTGGCGCGTGCAATACCTAAGACGACTGGCGTCTGACTATTACTCACGGTCCGGGTTGCCGCTTCTCGTCAGCGCGGAGATCTCCAATCGCTTCGACACCGGCCTCCTGGCTGATCGCCTCAAGGCAGCGCGTCCTGCCGCGCTGTGGGCAGAAATCCGGTTCAAGGTGCGCAGCTCCACGTTTCACTTGACGTCGTTGCCGACAGAGGCTGGCCAGTACTGCCGCTGGGTTTGCATCAACAACTCGGTTGGTTGGCAAGGATGGTTGACAGCCGAGAACGTGGAGTCGGTCTTAGACCAAAAGGCATCGAAGCTATCCAACTACCGCAGGGCGATCGCTCGAGTGGAGTTGCTGCTCGTGGTAGATGTAACGCAGACTTCTGGTATGGTTCGCTGGCGCGATGGGACTCCATTTCCGGTAGGGCAGGGCTTCGATGCCGTGCACCTGTACTTTTATCCGGACGAGGCAAGGCGGCTTGCATAGGATAGCGCCCCAACCAGCGGATGACCATCCGCGGGGCCGTCAGGCCGATACCCGTACTCTTCCTGCGCCATCTAGTCTGGAGTAACGCGTGGCCGAGCAATACGAAGTATTCGTGAGTTACAGCCACGACACTCCCGAACACATCTCCGCTGTTAGAGAGTTTTCTGATCGCCTGAGAGAGGACGGCATTGACTGCATTCTCGACCAGTATGAGCACTCTCCGCCCGAGGGATGGCCCCGCTGGATGGACGGGAAGATCCGCGCCTGTCGGTATGTCCTTATGGTGTGCACGGAGGCGTACTGTCGACGGGTAATGGGTACCGAGGCACCCGGCGTTGGGCACGGTGTGCAGTGGGAAGGCAATCTGATCTACCAGCGCATTTACGATGCCGGCTCGATGAACGTGAAGTTCATTCCAGTTGTGCTGAAGGACGCCGACCGTCCACACGTTCCCACTCCGATCCGCGGCGCGACCATCTATTCCCTGGAGTTGCCCGCCGCCTACGAGGCGCTGTACCGACGCCTTGCGGAGATTCCTCAAGCGAAGCCCGAGCTTGGGCCGCGGCGAGCGCTACCACACAAGAAAGTTAGGACCAATCCAGCGACGTTTGTCACCGGACCAATCGATGTGGATTTGTGGAACAAGGCGAAATGGAAGGCGACGTTCTACACGGAGGGACCAGATGGACTTCCCGTCCTCGGTCTTGCGTTCAAGGATGAGGATGCCGCAAGAGCAATCTTCCGCGGGTGGCATGAACGCTATGGTGAGCGCGATGACGACGAGGAACTCCGCATCGCAATCATTGAGGGCGACATCCCCGGTGAGGAACCGGGGTATTCGGTGCACATCAATGTCGATACCGACATCTTCATACAGCGTCTGAAAAAGGCGGGCTACGAGTACAACGACGACCTGATTCTCACAGTCGGACAAATCCATCGCATGAATCCCACGGAGGGGTCACCGTATCTGCCACGATTCAGGGAAGAGTATCGGCGCGCGAAGACCTACTGGCTGGTGCCAGGCGTCATCGACGAGCGCGAGCAAGTGCGGATGATGCCTGAGCTTCGCATCTTCAAAGGCAAGGTTCTCTTTAAGCACGTGTCGGAGATTCACTCGCAGGATATCGACTCGGTGGTGTTAGCGAAGGAGGGCGAACGGCCCCCGAAGCATACGGCCTAACAATGGTTGGTGACCGATGGCTGTGCCAGTGTAGCGGGTGGGCCGCGGCTGAGTTCAAACGTTAAGCATCGGAATGTGCCCATCTGCGGGACTGATGTACGGAGTTTGACTCCCCGGAAATCCCTGTGTTACGGTCAACCTCTGTGTATTCGCACAGTTAGCGAGGGGTTCCCGTTATGGCGGTTGAAAAAGATTTGAAGGCCATTCTTAGCAATTTGAAGTATTCGGACGACGCCAAAGTGCTCGCACAGATTTCAGAAAATACTAAACAGGTCCATGCTCGCATGGCCGGCATCAAGCACAAGCTGGTGGTCATGAGCGGAAAAGGCGGCGTGGGTAAGAGCATGACGACGGTCAATTTGGCGTTGGCCTTTGCGCGCCAAGGAGCGAAGGTCGGGCTTTTAGATGTGGATTTGAACGGGCCCTGTGTGCCTCGCATGTTGGGCTTGCACGGTCAGTCGTTGACGATGACGCCTGAGGGCGCGATTCCGCCGGTTGGGCCGCTCGGAGTGAAAGTCGCATCGATGGATTTCTTCCTGGACGACACGTCGCCGGTTCGCTGGAAAGGGCCGATGGATGTCAGCCCGGTCTGGTTAGGGTTGATGGAAATGAATGTCATTCGAGAATTCTTGGCCGATGTCGTTTGGGGCGAACTCGACTATCTGCTGGTCGATCTCCCTCCGGGTGCCGCAGCGGACAAGCCGCCGGTCATTGCCGGGTTTATTCCTGACCTGGCAGGAGCGATTGTCGTCACGACGCCATCGGAAGTGGCATCGGATGTGGTGCAGAAGTCGGTGACCTATGCTCGCGACATCGGTA
>JBDSDL010000096.1:0-3156 GCA_039920585.1 Nitrospiraceae bacterium | reverse complement strand
ACATTCTGGCTATTGCTTCCTTGACCCAACCCTCTGCAACACAAATGATCATTTCGATAGCTTTGGCACTGTCACCACACTTCTGAAACCACTCAGCAGAAACATCAAAATAATCTCTTTCGCGATGAAGATGGCCCTCCGCTTGGTAATGCGTGGCTAGCACTTCCAGCTTCTTCGCAATGTCGCTCTGCCTCGAGTGCCCAAGTCCATTTTCAGCTAATAGGTTAGCCAACGATAGAGCGAGAAAGCCATCTTCCGGTGTAGCTTTCTCAAGAGCATCCAGGAGGCTGGTTTCCATTTCTTTTGGTCGATTACCTGCACCTTTTCCGATCATGATGGCAAGCCGTATGGCACGATCCCAACATTCTCGACCACCTCGGATCCAGTTGTCGGCATCAAGCGGAATCGCTCTGTAGGCGTCAATAGCTAACAGAGCAAACTTTAGCTCACGTGGACGACGTAGAAGCCATGCCAAATCGGCGAGGCGTGCCCTAAGCCACACATCATCAACCTCTTCTGCAATCTGTGAAAATAAGGTGATGGTCTCCTCCTGGAAAGTTCCGGGCAAGGCAGAGGGCTTTCCGTCTATTACCATCAACGGCTTGAACGGTTCATTGGCACTCTTGGGATTCAACATCATGGAACATGCGTCAGCCAATAGCCAAAGGATCTTTCCTTCGGCAGTCTTCTTGTCCTCCACGGCCTGTCGGGCAGCCAACGAGAGCGCATGCCACATGTCAGCGTAACCTTCCCGGGGCGTAGATCTGAGAACCGTCTTCCAACCTGAGCGACGAAAATCATCTGGACCAACCTGTGTATTTTCTGGATAACACTCCATCAACTGCTCCCCTCGGCGCTACAAATGCTGGCTCAGGCTACTTTCTTGCTAACTTAGTGTCAACGCAGGCTGTTCAAAAAGATTTCCAACTAGGCTGAGGCTGCCCTTAACTGGACCCATCGAGCGACCACCACTCTTCCATCTTCCCCCTTGAGGACGGGGTAAGGGGGTCTCCCACTGCGCGTGTCCAACGAGGGTCTTCTGAGACCGCGCGTTGCACGAGCACAGGAGACCCTCTAGCCCGCCCTCTCATGCTTCTTCTGAGACCGCGCATCTCGCGAGCACAAGAGATTAACCAGGCAGACCTATGATCTTTGAATTAAAAACGAGAGTGACGCTGGAAGGATTTTTTAACTGCCGGCTTAAGCGGAGCGGCCAGCTTGTGATCTTCAGCAATGGTCAAGACGGTTAACGAGGCGATGACCTTCCCCTCTCCCATTCCTCTTTTCCGATCAGTCTTCTCGGTTTCAATGCACCGCTCTCGTAGGCCACGCGAAGTGCTTCCTCAAGCCAGGCCAAACGTTGGGCCGGCGTAGCAGACAGCGTCGCAGAAAGCAGATTTTGGTCGTCAGCATTCCAGGCCGCTGGTTGCACGACGTCTGAGGACACTACAGGCTTGTCGGCCATATCAGCGATCTCGTTTTTGTCGTCGGATGGTTTCCAGCTGCTCAATGTCCGCTAAGTCTTGTGGCCTGCCGGCGTGCCGTTTCAAGGCGATCAGATCGTCGATCGACGCAATTCTGATCTTTGTCCTATTCAAGATAACCTCCTGAGATCGAGCCAACAATTCCTCAAAGGGAACCTCCGGTTTCAGCAACAAGTCTACCACCCGCATCGGATTGGTCGGATCAACGAGTGAAAAGGCACGCATGTGCTTCTCTCTATGCCATACGTCTCGCACTGCGGGATTGGCAAACTCTTCAGGCAACACCGGCACTTGAGGACGAAAACCCTTCGTCACCAAGGCTTGAATCATTTTCGTGGCTTCTTCAGGCGCGAGATCGACGGCCAAATCGACATCAGCAGTCAACCTGGCATATCCATGCAACACCGTGGCAAGACCGCCAACCACAACATAGCGCACTTCCGCCGTATTCAATATTTGGAATATGGGTTCGAAGACCGACACAGCGCTATTCTAGCGAATACTCATACAATTAGCAGCCAAACTCGGCAAGGAATGGGGACACAGCCATGTGTGAGCGGGATAACGACGAGGAATGGTTACGACAGTGCGTTTTGGGCTGACTCGCCGGCCTGCAGATACTTGTCGACCCACGCCGCCACCTTGAGCCCTTCGGTGATGGCCCCGACGATGAGCGAGATCCTGTTTACGATTTCGCCACTGGAGGTCCCGCGCCAACTAGCGCCGCACCTTCGCGCTCCAACGCAGTACGCGCTTCTGAATCAGTTCCACTTCCTTGGCTTCAAAGTAGGGCTCGCCACATTGGGTGCAGACCCAGGCTGGAATGGCATCCCAGGATTACATGGTACCCTTTCCGATCCAAGCCGGATGGAGCCGTCCTCCGCTCCATCCGCCCCATACCATGGAGACATTTCATTTCTTACGCCCTCCTCAAGAAATCCTGTGACCATTGATCAGCGCCATGACGACATGAATCGGACGTCCTCCACCTCCCACCCCCAGAAGCAAGGCGTACGCGAGCAGGGTACGAGGGCTTCGAACGACGAAGAACGAAGCTGGCGGGATTTTTCAACATCAGTATTCAGCCGGGAGGCCAAGCCATGTGTCGTCCGCCTAAAACATGGAGATGAAGGTGAGACACAGTCTGGCCGCCATTCGCACCGGTATTGATGACGAAGCGATAACCGGAATCGGCAATTCCCTTCAATTTTGCAATCTTGTTGCCAGCCAGCATCAACCGTCCGAGCAGCCCAACATCTAAATCTTCTAGCTCAGCAATCGAGATCACATGTTTTCGGGGGATGACGAGCGTATGAGTCGGTGCTTGGGGATTGATATCGTCGAATGCGACGACCATATCGTCTTCATAGACGAGCGTTGCCGGAATGGTCCTCGCAACGATTTTGCAAAAGAGGCAGTCGCTCATGAGGTGGATCCTTTCCTCAAGCCCGACTTCCCGAACCGAATCGCTAGTTCCTGATAGATCTCTTGCAGCGTGATGCCGTGGTATCCCAACACTACCAAGGTGTGGAACAACAGATCCGCCGTTTCGTACACGATCTCGTCTTTCTTTCCACCCTTGCCAGCAATTGCGACCTCTCCGGCTTCTTCCACCACTTTCTTGAGAATTCGATCAACCCCGCCTTCTAAAAGTTTGGAGGTATAGGACTCG
>JBDSDL010000095.1:0-8343 GCA_039920585.1 Nitrospiraceae bacterium | reverse complement strand
AAATACCTCGAACGGATAGCCGATCATGCCACTAACATTGCCGAATTGGTCGTCTATCTCGTAGAAGGCAAGATTATTCGCCATACGATTCCACCGGGATCCTCTAAGATCGACCTCCCAACAAGTTAGTCCCTTCTGATCCTCACGTTGATCCTTCTGAGACAGGCTGAGGCCGAAGTCAAGGTTGAGCCAATACCTGACGACCATCATCTCAGCATTGGCCTCAGCCTTCACCTTCCGATAACGCAGGCAGACTGATCGGTGCGGTTATGCCACAAAGTTGATCGAGAAAAGCATGTAGTCGAATCGATGCCGGCGAAGGATGATCTTGTGGCATCGGGCGAGTTGATCGACGGTGTGAAAGATTTGGTTCCACGTGTAGTGAGGCATGAGACAAATGAGCGAGTCCAGACTGATGACGGTCTGTTCATTGAGATGGTCGAGAATGGTCGCCGCAAGGGCATCGGGATCATTGCCCTCACGTTGGACAGGATGAACACCCGGAGGTGATTCAGGACAGAGGCTGGTAGACATCGGTACCTCCTGCTGTGAGATTATGGAAATGAGAACTGTAGTTGATCAGTCTGTTGCGTGGAAATCGTCCTTGCCGGGCTATATCGGACGGCCACGATGCGCATGAGACCCAGCGTGAGTAAGATGCCTCCCAGTATCGCGAATTGATGCCACTCCCCGCCCGTGAACCATCGCGAGATCACCTCCGTCAGCATGACGACAAGGACTGTATCGATGATAAACGTGACCCTGACGCGTCCCTCAGAACAGTATGCAAGGGTGGTCTTCAACACTTCGACAACGGCCAGCAAGGTCAGCGTATCGACCAACACCTGCCGAAGGGCCACCTCCACGTCTGCAGACAGAAGAAGCCGCAGGTCAAGAAACGTTTTGACAACGCCGCCTGCCAATCCGATGAGAATCGTCAGGGTCAGTAGGCTCAGGATAAATCGCGTACCCGCTTCCCATGCACGTGTGATGTCATAGGCCATGAGGGTGTCCATAAATCGCTTGTGCCACCCGTTCGAAAGAGTCTGGTCCATTGTGGTTTGTGTCATGGTCCTAGCCTAACTGGGACAGATTCCAGTCCTGTTAATGCCTCGTTAATACTGTGTAAATTCTGTATCGAGTGGCGTGCCTGTCTGCCGTCAGGCCTGACAGCGGCGTATCGCGGTTGCAGTAGATACTTTCATGAATACTGTGGGTTGGATGTCCTGCGAACCCGGGGTTATCGATGAAGAAGCGAATGAGAAAAGGAAGAGCTGCTGCTACCGATAGCTTATGGACACACGATCACATGACCAACCTACCCACCATTCGTATCATTGTTGTCCAGATATAGGTCTGTTACGCTGCCACCGTGATCACACGAATGGGAGGCATCTATGACAGCCGTCGATTGTCTCATGATGGATGCGAAGCACGCGATCATGGATGAACATCATCGCCGTTTTCAAACCCTCTACCAGGCGGGGCGATGGGAGGAGGCGCTCCAACAAATTCACGTCACGCTGAGCTGTGCATCGGACCTTCTCAATGAGTCTCTTCGAGTCCTCGACGAAGCTCTTGATGGAACCACAACGACACCTCTGACGATTCCACTCCCCCTCCCGCAACCACAGAATGAGTAAGCGAGGATGAGTTTCGAGCAAATCTGAATCTTCTCAAATACTGGCGGGACGTTGCATCGCACGGAAGAATTGCGGGAATCGAAGAAAACGAAGCGTTTACGTCACTGGCAATCTTGCTACGGTTGGCTAGATTCGTGTTTGATAGATGGGATGACCTAACGAAAACAGATAAGCCAAAGAATTACCCCCATTTCCCATCGCAGACCTTGCGCCTTCCATCGTCTCCCTCCTACAATACGCCTCCCCGCGAGGCCCCAACGCGCATGTCGCTCCGATTCCCCATCACCGTTGTGCTGTCGATCGTCTGTCTTGCCGTGCCTGCATGGGCCGATTATAAAGCTGGCGAGGATGCCTACAACCGTGGAGACTTCGCAACAGCCTTGCGTGAGTGGCGACCGCTTGCCGAGCAGGGGAATCCGGAGGCCCAAGTCAACCTCGGCCAACTGTACCTCAAGGGTCATGGTGTGCCCCAGGACTATATCCAAGCACGGCAGTGGTTTGAGAAGGCCGCTGTTCAGGGGCGCACGGAAGCCCAAACCGGCTTGGGAGATTTGTATTTAACCGATCATGGAGGACGGCAAGATTATCAGCAGGCCTTGTTCTGGTTTCGTGTGGCCGCAAGTCACGGAAATGCATTGGCACAAACAAAACTTGGGCTCATGTACGAGCGTGGCAACGGCGTGACGCAGGATGTTGTCCTGGCTCTACGGTGGTACATCCTGGGGGCAGCGAACGGAGATGAATTAGGGACCGAGCATCGTGATGCACTTTCTAAACACATGACCCCTGCCCAGATCTTCCAAGCGCGACAGCAGGCGCGGGAGTGGAAGCCGCCCCAGAAATAAGTGACCATGACTGACCGAGGGATTCTCAATGACACGACTGCTTCTGATCACCCTCCTGGTGCTGAGTAGTGGACCAGCGTATGCGGATTGGGTGGCGATTGGCTACTCCGAGAGTCTTGGTGGTTATACTGTGTACGTCGATCCAGATACCATTCGCCGCAACGGGGATCTGGTGAAGGTGTGGGCCTTGACCGACTACACGACCATACAAACTGTAGCGGACATCTCGTTTTTGTCTAGCAAAGCGCAAAACGAATTCGACTGTGCAGAAGAGCGCCAACATGAGCTTCCGGTGACGTGGTTTTCGGGCAATATGGGACACGGGAATGGGGTGTGGAACAACTCCGACGAAACCAAGTGGAGACCAGTTGCACCAGGGAGTGTTGGTCAAGGTGTATGGAAATTTGCATGCGGCTGTACGATCACTCCTTGCCGCACGCAACCTCTGATGTAGACAAGGTTACGAAATGAGCAACGAACGCCCCAAACGCGACACGATGAGCATCGAAGAGGCGACCGTCTCCAACATGTGGGAGATCGCCGCGATCGTCGAACTGCTGGAACAGAAGGACCTCTGCACGAAGCACGACCTCTACGACATCATCGCCGAGTTCCGCCGCAAGAATCCCCGTGCCAACATTCCTGAAACCGTCTTCCCTTAGCCGTACCTGCTCACCGAAACTGAGAATAAAATCATCGATGGTATCCTGGAGCTGCTCAACAGGAACGGGCTGACTTCGCATTAGTCGCAAACCTGTTGGAGCGGTTGGGGCGGATTATTGAGATGGGTCAAGCGACTGCCGAAGGGGACGACACACTGACCATGCGCGGTGTCGAGCACAACGGCCATGAGAAGCTGACACTCCTCGAACTGGTGTTGCAGTTGCAGGGCGAGTTCAGAAGAAGTCTGGAGCCGATCCGTGTGACGCCGCTCCAAGCAGGCGTGATCCTCTATCGCCAACGGCACATCGAGGCCAAACTAACAGACGCCGCCGCTGCGCTTCGCGTGACACAGCCGACATTGAGTGAGGTGGTCAAAGACCTCGTGCGGAAGCGGTGGGTCATCAAGCGCCGCTTGCACACGGATACCAGTGCTGTGTGCTTGGCACTCAGTCGGCAGGGTGAGGCCCTTCCACGGAGGATTGAGGGACAGGTTCGAGACGTATGTTCGCAGATCAACTACAAGATTGAGGCGAAGCAGAAATGAGCCTGGTGGGGTTTAAATCATTAGGAGTTGAGCTGAATGTCTGAGCAAGAGCCTCGCTGACAGCTTATTAGACCACCCATGTGTTCTGAGAAATGCGGCAAGCCGTATTCAGAGCAGGATTTCGAAATGAGAAGTGTTGATGCTGACTTAGAAATCCTGAATAGGCAATATTGCACTTGGTGTAAAGAGTGTGATTCTCAGTTCATGGACGAGGGAGAACTAATATAGTCCCTGGCTGGTTAAATCCGCTGTCCTATTTGAGCGTTTATAGGTTAAAGATGTAATGTGAATAAATTTATTGTTCTTGGCATTGTAATTTTCTTGGGTCTTTCAAACTTAGAAGCCTACGCTGACTTCACCGGCCCCGTTATCTCCGCCCTCGACGGCGACACTATCGAAGTTCTGCACAACCAATACCCTGAACGTATCCGCCTCAGTGGTATCGACTGCCCGGAGAACAGGACGCGCCTACGGCAAGCGAGCGAAACACGCCCCGTTAGTATGCGGAATAAAAAAGGGCCGCCCAGATCAGGTCGACCCTTCATTCACGTAGCTATTGCAATTGGCTCTTCCGGGAGCGCCACAACATGAGGCCAACCAGCACTAAACCGAGTGTCAAAAGTAAGGAGGGTTCGGGCACAGACGCAGCTTGAGAGTTGCTGCCTTGAACTGTCGTCGGGCTATCGAGTGTTGCTCCCAATATCGTCGAAGGTGGCAGCGTGAAGCTCCCATTCTGAGGCGAGCCAGGCGTATGGCGGAACGCCGCATTATCGCGTCCTTGCTGGCCATGTTCTCCGGCCACTAGGTTGGCTTGCTCCAGTCCCTTGAAACCGGTCAAATCGATCGGGGCGGCGTGGGCCAGCCCACTCCACTATAAGATGCAACCGGCAACAACCGATAGGATTTTGATCATCGCACACCCCCTTTAGTTAACCGCATTAAACCCATTAGTTAGATCGCGCAGCCGTTTGAGAGACTGAGAAACTCCCTAGTCTTACTTAGCTAGGGATGGCGCAAAATGGCTTGTGACCTGACGATACACGAGCCCAGCCCATGAATCCGGTCACTTTTATACACATTCCTTACATTACCACGGCCACTCCTCGCGCTCCTCGACGATGCCTAAAGTATGTACGATGCATTAGTATGGGCGGCGGGAAAACAGGCGGGGCATGAGGGACCGGGAATCCATTTATTGCGCACTCAGGCAGTCGATCCGACTCACGTGCCGCCGTGGGAGTGGTGAAAGAGAACCCGCAGAGGCTGTGTGACCTGCGACCTGTTATGGCCAGTCTTGCTACGGAGACTTCCTCGCAGGATTTTGCTTGCTGGGATTCCGTGAGACCACGGCGCGAGCCTTTATGGCAAGATTGGAGGGATTCCGCTTTCGCTTCGCTGTTGGTCCAGAGTTTCGCAATTTCGTTTTCCCTCTTCGTACCTTCCTCGGACCCTTCTCTATCTTAGCCGCCTCGCGCTGTCTCTTTGCATGCGCCTTCGCTTGGTATGGGCGTGAGCAGTATTCAGCATCAGTCCTGGGACGCAAAAAGATTTCTTTGCAGCGCGGACAGCGAGACCGCCGACGAGAAGACCCACGCCATGCGTTGGTGGGAGTCTATTCTAAATTTTTTCTCCAAGCACGAGGTTAGCCTCCGTGGCTCGACACACGACCCATTATTTTTTTGCCACGCCTCGTAAGCCTCGGCATGTGTCTCGTGCTCACGTCACCCATGCGGTAACTACTCGCATGACTCTCTGTCCCCGCCTGGTGGACGGGGGATGCAGCATGTTGATGCACCGCGGCAATGCGAAGCACTGTTTGCCCGTCCTGGAGTCCCAGCGCATACCGCTCGAACACACTGGGCGAACCCTGCTGATACTGGGTCGTCTGATCTCGATGGAGGAGAGCATCCTGGAGCCCCTCCGCTTCGGCGCGCCATTCTGCAATCTCCAGTGGTGCACATGCTTGCGTGCTCTGCCATCGACACTGGTCAATGCGCGATGCGATGGATGTGGTCATATAGGCCATGGCACCCCTCCTTTGCTAGAGCGGACCAATGCTGAGGTGTGGCCCGTCTGCCTCATGTGGGCTGAATCAGAGGTATGTCGAGAGGGCTGCCGACAACCGCACGGCGCCCTCCTCACGAGACGGAAGAAATTTCTTTTCGACCTCTTGGGCATAGGAGACAATGGCCGCGCGTTCTGTCAGAGTCAGCGCACCCTCTTCAAACGCCAATCCGAACAGCTTGGCGCTCGCGCGCATATATTCCTGCACTTCTCGCCGCATCATAAGCCACCTCCTTTGCTAAGCCGGCTGTCGTTGGAGTTGTACCATTCAGGTGTCAGGCTAAAGCGCACAAAGGATGCCAGGGGATCGGCACATCGTGTCAGTGCCAGGTGTTCTATATGTTCCAAGCAGTTGAGGGCTTCCGATGGCTTGTCATAGAGGCGCCGATCGGATCCTGGACGAAGGCGGTGTGGGGGAATCTGCAGGAAAACGCCTCCAGCTAAGACAGTGTTCATGTACAGAGAGAATCCATGATCACCTGGCCCATACCGCCATCTATGCGCGGCTCAATACCAAGGCGGTCGACCGAACGTTACAAACACAAGCCGATCGGTTGTGCAGCCTGGTGCAGGAACCGGTGGTGCTCCCCGCGCTGACGCACGATCCGCAGCCTGCGGCGTAGACTTCAGGGGTCTAGGGAATTTCCTAGTAGCATCCATTTGGGGCGGACGATAGGATTAAGATGACGTCAAAGAAACCGAGATGGAACCACGGCCTAAGCCACGTTAGCCACGTGGGACATGCTTCGCCTGGGGACCATCACGGAATCACCCGAAGGCTCGATGCTTGGCCGGCATCGGGCCTTTGTTGTGTCTGGAGCGAAGAACCCAGCGAGTGCATGATTATCCAGGGTGAGTGGACGAACAGAGGAATGACAACGCTAGGCTGGCATCAGTTTATCGAGCAGCTCATTGCCGCTGACCTCAATGAGGTCTCGTTCCTCAGGCGTGAGCGGGTTCCCGCGATCCAACAGGGCGGAAAGGTCTTCGCAGGCGCGGATGAAACTCAGGACCTCTTTGTTAACAGGAAGCATGGGGGGCTCTCCTTGTCCGCTGACAGGTCACGGGTTTATTTGGCCTGGCGAATCGCCAGCGCGTGGCGCTGAGCGGTCACCTTCGCCTCAATATGATCGCCTGTGCGAATGGTTCCTGTCATGCGAGTGGTTGCATCGGTATGCACGCTCACTTGATCACCGTCATATTGCTGGACGAAATAGGCACTGGGTTCAACGCGCAGCACTTCGCCCTTGATGGTATGGCTGCCATTTAGGTACAGACCCAGGCCCAGCAAGCACCCACACATTAGGACCCCGACCACTTTGGGTTTCGAGACCATGAACGCCTCCTTGGTAGATGTGCACAGCTAGTTCTAAAGATACGCTCTGCGGAGTCTTGTGACTGATCAATTGTGAACCGACTGCAGAAATTGATGGACGACCGCACCACCACTGGGCGACGGGCTGCGGCATCGACGGGGCTGTGCTGATTGCCTATGTTCAGCACCGCCAGGTCGCAGGCTTGGCGAATGGCACGATCAATCGGGAACTCAGTGTGCTCGGCACGGCCTGCAAGCTAGGCCTGGAGCATGGGAAGGTTCTTCGGCGTCCCCTCATTCACTTGCTCAAAGAGGCCAAACCACAGCAAGGATTCTTTGAAGTACAGCAGTTCCTCGCAGTACGGAACACCTCCCGTAGGATCTGCAATTCGCGGTGACCATCATGTGGTTATATGGGTGGCGTCGTAGCGAAGTGATGTCGTTGCAGTTGAGCCAGATCAATCTGGAGGTCGGCACGCGGCTCGAACCTGGCACGACGAAAAACCATGAGGGACAGGTCGTTTATATGATGCCAGAATTGAAGACGCTCGTCTCGGCACAGATCGGGCGGGTGAAACTTCTGTCTCGCAAACTCGGGCGTGTCCTGCCGCAGCTGCTCGTCCATCTGCGTGGCTGTTACACCGAGCAGCCGGTGCATGACTTTCGAAAAGCCTGGTCTCAGGCCTGTGATAAAGTGGGTTTGGTGGGGATGCTGCGCCATGATTTCAGAAGATCGGCATTCAGAAATATGGAACGGGGTGGCGGGCCGAGATCGGTGGCGATGAAGATCAGCGGGCACAAGACCGAATCCATCTATCGGCGGTATGCGATCGTCAGCGAGTCGGACATTCAGGACGCGACACGTCGCCTTCTGTCACGGGCACAAAACGGGCACACTACGGCTTCTTCGGTTGACATCGCTCACGTAAGTGGGTGATATTCCTCGCAGGCTGGCGTAGCTCAATGGCAGAGCAGCGGTTTTGTAAACCGCAGGTTGGAGGTTCAATTCCTCTCGCCAGCTCCACTTTCCAGGTCCCAATGACAATCCTAGGCAACAGTCTAGGCAGCAATTTGACTAGATGATCCTGCGCGAGATCTACAGCCAGGTTTCCCCCTGTTTCCCCCTGTTTCCCCACTTATTTCACAACGCTTTTCACAACAGTTTTTCAGGGCAGTCTGCGAGCAACTCGACCCACCTTACCCTCCCTTCTCTCCCGTCTATCGTGCCAATTTCCAGGGATCGTTCTTCCAGGCCTGTACGACATGATG
>JBDSDL010000094.1:0-2295 GCA_039920585.1 Nitrospiraceae bacterium | reverse complement strand
TGCCGCAGTATGCTGCGACCGTCTATTCCAGGCATATTGAGGTCCAACACGACAGCATCAGGAGTTCGCCGGTGACATAACCTCAACCCTGCCCCACCATTGTCTGCCAATATAACTTCATATCCTCTTTCCTCTAGGACGGCAACTAGGAGCTCCCGGTCGCGGGCATCATCGTCTATGACGAGAATCTTCGTCATGTTGAGCCTTCATCCGCTATTTGATTAATCTGCTGTCTCATCGTCTTTCTGGTGCATCCACTTCTCATAGGCGCCCCGACCGTCCCAGCTCATCCCTACAACTTGGATGAACTCCTCAGCGAAGACGGCACGGTCACGATCGAGCAATCCATCATGTCAGCGGAGGAAGAGACGATCAATTATTTTCTGCTTTCATCATCTGCATCTGTTGCCACGCTGCTACCAGGACAGGACAAACCAGCCCCATCTTCCCCCATGTCAGGAGCATCATGGTTTGTGGTTTCTTGTGGGGTTAGGTTGTCCGAGGTAGGACTGTCTAAAATTCGTAAACGCAGGTGCCCTCCACCACCGTCCTTAGCCAGCACTTTCTCGGTGAGTCACCCCGCATAACTAACTCGCGCTGTCAGGGCGTATCCTCGCCCCCGAGCGTCGCCTGAGTGAAACGATTTCCCCGGACACCCATAGGAAAGGGGCAGGGAACAACGAAAAAGACTCGTCGATCTCGGAGAATCGCTCCTTGCGGCGCTAGTTGCCGTGTCTGAGATCGCAGTCTCCCAACTGAAATGCACATTCACAACTGCAAGTGTTTTCCAATCGGAAAAGGCAATCCAAAATTTGTTCGCCATTCAAACCGAAGTTCGACAGAGCCTCCAGAGGCTTCGACAAGAGCCGGTGGTGGCTCGCGCCTTAGTTGAGTGGCAGGGGACCGAAGAAGCAGCTGATGAAGTCATCTATGTATGCCGCGCCTCGGCGTCCGTTATTTGAAACACAATTCCATTTCTAAATAATTATTTTCGAAATTGTTAATCAGTGGGTTGTTCAAACTTGTTTTGGTCTACTGTTTGCAGTAACATTTGCTATCGATTCCTCAATGTGCTCGGCCAAAACGAGACGGACGTTGAAGTAACATGAAGACGCTTGGCTTGATGTTAGTGGGTCTCTTGGTTTCAGTTACTGGATGCCACACAGGGCAGACAGTACAAACAAGCACCCTCGAGAACGGAAGTTTCATGAGCCTGTGGAGTAGCTACTCTCGTTGCCAAACCACCACCAATATCGACGAGTTGAGAGCGACTGCGGCGATCTTGACACACGCGGCCAATCGTTCGCTCGGCCATGAAGCCTTTATTCTTCCTTTGCCAAGCGATCTTCAACAATTCGTGTCGACTCCCGCAGCCCGCTCAGCGGTGGACGTGAAAGCCATGGCTGCCGCCTGTGCCCTGCGGGCCGGATCCGCTGCCATAGAGATAGGAAAACCTGACGTGGCCAAAGACCTTCTCCGGACGATTCTCAATTACCAATCCCAACCTGAGTATGCCTATTATGTCCGGCAAGCGAAGACCCTGCTTTCTGAACTTGAAAGGGAAGGCTGAAACGAAAAACCTTCAGGTATCGGTACGCCTTCCCTAGCGCGTATCGTCTCGTGCTGTCTTCAATCGGAAAGACTAAAAATTCGACCATTGACAGAAGGCATTGCCTTAGAGGCGCAGCGCATAGGCAAAAAAAACCCGAAGCTCTTGCCAGGGGATTGCGTACACATAGCGACAGCATTAGCCGGCAAAGCCAGAGTGATTTTTTACCGTTGATGGAGCAGGACTAAAGCGCCGTCGCCCATCGGAGATGATAGTGAGCAACGGTGGTCCACTGTCCCAAGCGGGCCTCTATTCGACCCTGCCAACCAATCTTCCCCAACTGAATCACCTCCTGGAGTGGAGCCTGCCTTTTCGTTAAGTATACGATCATCCTTGATTCAATCAAGGTTTCACCGACCGTCTGGAATCGTCTTCATTGAGCAAAGATCACCCACTAGGCACATGCCTAGCTCCGCTGTCTATCGGAACCGCAGTACAGTCCTCTATAAGGTTCACATCAAACCGAGGAGGTCTCCTATGTGGTATGTCGTGTCGTGTGCCATGCTTGCACTTCTGGGGGCGCTAAGTGGGTGTCAGTCCACCACCGGAAAAACGGTCAGCCAGACGATGAGCGATGCCTCAATTTCCACTGCCGTGCAAACGAAGTTGACGAGCGACCGCGTCTCGAATTTCCCACGTATCGATGTCGATACCGAGCGCGGTGTCGTGAATCTGAGCGGGGTGGT
>JBDSDL010000093.1:0-3097 GCA_039920585.1 Nitrospiraceae bacterium | reverse complement strand
CGGAGAACCCTCCTGCTCGTTTATCACGTGACGCTCCGGTCCAGAAGTCGAACTTCATGGCCTACAACATCCATGCGGTCTGGCAACAGGAAGTGTGGGCAGCAGTCGAACGGTCACGCAAGTACATTAATCAGTATATGGGCGGGTTGCTCACAGCTGAGAATGTGGACGATGCTGAGGCGGTGATTATTGCTTCAGGCAGCGCCGCGGCCCAGTCACGGGAAGCCGTTCGGATTTGCGCAGAAAAGGGTATCAAGATCGGCTTGATCAAGGTTCGGTCGATTCGTCCGTTTCCGACGAAGGAATTACGGCAGCTTTGTGGCAAAGCGAAGCTCATTGTCATTCCGGAATTCAACTATGTTGGCTGGCTGGCAAAGGAAGTGGCCACCGCGATATACGGGTACTCTAAAGCCAAGATCATCGGTGGGCCGCGTGTGTATGGCGGTCAATCGATGCCGGTGGAGTTGATCGTGGACGAAGTTGAGTCCGGTCTGACAGGGAAGAAGTCGAGTAATGTCGCTCAGTCTTCGATTATGGGTGGTGCTGTCAATCAGGATGACGTAGCCCATTTCATGCGCAGCATCTGACACCCTTGAGCTGAATAGCAAAGGCCCGATCCTTCGCAGGATCGGGCCTTTTTATTTTCAGCTCGGGTGCGTTATACGTGAATGGTTAATCGTTTCGAAGTTCGTCTTGCGTTCAACGAATAACAGTTACCGTTTAACGGTATTCACCCCTGCAGTTCGTCTTGCACCATCTCTTCAGTCTCCGGCATGCCATAGGCGACGTATTTAGCATAGGAGAGATAGATCATCGCGCTATCCCTCATCGCTTTGGAGCCCTGCGACAAGCGGAAGACTTGGTCGGGGTTATGGGAAGAGGCTGCACCCATCGTCTCCACGTGGCTTTGTAGGAGCAGGGTGAATCGTTCCATCGAGCGTTCCACATCTTTGTAGGCCAATAAAATTGCGTCTGTCATGGTTGTCCTCCTAATCGCCGTCAGCTTACACTATGCCCATGCAACCCTTCAACGAGAAGAAATCGGCTGGTCTGTCATCGGAAATTCTCAAGGTTCTGGCAAGGATATCGCCAGAAAGGGATCTTCGTGGTGACGCACTGGCACGGGCAGTCGTGAATCTTTCACGTTTGTTCACGACCGCACGCCCATCATTGCCACCCCGTTACCTGGATGATCCCGCACACGCTGCCGCCTATCTATCGTATTTCCTCCCTGTGAACTTCTCCAAAATCCAAGTTCTACTGGATGAGCTGCCGAACGACAGTAGTCATGAAACACCAGACCGACCGAGGGCGGTGCTCGATCTCGGTTGTGGCCCAGGAACTGGATCCGTAGCCCTACTGGATTGGTTGTGGCATCACAGTCCGGATCATGCGAAATCTGTATCGGTCCTGGCTGCCGACTCGTCCCAAGCATCTTTGCAGGACGCGAAGAGGTTGTGGGAGGCCTACTGCAACGAGATTGGAATACCCAACGCAGGTCTCCGCTGTGTCGAGGGCAATCTGGAACATCCGCTCAAAGGAGAGCTCGGCAAACAGATTGTGCGGGGCGGACCGTATGATCTCATTATTATGGCGAACTGCCTCAATGAATCTTTTTCTACGGCGGCCAACCCTCCGGCAGAGCAGGCTGGGGTTGTCGCACAACTGTTGCCGTTTCTCGCACCGCACGGCACTATCATGATCGTCGAGCCGGCCTTGCGGCAGACAGCCAGGTCGTTGCATCAGGTGCGTAATCACCTGCTCAAGCAGGGCCTCTGTACGGTCTATAGCCCTTGCCTGCACGAGGGGGCCTGTCCTGCTTTAGACCATCCAGACGATTGGTGTCATGAAGAGCGACCGTGGCAGACGCCTCCCGCAATTGCTGCACTCGACCGGGAGGTGGGGTTCATTAAAGACGCGTTGAAATTTTCCTATCTGCTGTTGCGCACAGACGGTCGCACCATTGTATCGCGGAGCCCACAGACCTTCCGGGTCGTGAGCGAACTACGAGAATTGAAGGGGGAGAAGCGAGCCTGGCTATGCAACGAAACAGGGCGGCCTGAAGTCGGTCGGCTGGATCGAAAGGCTTCTACTCACAATGCGGAGCTCGATAGCTGGCATCGCGGCGCGATCGTCCAGATCGAGCGGATTGTGCGCAAGGAACGAGAGGGGAAGGTTTCGCCAGTGGGAAGAATTGAGAGCGATGTGGCAGTCAAAATCGTTCGCTCCGTTTAAGCCTCCGAAATTAGGATGAAGGAAGCATGCAGCTTCTCGCTTGGGCGCCTCCCGCGGCACCCCTTCCTCGGCGCTATGAAGCGGAAGGATAGTGAGGGAGCGGCCAGGTGCCCTTCTTGCTCGCAGAACAGAGGAGGGGATGGAGCCTGATGATCTTCTGTGCTCGCGCAACGCGCGGCCTCCGAAGGCCCTCGTTGGACGCGCGCAGTGGAAGATCAATCAGCCCCCATCCCAGAAGAGATCACGAGCGAGCTTGGAGGGACCATTGCCCGTTAGATGCATGGCGTATGGAATCAGCCTCGCCGTTCTTGGCGCAAGTCGCTTGATGCCGCATACTTCCTGAGAGTATGGAGATGGGACCGGTCGCGCATAGACCGGTCCCGTTTCTCGGACTAGCGTGTTGACAACAGATTAGGCGCGCGCAAGAATCCCTCAGCAATACGAAGCCAAAACTGTCGCTTCAAGGCCTGCTGATGAGCGAATCCTACGCACAAGCAATATGGCCTCCCTACGAAGCCTTCTATATTCGGAGCATGCTATTTAATGCGGAGTCGGCTGCACGATCGGTGTTACAAGTTAATGCCGTCATGCATGTTGTGATGGAGAACAGTCCTGAAGATCCTGTTTCTGCCCTGCCGGTACAGTATCTTCTAACCGAACTGCAGAATATCATTGTTCAAGCTGGCGCTTTGTCACGCTACTTTTGGCCTGTTCGTAGCGCACATGAGTGGCGCGGTGCTCAACTTCGAGAAGCGTTTGGTATCTCGGAAGACAGCCCACTCCGTTCTAGGGATCTCCGTAACGCAATTGAACACTTTGATGAAAAGCTTGATCGATATTTGGAGAATGGAGTCGTGGGCCA